>NZ_OX030782.1:3285289-3601683 GCF_943733665.1 Aquimarina sp. Aq107 | reverse complement strand
TGCAATAATATCAGGAGTAATACTTGGGTTTTTTAGTGAGTTCAGAAATGAAATCTCGATAGTTATTGTTTCTTTATTATTGATTTATCTCTTATCAAAGAATATTAAGATCGTTCCTAGAATAGTCTTGGTCATAACGGTAGTTTTCTTTTTTAATTCTAGTAAAAAATATATTAGAAATCATTTCAATCTAAAATTCGAAAAAACTAGCCATTTTGTTAGTCTAAATAAAGGTCATGTATATAATGGTGCCAAAATTAGTGGTCATAATTTTTGGCATCCTATGTTTTGCGGACTAGGAGATTTTGACACCAAATATGGATACGAGTGGAATGATATCATAGCATATAATTATGCGATACCTATTTTGAATAAGAAGTATAATATGAATATTCGCTATTCTGGTAAATATCAGACAGATGATTATTACGATGATGCAAAACTATATTATAAAAAACCTGAAGAATTACCAAATTACGAAGAGGTCGTAAAGGAAAAAGTGTTGACTGATATTAAAAATGACCCCTTGTGGTATACAACTATTATTGTGAAAAGGGTGTTTAGAACACTGACTGCGACTATACCTATACCATATGCAGGTTTGTTGTTATTTCCTTTAATTTATTTTTTGATTAAGCGAAAAGATTGGGATTGGATCAAGCTTATTATTGTTTCACTTCCTTTATCGGCTACTTCGATCATGGTACATTCGGGTAGAGGTACAACCTATAACTCGCTATTTGTCTATTTCGTATTGGTGATTTTATTCGTCCATTTATGTAATTATTTTAAAAGGAAACTAAATACTTCAATACAAACTACAGGTGTTTCAGAAGAAAATTTAAAAAAAACTCTTAAAAAATAGAAAACCCAGTCAAAGTAGTTAATCTTTCTAATGCATACATTCCTAATTCAGAATTTCCTTTAGGATTTAATGGAGGGCTCCAAGTTGTAACGGCATATTGACCTGGATGAATAGCCGCAATTCCACCTCCAACTCCACTTTTACCAGGTAAACCTACTCTAAAACTAAACTCTCCTGCTTCATCATAAAAACCGCAAGTTTGCATAATAGCATTAATACGTTTTGTTTTTCTTTCAGAGATAACTTGTTTTTCACCAAATAGAGTCCTTCCAGAATTTGCATAAACCATAAAAGCGGTTGCTAATTCTTTACAAGACATAGCTATAGAACATTGGTAAATATATAAATCTAATACAGTTTCTATGTCGTTTTTGATATTACCAAAAGATTTCATCAAATGCAGTAGAGAAGCATTTCTATGACTATATTTCATTTCAGAATTAAAAACTTTTGAGTTAACATCAATAGTTACATTCCCCGCGATTTCATGAATAAATTCTAAAAGCTGTTTCTTGGGATTTTCTAGCGTCGAAACTAAAACATCAGCAATAACAAGAGCACCCGAATTAATTAAAGGGTTTCTGGGTATTCCGTTTTCGTACTCTAATTGTACTAAAGAATTAAAAGGATCTCCAGAAGGTTCCACATCTACTCGTTCAAACAACTCATCGTCTAATAAAGACATCGCTAGTGTTAAAGAAAATACCTTAGATATACTTTGAATAGAAAATTGTTCTTGTTCATTTCCAAAACCATAATGACCAGAGTTAATACAATATAAGTGCATTCCAAATTTATTTGGATCCACTTTAGCTAATTCAGGAATATAGGAGGCAACTTTACCATTATTTTGTTTATTCGATAATTCTTCTTGGATGGTGTCAAGAATTTTTTGGTACTGCATACAAAGTTTAATTTAATCCTAATAAAGAGTTGTCTGGTTTTATTTCATAGGGAGTTTTATTTTGTTCAAAAACTCTAGCAGAGAGTTCTCCCTTTAATTGAATATCATTTTCTCGAATTCTTAACCAACTTCCTTCTCTAAGTCCAACTACAGGTTGCGGATTTAATTTATGAAATTCTTTAATACGGGTTTCTCTAGTTTCTCCTTTATGTGTAGAGTTTGGATCAGGGTCTAAATAATGTGCATTTATGTTAAAAGGAATAATCCCTAGAGTTTTAAGACTTGGAGGGTGTACAATGGGCATATCATTTGTTGTCTGCATGGTAAGTCCACAGATATTACTTCCGGCACTGGTGCCCAGATAAGGAACACCTGTGTCGATTGCTTGCTTAAGAGGTTCTAGTACGTGGTTTCTATATAGTTGATCAACAAGTAAGAATGTATTTCCCCCACCAGTAAAAACTCCTTGTGTATTTTCGAACGCTTCCGCTATATTAGAAAACATGTGAATCCCAAGTATTCTTTTATTTATTTTCTTAAAAATATTATTAACTCCTATTGTATATTCATCTAGAGAGATTCCTCCTGGACGTGCATAGGGTATAAATAAAATTTGTTCAGAATCTTTGTAAAGTTCAATTAAAGTATCAAATAAATATTCTAACGGACCACTTCCATGTATTGTAGATGTACTCGCAATGACACAGTTTTGCATATAATTGTTTTTAGTAAAGGTAGTTTAACGTTTTCTTATAGAGAAATCTTCAAAACATATTGAAAAAATATAGTATCTTCAATACATACAAATTTAACCCAGCTAACTATGAAAATGAAATTATCCCTACTCTTTATATGTTTTACAATTAGTTTTTCTTTTGCTCAGATAACATCTAGAGTTATGATTGATGGTCGAGTAAGTGCCCCGATTGGTGATGATGTCGAGGGCGTTGTTGTCTATAACTTGACTACTAAAAAGGGGACTATTACAGATGATAAAGGTAATTTTAGGATAAGTGTTGGTACCAATGATAAAATAGAGGTAATAGCGATGCAATATCAAAAGTTTGTAGTATTAATTGATAAGGGTGTATTAAATAATAGGAGGTTGAACATTTTTTTGAATGAATCTGTTAATCTGCTAGATGAAGTTATTGTTACTCCATACGATCTGTTAGGTAATGTTTCTATTGACGTTAAAAAAATTGATGTTTCAGAGAGCGGATTAGATGATGTCGCTAGACTTACCTCGGATAGGATTAATGATACGGATTATGATTGGACAGCTGATGAATTATCTGAGTTAGAAAACAAAGTCTTTTTAGAAGATAGGATGATTTATGGACTAAACTTTGTGAATCTTTTTAAGATAGTTTTTAAGAATAAAGATAAAAATGAGGATAAGGTTCCGGCGGATATAGATGTTAAGGTTAGAAAAATGTACAATGATGAGTTTTTTAAAACAAATTTAGCTTTAGAAATGGACCAGATTAATGACTTTATCTTCTTTGCAGAAGAAAATGGATTAAATAAATCATATCTGGAGGAAGGGAACGAGTTAAATCTTCTTGAATTTTTAGTTTCTCAAAGTAAAGTTTATAAGGATCGTAAATAGTATTGATATAATCGCAACATTTTTTATGATTTTTCGTCTTTTGAATTAGTATGACGGAATTTTCAAGTTTATCTGTAAGAAAATAGATTGAATCTGGTCATAAAACTAATTCATTATATGACCAAAATTTTACCCATCTTCATATTTCTTTTTGTTTTAGTAAATAGCTTTGGACAATCTCAAAGACTAAAGGGAATTATCGTTGCTGATTCATTAGAGGGATTTGCCATAAATATTGTAAACTATACTAAGAAGATAGGAACTACCAATGATGACAAAGGTTATTTTGAAATTCCTGCATCAATTAATGATTCCATTATTTTTTCTTCTGTCCAATATGAAATAGTTTCTCTTATTGTAGGAGATTTTGATATAAATAACCAAGATTTTCGAATAAAACTAACTCCTGTTGTTAGAAAATTAGATCAGGTAAATGTTAGTGATGTTAATCTTTCAGGAAATATTGATAAAGACACGAAGGATATCGAAGTTAAACCTTTTGTAAACAATAAAAGTCTAGGACTTCCTTTCAGAGATATAAAACAACCTACCCAAGTAGAAAGAAGAATCTATACTGCAAAATCCGGAATTATAGATCGACCGATTAATTATCTAAATGGAACACTGAAAAAATTAAAAAAAATAAAAGCTATTCAAGATTTAGATAAACTAATTCATAGAGGCGAAACCTCATTCAGTGTTACATTTTTCACAAATGATTTAGGACTGCCAGAAGATCTAATCTCTGATTTCATGTATTATTGCGCAGAAGATAGTTATTTTGAAAACTTATTAGAAAACACTAAAAAATTATCATTATTAGAGTTTTTTCAGGTTAAATCAAAGTCCTATAAAGAGTTTAAAGAAATTGATGAATAATTTTCTTTTTATTTAATAAAACATTTTTGGCATAATATTTTATGTCAAAATAGTACATTTACCATCCTATAAATTATTTGAAATTGAAGAAATTATTAATTATTTTATCGGTATTTCTGGTCTCATTGAGTTCATTTACCGTCTTACATAAATTCTATGTTAGTGTAACACAAATAGAATATATAGAAGAACAAAAATCTTTGCAGATTATTTCTAGGATTTTTATCGATGATATTGAAGAAGTTCTTAAGAAAAGATATGATGAGACTATAGAGTTAGTTTCTGATAAACAAGAAGAAAAGGTAGATCAATATCTGACTACATATCTAAAACAAAAGCTGTCAATTACGGTAAACGGAGAGGAAGTCTTTTTTGATTTTATAGGAAAAGAATATGACAATGATTTAGTGTTGTGTTATCTGGAGGTAAAAAATATTGAATCTTTAAGAACAATAGTTGTTTCTAATCAAGTTTTAATGGACTTTTTTGATGATCAGCAGAATATTATACACGTTAAAAAACAAAAAAAACGTAAAAGCCTTATACTCGAAAAAGAAAAAGATCAAGGCATGTTAAAGTTTAGTGAATAAATCAGTAAACTTTTAAAAAACAACTATTTTGCAATTTATTACTTAACACAATTACACTCTAATGAAAAAAACACTTTTTATACTAACGGTGACGTTCTTTGTTTCTGGTTTAGGATTGTACGCTCAAAATGAAAAAAACAGCGAGGAAACTCGTGAATTGGGGCATACAAATCAGAATAAGTTTAAGCAAATGTATGATGAATTTGCTACACCAAATATGTATCGAACTGCTTCTGGAGCTCCAGGTTCTGCTTATTACCAACAACAAGCAGATTATAAAATGGACATTGAGCTTGATGATAAAAACAAAAAACTTACGGGTAAAGAAACTATTACGTATACTAATAATTCTCCTGATAATTTAGAATTTCTTTGGGTACAATTAGATCAGAATATGCGATCCAGAAAATCAAAAACACCATTAATTCAACCAACTGGGGTTGATGCAGCTGTTCAGGCAAATAGATTTGTAGGTAAATATTTAGGAGAGTCTTTTGATGGAGGATTTAATATCACGGCTGTTAAAGATACTTCGGGTAAACCTTTAGAATATACTATTAATGGAACAATGATGCGTGTAGAGATGCCTAAAGATTTAGCATCCGGTAGTAAATTTGTGTTTTCTATAGATTGGTGGTATAACATTAACGATCACGTTAATGGAAGAGGAAGATCGGGTTATGAAGAATTCGAAGATGGAAATAGAGCGTATGTTATCGCACAGTTTTATCCTAGAATGGCAGTGTATAATGATGTAGAAGGATGGCAGAATCACCAATTCTGGGGAAGAGGAGAGTTTGCACTTCCTTTTGGAGATTTTGATGTTAATATTACGGTACCAGCGGATCATATTTTAGATGCGACAGGAGTTTTGGTAAATAGAAAAGAGGTATTTACTAAAGAAATGATTAGTCGCTATGAAAAGGCTAAGAAATCATACGATAAACCAGTTCTTATTGTAACTCAGAAAGAAGCAGAGGCTAAAGAAAAAACATTTTCTGAAAGTAAAAAAACTTGGAAACTTAGTGCAAAAAATGTGAGAGATTTTGGGTTTGCTACTTCTAGAAGATTTATTTGGGATATGATGGCGGTAAAAATTGGAGGTAAAGATGTAATGGCAGTTTCCATGTATCCTAAAGAAGGGAATCCTTTATGGGAAGATTGGTCAACTAAAGCAGTAGCAAGTACATTAAAATCATATAGTAGAATGACTTTTGATTATCCATATCACAAAGCCATTTCTGTACACGCTAAGAATCAAGGGATGGAGTATCCTATGATTTGTTGGAATTATGGAAGACCTGATAAAGAAGGAAAGTTCAATGATCGTACTAAATTCGGAATGATGAGTGTTATAATACACGAGGTTGGACACAACTTTTTTCCAATGATTGTAAATAGTGATGAGCGTCAATGGACTTGGATGGATGAAGGTCTTAATACTTTTGTTCAGTATGTTGCAGAACAAGATTTTGGAGAATGGTATCCAGATGCAATAGCACCACTTAAAAAATATCCTTCTAGAAGAGGTCCTGCAGCTAAAATAGTTCCTTACATGAGCGGAGATCAGAGTTTTATTTCTCCTATTATGTCCCAGTCTAATAATATTTACCAGTTTGGTTCTAATGCATATTCTAAACCTGCTACTGGACTAAATATTCTTAGAGAAACTGTTATGGGTAGAGATCTTTTTGATTACTCTTTTAGAACATATTCACAAAGATGGATGTTTAAGCACCCAACACCAGAAGATTTCTTTAGAACTATGGAAGATGCATCTGCTGTAGATTTAGATTGGTTCTGGAGAGGATGGTTCTATACTACAGATTACACAGATATTGGTGTTAAAGATGTTAAGAAATATGTTGTTTCTAAAGAACCAAATCAAAGAACAAAGGATTTTGCAGCTGCACGAGGAGCTAAAATTGAAGATTTTGGGCCATTAGTATTTATGGTAGAAGAAGGTAGTGAGGAATATGAAAAAATCAAAAAGAACGGTAATATCATTGATAATGCTAAGACTTTAAAAGAATATTTGATTGATAATTTTTCTGTAGAAGAAAGAGAAGTTCTTAAAGAGCCAAAATATTTTTATGAAGTTACTTTTGAAAAACCAGGTGGTTTAGTGATGCCGTTAATAGTAGAGTATACTTATGAAGATGGTACTACAGAGACTATAACGTATCCAGCAGAGATTTGGAGAAAAAATGATGCTTCAGTTAAAAGAGCGATCGCTTCAGAAAAAGCGATTTCTAAAATTGTTGTAGATCCTAATCAAGAAACTGCGGATATTGATACTTCGAATAATAGCTGGCCTAAGAATAAAAAATTAGGAAAGTTTGATAAGTTTAAAAATAAGGTAAAAGGACAATAGTTAAAAAACCTTTAAATTATAGATTAAAGCCGTTCGTGATCACGAACGGCTTTTTTGTGTACATTATTGTAGCTATATTTGCACTAATATGATAGGATTACCTTTATTTATAAGCGGAACAGAAATTGCCTTTATAGTATTTATTTTGGTTATGGTTTTTGGGGCAGATAAGATACCTGAAATAGCAAGGGGTTTAGGTAAAGGTATGCGTATAGTAAAGGATGCTACTAATGATATCAAATCAGAAATTACCAAAAGTGCAGAAAAGCATGGAATCGATACAGATATTCCTTCTTCTATAACATCTGATATCAAGAAAGAAATTAATCAAGTTAAAAGTGATATCGAAGATGTTACTGGTCCAGTAAAACGTAAATTTTAATTTTACGATACCTTTTTTTAGTATTTCAATAAAAAACCTTCCTTTTTTATAACTAACTTTAAAAAAATCCTTTGTTTTTTAAGGTTACTTCATTCTGTAGTATTTTTCTGTAAAACCCTTATAAACATTGGTATTTAGAACCAGTTTTTAGTCTTATGCAAGCATAGGAACGTAATTATTTTTAAGATTCTTTCAATATAATGTGTCAATATTTAAATTTTATTTAATAAATTAGTACAGAAATTAACTAAATGATAATTATTTAATGTTTTTAAGGAAATAAAGATCTTAAAAGTCATTAACACACAAACTCATTAATCTTATACTAAAATGAAAAAAATTATTCCTCTAATTTTAGGGTTATTCCTTGTTGTATCTTGTTCAAAAAATAATCCTGAAGAAATTATTGAAGAGAATCTGGATTCTCAGAAAATTCTATCCATCGAAGAGATTAACTCCTTTATTGAGACACAGCTTAAGCAAAATGGTGATTTGGATTGGGCTAATGATGCATCAGCACATATGTTATATAGTGCAGTGATGCATGGAGGTGAAGTATTAACAATTGGTTTCGGAGAAAAAGGAGAAAGTTTTATTGAAGGGACAGAACGATCGTCTAGATTAAATACTATTGTAGAAGATATTTATGTTGCTGTTCAGAAGAGTGAAGGAGAAAAACGTTCTAATTTTCAAATTACAGAAGATGATTTATTGAATGTTTTAGATTTAAAAGTAACCAAATTGGAAACAATTGAAGAGTTACTTGCAATGGATAATATTCGTTATTTAGAACCTAATGGTTATGGGTTTTATTTACAGGAAGAAGTACAACAAAAATCTGCAGGTTGTTCTCAAAGTGGACAATCTATTAACAGTGCTGATTATAGCGTGATTTCTCCCAATGCGAGATTACCTTGGAATTATAAAAATCATAATATTGATGATGCTTGGAGTCTGAGTACTGGAGCAGGAATTACTGTTGGGCTTATAGATACTGGCTTGTCAGCTAACCAAAATCTTTTAGGAAATGGTTTTAATGATGGAGCTTCTAATGGAAGGTCTGTACAACGTTTCGGAACATTTATTGATTCTCCTTGGTGGTGGTCTAATAATGTTGATGGTCCGAACGATAAGTGTGGGCACGGAACTCAGATGGCTTCTGCCATTGCCTCACCACGTAATAATGATTTTATGCCAGTTGGTGTTGCATACAATTCTAATTTGGTAGCATATAGAGGAACAGAAGATGTTGTTTTAAACGATTATCACGAACGCAAAGGAGTGAGTAATGCATTAAAAGCATTAGGGAATAGAAGTGATGTTAAAATAATTTCGATGTCAGTAGGATATCCTTGGTCTATAGGAAATGTAAAAGATGCTGTTAAGTATGCGTACGGAAAAGGTAAAATGATCATGGCAGCCGGAGGAACATCTACTACTTTTACCAATTGGTATGGTGTTATATTTCCAGCAAGTATGAGTGAAACTGTTGCAGTAACAGGATTAAAAGATAATGGATATAATCGTTGTGATATTTGTCACGATGGTAGTAAAATTGATTTTACTATTATTATGCAAAGAGCTAGTAACACAAGTAGAACTGTACCAGTACTAGGATTTAATAATGGTTCACAATCTTATGTTGGCGGATCTTCTGTAGCAACAGCTATGACTGCTGGTATTGCGGCATTAGTTTGGTCACGTAATCCTAATATGTCTAGAGCGCAAGTATTGGATAAGTTAAAAAGAGCAGGAGAGTTTTATCCTAATCGAAATAGTAAATTTGGTTACGGTAATATCGACGCACTAAAAGCAGTGCAATAATTAATGAATTAGCAATTGTAGTTACTAATACATCTGAAAAGTGGGGTCTTTATAGATTCCACTTTTTTTATAATACTCTACTAATTGTTAATCCATCTCTAATAGGTAATAATACTGTTTCGATACGATTATCATCTACTAACATTTTATTATATGCTAACAGAGCTTTTGTAGAAAGATCATCTTTTTTTACATCTTCAATAACTTTACCGCTCCAAAGAACATTATCAGATAAAATAACGCCTCCAGGATTCATTTTGTCAATAATTATATCAAAATAAGTAGGATAGTTTGGTTTATCTGCATCGATAAAGACCAAATCAAATTTCATAGCTAAATTTGGAATAATCTCAGTAGCATTACCTATGTGTTGATGTATTTGATGACCATAAGGTGAAAGATCAAAATACTTTCGTTGGAAATCTTCCAATTCTTCATTAATATCTATGGTATGGAGTTCTCCATCTTTTTGCATTCCTTCGGCTATACATAAAGCCGAATAGCCTGTATAAGTTCCGATTTCTAAAATGTTTTTCGGATTAATTAACTTAGAGAGCATACTTAATACACGACCTTGGTATGGTCCACTTAACATACGAGGTTGCAATATTTTTTGGTAGGTCTCACGAGTTAATTGCTCCAATAACTCAGGTTCTTTTTCTGTATGGTTCACTACATATGTATCTAATGCTTCTGGAATGAAGTGCATAGGGTGTTATTTTTTTGCAAAGCTAAGGGTTTTGTATTGTTTTTAGAATGTAATTATTGCTGATTCTCGACTTTGGTTAGAGAATCAGCAATAAATAATAGGATTGTTTCTATATAGTTATATTAAGAATAGCTAAAGGAATATTACCAACAAGCACCTTGTCCATCATCACATTTTGATGAAATAGACTCAGCTGCCTCAGATGCACTTCCTGCTTGTTGTGTCCAATCAACATTTTGATTTTTACAAGTGCAGTTATACGTTTGATCAGCTCCGGCTAAACTTAATCCCCCAAAAATCCTTTTTTGATCATTCTTTTTTAATTTGTTTACACCTTCTAATTTTAACATGTTTTGTAACATAATATTTGATTTAATTGTTATGATTTCTCGATCATTTATAGACATTCGAGATTTCTGTCTCCTCTTCGCGAATGAGTTTTTTGTAAATTTTTATTTTAAATGAAATTTGATACTTTCTCTTTTAGAGCCACTTACAGAAACGAGTACATATATTCCGGATTTCCAAGATGAAGTATTGATCTTGTTTTCGACTCCTGTTGGAGCAAAAGTTTTTACCATTTTACCGGAAAGATCAAAAATATTAACAGTTAATATGTTCTGATAATCAGGTATCAAAGCAGTGATTTGAGCTTCCAGATTCTGGACAATAGTAGTAGAGGTAATATTCTGCCAGTTTTTTTCAGTTGTTTTTCCAAAGCTTCGATATGGTGGATTAATACCACCAGTTATAGTTTTTGCCTTAACGGAAGATTGCCCACAGGAATTTTGTGCCACTACATATAAAGTAGTTGCAGTAGTATTATTAGTATTACAAGCTACAGATATGCTATTGGAAATAGAATAACCCAAAAATTGGGATCCAGGTGCAAAATACCATTTGTATGATGTAGCACTAGGTTCTAAAGAAACACTATATAGTTTGAAGTCACCATAAGCACCCACATATGTTGGTCCGCTAATACTACTTATCGAAGAAGGTTTGGTTATCGTTTTGTTAAAGCTTACTGGATCGGATCTTCTACCACATGGGTTTTCTGCTATAACTGTTCCTGTAATAGTGCATACACCAGGATTTGCTTGAACTTGTATAGAACTACAAGTATTACAGCCTATTATAGCACCTCCTTGAATGTTCCAGATATATTTTGAAGCATTGGATGCAGATGTGGAGAATGTGTGCTTTTTAGGGAACGAACTAGATAGTCCATTCTGTACCGGATTTGGGATTCCAACAGGATCACCTTTTATGATGATTTGCTTGAATAAACTATTATCTTTTTGTGTAGAACTGCAAAGCGGATTACCATGAATTGTTCCACCAGAAGAACCGAAATTTCGTTGGTAATACTCATATTCTACCGTTAATAATGAGTTCAAATCCTGATTAGTAAGATTAATCCAATCTACATAAAAAGAGTATTCATCAAATGGATGTGGTCTATAGAATCCATTTCCGGATATAATAACATTTTCGATTTTAATCAAACATTCTACATTGTTGATTGTATATTTTTGAGTGACCGCACAAGTTGTTGATGCTCCAGATAAATAGGGTCTTTGAGCATAGGTGCTCATAGCAATAGATAATAAGAATAGAAGTAATAAACTTTTTTTCATAGCGTGTTTGTTTTAAAAAATTAATGTTTCTGAACATGGAACTAACCCTTTTTCGAAAGCAAGTGTGTATTTGCAATATTTTGCTTTATATGAAGTAGTTCAGGAAGAATAATTCTGTTACCCAGAAAAAAAAATATTTTTATTTTTTTTTGTAAAAAAGAAATATGAATAGAGAAGAAAGTAAGATTCCTATGAGTATGTACCAGATGTTTATTGAAGAATACATAGGATCTGGATCTCCAATTAAAATAAGTGAAGACCAGTAATAAGGAGAAGTTTCACTTAGTGAATGATTTTTTAGATATTCAAGTTTGGCTTGTCTAAGAGCCTCAGGTTTTGATTTTCCTTTTTTTAGATATGTGTAAAAGTTGGTAATTATTTTTTGAGTGGATTGATCATCTGCTTTCCATAAAGTAGAGACTACACTATTCGCTCCGGTATTAAAAAAACCACGAGCCAGACTCATGACTCCTTCTCCTTTTTGTAATTTTCCTATAGAAGTATTACAAGCACTTAAGGTTACAAGTTCTGCATTGTTTTTAGTACTATAAATGTCATTTAAAGTAATGTTTTTGGTACTAGTAGCGATCCAAGGAGTAATAGAATCATTAGCATTTGCGTGTGTAGAAAGATGAATGATTTTATAACTGGATAAAGAATTGATTAAGTTTTCATTAGAAGCCTCTTTTCGAAACAAAATATCACCCTTAAACTTTGTTGCAATTGTGTTTATTTCTTTAGAGCTATTAATTAGCGTTGATAGATTATTATAATCAATAGGGGCAAAACCTAAAAATTCTTTTTCATAAGCTCTTTTTAAGTCCTTATTTTGTTCAAGAAAAGATATAGAATAAGCATAACTTATATCGTAATCTTCAATTAAATATCTATTGTTTTCTTGTAGTAATCCTTCAAAAGGAATACTCAATAAATTGTCGTCAGGAATAAATATGATTTTCTTTCTTTCTTTTTTAAGTAATTTTTTAGGGAAAAGGTTTTTGTATAATTCCTTACTCACCTTCAGAAATTCTTTTTGCTCAGTTTTAGAAGAAAAAGGTTTTGATACAAGTAAATTATATTTACCTATATTTTTTTGAAGTAATGGAATATTTTGTATTTCAAATAGTTCTTGTTTGTTTTTTGAAATAATTAAACCATATCCTGATTGATCATTAAGAATGTAATGAACAAAGGATGTATTTGTTTTAGATGCTTTTTTGATTACATCCTTAAAAGGTAAAATAGTAGCCTTCTCCTTGTTTTGATAATATTTTGGATAGCTATATTGCAGAGAATCAATAAAGGATTTATATTGATTGTTAATATCAAAAAGCTCAAGCGAACGAGATTTATCCGTGTAATTTTTTGAAAGTGATTTGTTTTTGATGCTAGCCATTTTCTGTTTATAAGAAAGTTCTTTTCTTATAATGTTATCAGGAATATTAAAAAAAGTTTTAGAACGCTCTTTTGTTAGATCTTCTAATAATAAAAGTGACTTGTTCTTTTCTAGGTAGTGATATGCCAATTTAGTATCATTAAGTAGATAACAAACTTTTACCAGATTTATATAAATATCTGATGCTAATCCTCTCCAAAACAATTTAGACTCCTGATGTGTGCTCTTTAATTTTATAAGATCGATTAATTGATCTGCCTGCTTTAAATGTAAAAAAGTTTTCTTTAGTAGTTCTTTAGAATCTTTAACTTCAAATTGTTTGATTTTGGTGATTGCCATGTTTTTTAAAACTTGGATACCTAAGTTGTTGTTAATTAATTTGATACTGTTTTCATCAGAAATTTTTGATATTTTTTGGTCTATTTTTAATTTATTTAAAGAAAGATTTAAGTAATTATATGCAAGGTCATATTTTTCCTGATCTAGATATGCTAATCCTAATGAATATAGATTTTGAGCATTTAGTATATTGTCATTATGAGAATATGAAAGTGCTTTTGTAAAATAAAATAATGCAGAATCATTATCTATATCTCGATATACATAACCTATGTTATTATTAATTAAAGAAATATTCCGATTTTGTTTTAACTCTTCGGCTATAGATAATGCTTTTTTGTAATAGGGTAAACTTGTACAGGGATGAAATAAGCTTTCATAATTATAAAGATTTCCAAGTCTTTCATTAATAAGATATTCATCATATAGGTTATATTCTATATATGGTTTTAAAGTATCTAATTCTTTTATACTCGTAATACCTTTTTTAGTGCTAGTGTCATCTAAAATATTTTGATAATTTTTTGATAACCAAAGCGTATTGTCGAATAGTTTTCGGTATCGTTTTTCTTTACGATATGCCACTGAGGCTTTAAGAAAATAGTTTGTGGCAGTATGATAATTTGCTTCTGCATGATAATTTTCTGCGATGTTTCTATAAATTTTACCTTGCCAATTTTTGGTTTCATTATTTTTTAAGATTTTAAGTAAAATTTTATTGGAACTGGTATAATCTTGGATTCCAGAATAAAAGCTAGCCAAAAGATTAAGGTTGTAAAGGTGAAATTTACTATTGTATGGTTTGTACGACTTATAAAAATTAATTGCTTTTTTTGTTTGTAATATACCCTCTTCATAATGTTCATTTTGGTATAACCATCGCGAAAAACCAGTCAAATCAAGTCCATATTGCTTCTCATTTTTATCAATAATAAGTTTTTCGAGAAGAGTACGGAAATGTTTTATTTTATCTAGGTCGGTATATGTTTTATTATTCTCAATTTGATAATATGAATCCGAAGGTCTATTTTGAGCATTAATACCCATTAAAGTAAGAATAAGAGCAAATAAAATGATGTGTTTTCTATTACAATGAATTTTCAACATTTTAAACGCTCTTATTAAGTTAGATTATGGAATATTTTTAATGAAGAACTTGATCTGATTATTCAAAAGGATTGCTAGGTCGATTTAATGGAGGATTCGAAGATCCGTAACCTTGAATCTGTTTTTTCGTAACATCCATTAATATCACATTCCGAATTTTGAGAATTGTTAGCATCAAACTCGAGGCAATTTACAATCCATAATTCAATATCTTGTTCTCCCAATTATTGATTTAGTTGTTATCTGTGATTCCCAAAAGGATCTGTAGGTCCGTCTGGTTTAGGATCTGTAGATCCGCAACCACCTCTTGGACAACCAGATGTTTGCACATAACAACCATTACCATCACAACCAGGGTTCAAATCCTCATAATTGTGATATGTAGCGCAATTAACAACCCATATTTCCGTATCATGATCGACTACAGTATAAGAATAAAAAAAGCCGTAAGAGTTTCTAATAGCAGCTTTCTGGGCGGGACTTAAGAAAGGATCACTAAATGTATACTCGATTTCACATCCTTCAAGAATAGGCCCTTCATCACCACTGCGAACACTTTTGTTATTAACCTGCTCAGTTAGTTTTAAATTTTCTTCCATCAATTCTTGTTCATCTACAGAACACCCTTGTAGTAAAAAGAATAAAAATGAAATTAAAATAATATTTGTGTTTTTTTTCATGATGATAATTTATTTAAAAATATTGATAATTATTTATTTTGAAAACCTTATGCTAATTAGTTTTCAAAGGGTAGTTCACAATAATATAATCTGTTACCCAATCTTAGAAAATTAATAGGTAATGAATTCTGTTTTTATTCATTCTGTTGAAGATTTTTTATGATTTCAAATGGGTCATCTGGCCCGTCTTCTTCGGGGTCGCTTGACCCACATCCACCTATTGCACAGCTATAACAACCATCAGTGTCACAATTCGGATTATTTTCATTGTAAGTTTCATAATCAAGACAATTAACGGACCATATTTCCTTATAATTACTTATGATTGTATAATCATAGATTCTAAAATGGTTGGTATGATACCGCTTTCTTATGATCTCTTTTTCGGAAAGAGTTATATTTGGATCATTAAAGATATACGCGATCTGACAAATTGTTAATGAGACACTATCAGAGCTTGAAGCTCCGTTATTTTTGCTATTAAAGTTCTCCTTTATTTTTATGTTTTCCTCAAAATTTGAGTGTTCATCAGAAGAACAGTTTTGTGAAAAGAATGTAAAAATCCCTAGTAATAGAATAATTGTGATTTTTCTCATAAATTGCGATTTTTATTGTGTGATATTGATAAAACTTTAAAATTGATAAAGTTTTATGATTAGAACCTCTTTAGTTAGTTTCAGAAGAACTAGTTTTGTTACCCAATTTTCGAAATTATTTTCACAAAATTAATGCCAGAAAATAAATATTTTATACAAGGAATTCTGAACTCAGATGAAAGAGTGATAACGGAAATTTACACCTCTTTTTTCCCTAAAGTCTTAGGTTTTGTTCTTAGTAATAAAGGACAAGAAGTAGATGCAGAAGATATTTTTCAGAAAGTTTTAATGCAGATCTCTGCTAGAATTAGATGTAGAGAATTAGAAACTATTACCTCTACCTTTGAAGCTTATATATTTACAGCATGTAAAAATTTGTGGCGCAGAGAATTAAATAAAAGAAAACGGGTAACAAATACAGAAGTAAAGGAACTGGTAAGTGAAGAATCGGATATGGCATATGCTTTACTTGAACAAGAACGATGGGAGCTTTTTAAAGAGAAATTAGATAAACTATCGGATAATTGCAGACAGGTATTAACCTTATTTCTTAAAAAAGTATCTTACGCAGAAATCGTTAAGCAATTATCATATTCTTCGGAAACAGTTGCTAGACAACGAGTTTTTAAATGTAAAGCTAAACTTATAGAAAGTGTTAAATCCGATAAACGATTTAAAAAATTGATATCATAATGGACGCTAACCACCAAGAAAAATATCATGATCAAATCGATGCATATCTTAGAGAAGAACTTTCTATAGAAGAAAAAGCACTTTTTGAAGAATTATTAAAAAATAATCCTGAATTATTACACGAATTCAAGATACACCAAGAGTTGTTTGCTTTAACTGACGAATCTGCTTGGATTGATGAATCATTTACTCCAGATAAAGAAGATGTTAACGAAGTAGAATCTTATTTTAAAAGTAAAGAGGCTAAACAATTAAAAGATACAATTATTAAAGCTAAGAACGCTTATCAAAAAAATAATAGCTCTTCTTGGTTTAAGAATAAAGTAAGGGTTTCTATATTGATGGCAGCTTCTTTTATAGTATTTATAGTTTTGTATACATTCAATTCTAAAAGTTCACCTCAGGATTTGTACGTTTTATATAGCGAATGGAAAGATTTGCCATCGCTTACGAGTAGAAGTGATGAAAATCAGTTGGCAGAAGGACAAAAAATGTTCGAGCAAAAGAAATATCAAGAAAGTTATAATTTGTTTAAAAATTATATAGAAAATAAAGATCAAACATTACCATCTCTGTTTATATATGCTGGACTTTCTGCATTGGAATTAAATAAATATGAAGAAGCGGTTTATTATTTTGATAGCTTAATAAGCTCTGATGCTGTTGATCAATCAAAAGGGTATTGGTATAAAGCATTAGTGTATCTAAAACAAGATAGAAAAAATAAAGCAATACCAATGTTAGAAAATATTCTTTTAGATGAAGGAAATTATAATTTTGATGAAGCAAAAACTATATTAAAAAAATTGCAGTAGTTTTATATAAAACTACTGCACTACTTATTATTTAGCAAGGTGCGCAAAACCAATCTGGCCCAGGGAAAATAATCTGTCCACATTCTCCTGGACCGCAAGGAGGACAATGTCCACCGTTTACATTTTTCTGAACTTTTTTACTAATTTCTTGTACACCGTCTAATTTTTTTAATTCTTTCATTAAAATATGAGTTTAAGAGATATTGTATGCCCGAACATTTATAGACACTCGGGATTTGTGTCTTTTTTTATGATATTTATGAGGAGTTTTTTGCTAGTTATGAAGATAATGATAAGTGATAATTTCCCCAATATTTTTAACAGCATTTTAAAAGATTATTTAATCTCATTTCTAATCTGTATTTTTGAATCAAAACTCAAAAATGCAATTTGAAAACAGTAAAGAATTTGCTCAAAAGTTAGATCAACAAGATCCTTTAAGTTCTTATAGAGATCAGTTTCTTTTTCCTAAAGTTAATGAAAAAGAGGTTATATATTTTACAGGAAATTCTTTAGGACTTCAGCCTAAAAACACAAAGAAGTATGTCGATGAAGTAATGAAAGATTGGGCAGAACTTGCTGTTGAAGGACATTTTTATGCAGATAAGCCTTGGTGGGACTATCACGAACGTTTAGCCAAACCCCTTAGTAGAATAGTTGGAGCTAATCCCTCTGAGATTACGGTGATGAACACCTTAACAGTAAATCTCCATTTGCTAATGGTTTCATTTTATCGACCTCAAGGAAAACGATATAAGATTATATGTGAAGAGAAAGCATTTCCTAGTGATCAATATATGTTACAGAGTCAGGTTAGATTTCATGGATATGATCCAAAAGGTGCTATTGTAGAAATTAAGAAACGCCCTGGAGAACATAATTTTAGGATAGAAGATATTTTATCTACTATTAAATCAATAGGAGAGGAGTGTGCTTTAATTCTAATCGGTGGTGTTAATTATTATACAGGTCAGGTTTTTGATATGAAAACCATTACTAAAGCAGGTCATGATATCGGAGCTTTTGTTGGTTGGGATCTTGCACATGGTGCGGGTAATATAGAATTAAAATTACATGATTGGGATGTGGATTTTGCATCTTGGTGTAGTTATAAGTATATGAATAGTGGTCCAGGAAATGCTTCTGGCTGCTTTGTACATGAACGATTTCATGACAGAAAAGATATTCCACGGTTCGAAGGTTGGTGGGGGACTAAAAGAGAATCTAGATTTTTGATGAAACCAGAGTTCGAGCCCATGCCTAATGCAGATGCTTGGCAATTGAGTAACGCTCCTATTTTATCCTTAGCACCATATTTGGCTTCACTAGAATTATTTGAAAAAGTTGGGATGGAAGCACTTATTAAAAAGCGAAATCTCATTGTTGCTTATTTAGAATTTGTGTTGAAATCGATTGATTTAGAAGTAGAAAGTACTTTTGAAATAATAACTCCTTCGAGTCAGGAAGAAAGAGGAACACAACTCTCTGTATTTCTCCATGGCGAAGGAAGAAAGTTATTTGATTATTTAATGAAAAATGGAGTAATTACAGATTGGAGAGAACCAAATGTAATTAGATTAGCTCCAGCACCTTTTTATTGTTCTTATGAGGATATGTACGAGTTTGGTCAAATTCTTAAGAAAGGGATATTGCAGAAATTATAAATTAAGATCCCTATTTTAATGTCTTAATATATGCAGAAGGCGAAAGACCAGTTTGTTTTTTAAAGAGTTTGCAGAAATAAGAAGGGTCATTAAACCCACATTGGTATAGCACCTCTGAGATAGATATATTGTTACTGTTATAGAAAAATTCTTGCGCTTTCTTAATTCTAAATTCATTTAAGAAACTAATAAAATTCTTTCCTGTAGAGGATTTGAAAATTCTGCAAAATGAATTTGTAGTTAACCCTAATTCTTTAGCTAAAGTTTCTGATTTGATTTTTTTAGCATAGTTTTTATTTACATATTCAAAAACTTTTGATATTCTGGGTAAAGAAGTTTTGTCAATATCTAGATGATTTGTTTTTATAATTGATCTATAATTTTTGGAAATGGAAAGCTGATATAGAATATTAATAAAGTTTAATAGCTTTTCGATATTATTTTGATTAGAAAATCTTAAAAAAGATGCAGATAATTCTTCTTTAATTTTCTGAGAAAAGATACAACCTTTAGGAGATTTCTTTATGAAATCTAAAATTATAGAAAACTCCGGAAAATGATGTAATTTTTCTTCAATAAAATCTTCATTA
This sequence comes from Aquimarina sp. Aq107, assembly GCF_943733665.1. Taxonomy (NCBI): domain Bacteria; kingdom Pseudomonadati; phylum Bacteroidota; class Flavobacteriia; order Flavobacteriales; family Flavobacteriaceae; genus Aquimarina; species Aquimarina sp. Aq107. The sequence goes on along the minus strand of NZ_OX030782.1, from coordinate 3,582,024 downwards.
AATTGAATTACAACCTCTACATTGTCTCTAAAATCTTTATTTCCAAAGGGCATATGTGGCATATTGGGGCTAAGAAAAATGAGTAATCCTTCTTGGTAGTTTTCAAGATGGGATTCTACCTGAATAATGCCATTTCCATTTTTAATAAAAACAATTTCGTATTCAGGATGTAAATGCCAATTTATTTCGTGACAAAGTGAATCCTTAGTATAACTTTCTATTTTTAAAGACTTGGATTGTTCTAGATAAATTTGCTCATAGGATGGCTTCATATGACAAAATTATCATAATTAAACAGATTATTGCTATTTTTAGAATAAATTGACTTATTGTTAGAATACTTTGTTTTACCTTAAATTTATTTTTGTAGTTAATTTTGATATGATATTAATTGTTTAAACTACACGAATTGAATTCTTTATATCTTATTCTTACTAAATTACGATATTTTGGACCTGCTTGGGTTTTTGCTTCGCTTAATATAATGACAGGTACTTGGGTGTTGTATATACCTAAAATTAGAGCTAAGTTGCTAATTGATGATGCGCAATTGGGAATAGCACTTTTTTGTTTTGCTTTAGGTACGTTGGCAATGATACCTTTATCATCCTTGATTATTGGAAAATTTGGTATCGGTAAGACTACAATTATTGGGATTTCAATTTTTTCTTTACTCTTTTTAATGCCAATTGTTGCTCCAAGTTATTTGATATTGTGTATTGTGTTATTCGTTGTAGGGTTGTTTGCTTGCCTAACTGATATTGCAATGAATGCATTGGTGTCCGAAATAGAACAAGAAGATGATGTACATATTATGTCTGCTTCTCATGGTTTTTTTAGTTTAGGAGGTGTTATTGGAGCAGGTATTGGTGGTTTTTTGATTACTTATTTTGAGGTTCCATTTTTACATATGCTATATGCCGCAATATTTGTGATTTTAACCAACTTTTTAGTATGTAAGCAATATTTAACTGTAAAAGGTGAAAAAGAAGAATCTTCTAAAAAACGGTTGGATTTAGAACTTATCAAACCTCTCTTAGGACTTACAATTATTGCATTTTTAATTATGGGTAGCGAAGGGGCAATAGAGCATTGGAGTAAACTTTATATGCAAGATGTGGTAAAAATATCTTCGGAGAAGATTTCTGGATTTGGTTTTGTTGCTTTTTCTTTAATGATGACACTAGGCCGTTTTTTTGGGGATGCTGTGAGTAAACATTTTGGGTCTTTTGCAATAATTATAGGAGGATCTTTAATTAGCGCTATTGGTTTTTTAGCTGTGTTAAGTATTTCATTGGTTCTAACAATAATCGGTTTTGGATTAATTGGTTTAGGTTTCTCTGTGATTATTCCAGAGTTATTTAGATTAGCTGGTAAGACCAAAGGTGTTTCTTCTGCGAAAGGAATTTCTTTCGTTGCAGGATTTGGTTATCTTGGTTTTTTGATAAGCCCTCCGTTTCTTGGTTTTTTATCAAAAATAGAAAGCCTAAAGCTTAGTTTTACAGCCTTGTTAATAGCAACATTAATTGCATTAATTGTTACATTTTTTATTTCAAAAAGAGCTGTTAAATAATATATTCTTCTAATGTTATTCTGTAATTACTTTTATGCCAGTAAAGTGAAGTTTCCAACTACCTTCGTTTCTATTGCGAGTTTTTGAAATTTTGATTCCTTTAAAATCATCATAATCTTCCCATGATGTTATTAAGGAAGCTTCTTTTTTGTTCTTTTCACGAAATGCCCATTCTTTTACTTTAAAATCACCTTCAAAATAAAAATCGTATGCATCCCCTGGAGTATACCCACCTTCATTTTTATAAATAATGGTAAGTTTTTGCATTTCTTTAGAACTTATAGGAGCAATCGCTTTTAGTTCATGTTCTGATGAGAAACTATTTTCATCCCATATTAAGTTAAACGGAGCTAGTAACCAATACTTATCATTAATAAAGCTTTGATCTGCTTTTAATGTAGTACTATCTATTTTAGTTCTGTTATAGGTAATGGTATCCTTAGAAGTAATCATTGTAACCTCATCTTTTTTTGGTTTCCAATTCCAAGAACGTTCAAAATGACTACTATCTCTATCGACATTAAAGGTGAATTTTATTTCTTTAACTTTTTTCCAGTTTTTAAAGCCATTCGCATTGGCAATCGCTTCAGTCGTAGTTGGTATTTTATGCAGAACTGTTTCGGTTTCCTTTAATTCAGCATCCTCTTCGTATTGATATTCTTTTTTAGTTTCTTGCTTGCAAGCAATTACTAACATAGAAAGTAGGAATACGCTAATTACATTTTTCATCTTGACTGAGTTTTTCGCTAAAATAAAAAAACAAAATTCGTGATGAATTGAATTAACATCGTTTTAGGTATTAATAAAAAAAGCTCCCTGTTATGGAAGCTTTTTTTATTTGTTCTTGTATGTACAATTACTTTACAATCAACTTGTATTGTGGTGTCTTATTTAAAGGACAGAAATAGTTGTATTCTCCTTTTTTTAATGTTACGGTTTTAGAACTTTCAGTTTTTCCTTCAGCTACAACTTTAGTTACATACGCTGATTGAATATGATTTTTAGGATCTGAAGCATCTTTACCAGCAGGGACTAATACGAATCCAACATCAGTTCCAGAATTGTTGTTAGATATATTGAAAACGTAACTACCTTCTGATAATGTTACTTGTTTCTGAGTAAATTCTCCTTTTGTTTGTTCTAAAGAAACTGTTTTAACTTCTTGAGCAGATGTACTTAATGTAATTGCGAAAATAAATGTAAATAATGTGATTAACTTTTTCATGATTTTTAATATTTATGATTATTGTTGAAAATTATTTTTAATTTTTCTGAGGAGAAACGTATTTTATCGTGTTATTTCTCCTCAGAACTTTTGAATGTATTTATTGGTGGTTGAGTGATTTATACTGTAGTAGTTTCTAGTGGTTGTGCTACTGGAAAATCAACAGGGACTTGAGTAGTACTGTGGATATAGTTCGAAATAGTTTTATCTCCTACTAATACAATGGTATCTACTAGATTTCCTTTGTTATATCCTGCAGCAAAGAAATTATCTACTACATCCTGATCTGTACGCCCTCTATTTTCTGTAATATTTTTAGCAAGTTTTGCCAATGCATCTAATTTGCTATCAAAAGATGCATGCCCTGCTCTTAACTCTAATATTTGCTCATCAGTAAATCCATTCATTTTTCCAATTGCTGTGTGTGCTGATAAACAATAAATACAATTGTTTACTTGACTAACTGCAAGATTAACAACTTCTTTTTCTTTAGCTTTTAAAGATGTTTTTGCGTTAGATAGAGTTAAGTAATTTTCTAATGCAGTTTCACTGTGCGCATAAGTTGCATATAAGTTAGGTACAAAACCTAATGCGCTGTTAAGATTGTCAAAAATCCCTTGATTTGTTGCATTTACTTCTTCTCTTGTTGGTACATTAAATGTTGCCATGATTTTATGTTTTTAGTATCCTGAATTTATTTTTCAGAATGAGTTTATATTTAATTTTAATTGTCTTTTAATTTGACAGGACAAAGATGCGATGGGATTAAGGACTTTAGAATGGTCGTTTTTCCCGACTACTTGTCAATTTTTCCCTTAGCTTATTTTCGAGTGCTTATAAAAGGTCTTTCTACATCACAATAAAAATCGTGGTGACTTCTTTGATCACAGTGCGCTTTGGCATTTAGAGTGTTTACAATTTTTCTTTTTCCCTGACGGAAAATCTCTATTAAATTGAATATGGATTTATTATTAGTTATCATTTTTATAGTGTTTTAAATTAACAGTACAAAGATGAGACTCTAATGAAGGTTTTAGAATGGTTGTTTTTCCCTACTAATTGTCTATTTTTCCCGAAATAAAAAAACCTCCAATTAAGGAGGTTTATATAAAGTATAATATGATATGTTTTATTCTAAAAAAACTTTACTTCTTTTCGTTTCATCCATAGAATAATGCCACTTAGAATAAAAGTTAGTAATGCAGTGATAAAAAGAACACCTCCATCATTATTAATTTCAACTCCAAGTTTTGTAATATGCATAAAAATGGCACCGCCAATAACTCCTAGGGTTATTGTAGCACCTATCCAAACTGTTTTGGGGATTAATAATAAAACTCCTGCAATAAGTTCTACAATCCCTGTAGCTATTCTTCCATATGGCTCTAGGCCAACTTTAGAGAAAATATAAATACTATCAGGATGTCCAGTAAACTTAAATCTAAGGGTTTGTATAAGAATAATAGCAACAATTATTCTTAATACCAGGGGTAAGGCATTTTTCATTTTAATATGTTAGAGTTTGTGTTAGTTATTATAGAACACTGGGTAATGCGTCTATTCTTCCATTAAAGGTATTCTTTCTAGAAATAATATACAATTCCTCAAGGTTGTTATCATTAGCGAATTGATTAGATAGTTGAGGTAAATTGTTCATCAAGAAAGCCTGAAATGCTTCGGGGCTCTTACTTCTATTAGCTGCTTTACGTATGATTTTCAGATAAGAAGAAGCGATTAACTCTACATTGTTTTTATTAGAAGAAAAAAACAATGAGGTGTTTTCTCCCTTAGAATTTTTTATTTCTTTTTTAAATTTAATTTCATTTAGAGCAATTAAATTTTCGTTGTAATTGCTAAAAGTGTTTTTATAAACTACTTCTTTAGTGTTTTTAAGGTATACTGTTTCTAATTGAGTTTTATATGTTTTTTCTTGTGTGTGACCTGAAAAAGATATAGCGAAGAAAAATAATGTTATAACTATTGATATGTGATTGCGTAAAGTCTTCATAATGAAATGTTTTTTACACGAAATAAATTCCGTATTTAATATACTACAAAGTTGGGGCAAAAACATATAGATTAAAAGGTAATTTTTTCCTTAATTATTGTCAATATTACCATTTGTTATATTGAATAAATTAAAAAGAAATAAAAGAACTTTTAAATATATATAGAATTAGTCGTAATTGATTTTGTAAAATTACAAATCAGTGTTTTTTAAAAAGCAACTATCTATAAATTAGATTGATAATAAAAAAATAATAATTTAGAAGCTATTTGTAATTTTATACAAATTTAGTAATTACCTAGGATAAAATATGTTATAGAAAATCTAATTATTTTGAATGTATTTTTGCAATGTTGATGAAATAAATATACCTGAATTGGTTTATAAATTTTAGAATTGAATAAAAGATTTGTGTTCATAACACCAAGCCCAATTTTCATTAGGCTCGGCAGAAACTATTACTGGGTGTTCATGTTTTTTAAAATGTTTACTAGCATGTTTATTAGGAGAGGAATCACAACATAAAGTAATACCACATTCCTGACAGGTTCTTAGGTGTACCCAGCTATCGCCATTCTGTACACAAATAGCGCATTCATAAGTATCATCTTTTTTGATATTTCGTAGGTTAAAACTTTTTAAATGGTCGCAAATTTTTGTGTTAAATCCCATATTACATTTCAGCTAAATATTCGTGAACAAATTTTATTGCCATAGCTCCTTCTCCTACAGCAGATGCTACTCTATTCATAGCGCCAGCTCGGACATCACCCGAGGCAAAGATACCAGGACTACAAGTCTCTAATAAGAAAGGTTCTCGATCTTTTTTCCAAACCTTTTTAAAGTCATCATATCGACTTAGGTCACGACCAGTTTCAATAAAACCTCTTTCGTTTTTAATAATATCTAATTTAATCCAGTCTGTGTAAGGTTTAGCACCTATAAAAATAAACAAAGCATCTGCATCGACAATGTTGGATTCCCCATTAATACTATTACTTATTTCTAAAGAAGTAAGTCTGTCATTTTCTCCCATTGCTTTTATGACATTTGTATGGCCTAGCAATGTGATATTATCAATAGCATCAATTTGATCAATAAGATAACTGGACATGCTACTTGTAAGATCTTTTTTTCGAACCGTAATGTAAACGTTTTTAGCAAATTTAGAGAGGTAAACAGCAGACTGACCGGCAGAATTACCACCTCCTACAATATATACTTCTTTATTAGAACAAGCCTGAGCTTCTGTCATAGATGAACCATAATAAATACCTGCTCCAGTATAATTCTCTATCCCATCTGCCTCTAGTTTTCTATAATTGACACCTGTAGTGATAACTACACTCTTGGTGCTAATACATTCTCCATTAGCTAGTGATATACTTTTGTACCCATCTTTTTCAGTTATAGAGGTAACTTCTTGAGGAGATAAAAATTCTATCCCAAATCGTTTGGCTTGTGTAATAGCCCTATGAGTTAGTTCTTGACCACTTAATCCATTAGGAAACCCTAAGTAATTTTCGATTCTAGAGCTAGTTCCTGCTTGACCACCAGGTGCATGTTTTTCAATTAATAATGTTTTTAAACCTTCTGAACCTCCATAAACTGCAGCGGCTAACCCAGATGGGCCAGCACCAATAATTGTTACATCATATAAATTGTCTTTAGGATGTGCGTTTAAACCAAGTGCAGTAGCAAGTTCAATAATATCTGGATTCTTATAGCAACTTCCATCTTGTAATGAAATTACTGGTAGATCTTTTGCGGTAAGCTCATAAAGGTCAATAATTTCCTTTGCCTTATCACTAGTTTCTGCGTCCAACCATTGAAATGGAAATAAGTTTCCCGATAAAAAATCTTTTATATCATGAGATTTTGGAGAGTATTGATAACCAATTACTTTTATTCCATCAAATTCTGGTTGAAAATTAACTAACCAAGTGTCTAATAAATCGTTAAGAGTAGGAAATAGTTTTTCTTCTGGTGGACTCCAAGGTTTTGTCAGATAATAATCTAATTGTACGTCGTTAATAGCTTTAATAGCTGCTTCCGTATCTGAATATGCGGTTAATAGTACTTTTTTAGCATTAGGAAATAGTTTTTTTGCTTGTTGCAAGAATTCTACTCCCAGCATTTCTGGCATTCTTTGATCTACTAGAAATAATGAGATAACTTCATTTTTTTTCTTTAAATCTATCAAAGCTTCTAGAGCATCGTTGGCAGATTCAGTGCTCATAATACGATATTCTTTGCGATATTCAGATTTTAAATCTCTAGTTACTGCACGTAATACTTGTGGATCGTCATCGAGTGCAAATATGATAGGCTTTTTCATCGTTTTTATAAGTTAAAGCAGACTAAAAATTGAAATTATCAGGATCTGGTCCTAATCGTTGATGTTTATCTAAAGAGTCAATATAATTTATATCTTCTTTAGAAAGTTCAAAATCAAAAAGATTAGCGTTATCAATAATTCGGTGTTTTTTAGAGGATTTAGGGATAGTAATTACTCCCTTTTGTAAATTCCATCTCAAAACAATCTGTGCAGCTGTCTTATTATATTTTTTAGAAAGATTGTCCAATATAGATAATTCAAAAATTTTTCCTTGCATCATTGGTGACCAGGCTTGGTATTGTATGTGATGTTTGTTGCAAAAATCAATCAAATCTTGTTGAACAAGATGAGGATGAAACTCCATTTGATTTACCATCGGTTTAATCTCAGATGTTTGCATAAGATTTTCTAAATGATGTTCTAAAAAATTACTTACTCCAATGGCTTTTATGACTCCGTCTTTATATAATTTTTCTAATGCTTTCCAGGTTTCGATATATTTTCCTTCTACAGGCCAGTGAATAAGATATAAATCCAAGTAGTTTAATTGCAGTCGTTGCAGACTTTTTTCAAATGCTTTAAGAGTAGATTCATAGCCTTGATCAGCATTCCATACCTTACTTACTACAAAAATTTCATCTCTAGGAACACTGCTATTAAGTATTGCTGTTCCAACTCCTTCTTCATTTTTATAAATACTTGCTGTATCTATATGGCGATACCCTTCTTCTAGTGCCCATTGTACTGCGTCAATTACTTCTTTATCATTGTCAGATAAATATACACCGAGACCAAAGTAAGGCATTTCAATTCCATTATGTAATCTGAATGTTCCTTTTATATCTGTTATTTTTTTCATAAGTGTAATTAGGTAATAGGTAAGCAAACAGTAAAGATTGTTTCTCCTTTCTTAGATTTTACTGTAATATCACCTTGGTGTTGATTAATAATTCTTTGTACCACTTCTAATCCCATACCTGTTCCTTCTCCAATAGCTTTTGTGGTAAAAAATGGGTCAAAGATGTTTGTGAGATTTTCTTCGGTAATTCCTTTTCCGTTATCAATAATTTCCGTTTTTAAGAAATCTTGTTCTTTATATGTCTTGATTTTTAATATTCCAGAGTGATCCATTGCATCAATAGCATTATCAATTAAATTGGTCCATACTTGATTTATCTCACTCACAAAAATTTTGATTTTAGGAAGATCATCGTTAAAATCTTTTTCTAAGGATATATTTTTCTTTTTAAGCTTATGATTAAGCATAACAAGAGTACTCTTAATTCCTACATGAATATTTGTAGCTATTTTTTCTGGTGCACGATCCATATGTGTATAGCTTTTAATAGAATGCACCAAACTAGAAATTCTATTAGAAGCTTCGCCAATTTCGTCTACCATTTTTTCTGTAGTTAATACATTTTCTATCCATTCAATCGCATTAGAAAAGTTTTTTTGACCTGTAGTTTTATAAATATCTTCCATAGCTTCTACATCCATGCAAAAATCTAGTAAAGTCTCCGTCAATTCATATGCGTTATCTACTCCGTGATCTTCTAGCCATTCTTCTAATTCATCCTCCTTTTCATTGCGCTCTATTAGTTTCATATTATTTTCTGGACGATTTTGCAACTTATCAAAAAGCACTTTGTTAATGCTATCAATTTCTTGTTCTTCCATTCTGATTGAAACTACTCTCTTAAATTTCTCAGGAACATTACCAAGATGTTCCTTAAGCGCTTTAGCACTTCTTTCCATTGCAGATGCTGGGTTATTAAGCTCATGTGCCAATCCTGCGGATAGCTTGCCTAAAGACATCATTTTTTCTGCTTGGACATTGTCTTTGGTAAATTCTCTAACTCTTGATGTCATTTTATGCACTAAGGATTCTGTAAGCTCATAATGATTAGAGATCATTTCTTTAAAAAAAGATTTTTCAAGTATTAAGACCTTACTTTTTTCAATCACTTCTCCAAAACCAAGAGCAGAACTTGCTCTAGAAAAAGGAAGCAAACCACCAATTTGATTTATGTTTAATAGTGCTACATGTTTATAGTTCCCGTTTTGTTGAACTTTGATTTCAATTTTCCCCTCTAATACAATAAATAATTTATCTATTGGATCTCCTCTCTGAAATAAGAAAGAACCCTTATCTAAAAATTGGACATAAGATTTATCGATTAACCACTGTAATTGATTATCTGGAACTTGGGTAAACTCTTGAACTTGTTGAAGATTTTCTAGACTAAGTTTCATTAGTTTAAATTTAGGTAATAAAATACCTCTTTCCAATACCTTTTGATGGAACAACTCTTAAGGTTTTTATAAAGTTTATATCCATTTAGTAGATAAGCGTCTCTTTTAATTTTCTTTAAAGAAGAGTCTAGGTTTAGAAATGGTAGTAATGAGATTTATTATATTTAGGAATTATTAAATAGTAAGGGTATGTCTAGTGATTTGCAAAAGTATTTTGAAATAAATAAAAGTACTTGGGATAAAAAAGTTGAAGTTCATGCATCTAGTGAATTTTATGATTTAGAATCTTTTAAAAAAGGAGAGAGTTCTTTAAAGAAATATGAATTAGAAGCTTTAGGAGATGTTTCCAAAAAATCATTATTGCATTTACAATGTCATTTTGGTCAGGATACATTAAGTTGGAGTAGGAAAGGAGCTAAGTGCACTGGAGTTGATCTTTCAGAAAAAGGTGTAGAATTAGCAAAACAATTAAATAGTGAATTAAAATTAGATGCTGATTTTGTTTGTTGTAATGTCCTGGATACTTCTAATTATATAAAAAAACAGTTCGATATTGTTTATACAAGTTATGGTGTTATAGGATGGTTACCGGATTTAAAACCTTGGGGCAGAATGATAGCAGAACGTCTAAAATTAGGAGGTACTTTTTATATGGTAGAGTTTCACCCTATAGTTTGGATGTTTGACTATCTAGAAGAAACACCAAGAATAAAATATGGATATCATCAAAAAGAAGCGATCTATGAAGAGTATGAAGGTACATATGCGGATAATAATTCTAAGATGATAAGTAAAGAGTATGGTTGGAATCATGGACTGGGCGAAGTAATTTCATCCTTATCCGAAGCAGGATTAACAATAGAATATTTGAGAGAATATGATGAATCTCCTTATAATGTTTTTCCGGATTTGATAAAGAATAGAAATGGCATGTTTGAGAGTTCGGATAAATTATTTCCATTACTATTTGCGATTAAAGCTTTTAAGTAACAATTCTTTGATAATTTTTTTACATTTGTTGAAGGTTTTAATGTTTGCATAAGCTTCAGGATTTATGGAGCTAGTTTGTCAAGGACATTAGGACTCGGATCTTAATGATGTAGTTCCTTTTCATACTTTGGCAAACTAGAATTACTAAAAAAGTATGCAAGCAAAAAATATCGCTATCGTAGGAAGTGGCTTAGCAGGTTCACTGTTAGCAATTTATTTAAAGAAACGTAATCATCAGGTTACAGTATTCGATAGAAGACCAGATATTCGAAAAGTAGAATTTAGTGGTCGTTCCATCAATCTTGCGATGTCCGTTCGAGGTTGGAAAGCATTAGATAAAGTTGGAATTGGAGAAGAGATTAGAAAGCTTGCTATTCCCATGAATAAAAGAGCTATGCACGTTGATGGCCAACCAGAATATTATCAATACTATGGTAAAGAAGGAGAAGCTATATATTCTATTTCTAGAGGAGTGTTAAATCGAAAAATGATTAGTCTTGCTGAAGAATCCGGAGTTGTATTTAGATTTAATGAAAAAGTCTGGGATGTTAATTTACCAGAAGCAAAAATATATACAGGAGAAACTGAGAAAGGTGAGTGGAAAGAGTATCAGTATGATATGATTTTTGGTTGTGATGGAGCTTTTTCTAGAGTACGTCATAAAATGCAAAGGAGAAGTAGGTTTGATTATTCTCAGGATTTTCTTGATGCTGGGTATAAGGAACTGGGTATTTCTGCGAATGAAGATGGTACCCATAAATTAGATAAGAATTCACTCCATATTTGGCCAAGAGGTAAGTTTATGTTGATTGCATTACCAAATTTAGATGGGAGTTTTACTTGTACATTATTTATGCCTCATGAAGGTGAAAATTCTTTTGAAAGTTTGACCAATGAGAATGATGTAGAAGAATTTTGGAAACGAAATTTTCCAGATACTATAGACTTAATGCCTACTTTAATTAAAGATTTTACGAATAACCCGACCAGTGCATTAGTTACCATGAAATGTTATCCTTGGAGCTATTGGGATAAAGTAGCGTTGGTAGGAGATTCTGCTCATGCAATCGTACCGTTTTATGGTCAAGGAATCAATGCTGGTTTCGAAGATATTTCCGTGCTAGATGATATTGTTGAAACGTATAATGGAGAAAATTGGCAGGAAATTTTTGAAAAATATCAAGAAGCAAGAAAGCCAAGTACCGATGCAATTGCAGAACTCTCATATCGTAATTTTATGGAAATGAGTAGTAAAACTGCAGATAGTAGCTTTCTTCTAAGAAAGAAAATAGAAAAGCATTTTTCTGAAAAGCATCCCGATAAATGGGTTCCTCTTTATACTAGAGTAACCTTTACGCACAGACCTTATGCTGAAGCTTTAGAAATAGGGGATCAACAAGCTGCTATTATGGATGAAATCATGCAAATAGAAGATATTGAAAACATTTGGGATACTGAGGAGGTAGAAAAGCGAATAATTTCAGGTTTAAATACTTATGGGATAGTTAAATAAAGATTGTGTTATCCAATAAGTCTTTTCAACCATTTTAACTTCGAGCTAGTGTAGGGTGAATATTTTAGATTTAACTCAATCAAAAAGGATTTTTGTAAAATACTTTTGTAATGAGAAAATGCTACAAACCCTGCTTTACCGTGATAATTGCCAATACCACTATCACCAACACCACCAAAAGGTAAGTTTTGTTCCATAAAATGCATAACAGCATCATTTACTGCTCCGCCACCAAAAGAAATTTCGTTAAGAATTTTGTTTTTGACTGATTTATTTTTTGTAAAAATATAGCAGGATAAGGGTTTTGATAATGTTTTTATATCCGAGATAGCTTTTTCTATGGAGTCAAAAGATAAAACCGGCAGTATAGGACCAAAAATTTCTTCTTGCATTACTTTATCTGTAAAAGAAACTTCAGTAAGGATGGTTGGTACTATAATTCTATTTTCTGCATCACATTGACCTCCTAGGTATATTTTATCATTTTCGATAAGAGCTTGTAATCTCTCGAAGTTTTTTTGATTTACTATCTGAGTGTAATTTTGGTTCTCCACCTTATAATCTGCTTTTTCGATATGTTTTTTTATAGCAGATAAAAGCTCATTATGTATGGTAGATTCTACCATTATATAGTCAGGAGCAATACAGGTTTGACCAGTGTTTAGAAATTTAGCCCAAACTAGACGTTTCGCCGTCATATCTATATCGACGTCTTTGGTAATAATAGCAGGACTTTTTCCTCCTAGTTCTAGCGTAACTGGAGTTAAATGTTTTGCAGCAGCTTGATAAACTATTTTACCTACGGGTATGCTTCCGGTAAAAAATATTTTATCAAATCTAATTTTTAATAATTCAGTAGTTTCTTGTACACCACCTTCTATAACTCTAAAAAATGATTCACTGAAGTTTTGATTGATAATCTTAGCCATTATAGACGAAGAATGTGATGGAATTTCACTAGGTTTAAGAACAACAGTGCATCCTGCTGCGATGGCGGCGATGGCTGGAACTAAGGACAGTTGAAACGGATAATTCCAAGCACCCATTACCAAAACAGTTCCTAAAGGTTCGGGTATGATATAACTTTTACCTGGAAGATTCGCTAATCCTGTACCTACTCTTTTTCTTTTAGACCACTTTTTTATATTAACTATCGCAAGATCAATTTCGTGATAAATGATCGCTAGTTCTGTCGTATAAGTTTCGTATTTTGATTTTTTAAAATCGTTATAAATAGCATTGTATAATAGGTCTTCATTTTTTTGTAAAACACTTTTTAGATGTTTTAATTCCTTTACTCTAAAAGATGTATTTTTAGTAGCATTGGTGTCAAAAAACGTTTTTTGATTGCTTATGATTTCCTGATAGTTCATAATGACAAATATAACAAGGTTATAAAAGAATTACGATCCTGTGCTCATACGTTTCTTTAATTCTAACTCTTTCTGCATTTGTTTTACTGTTAACGTACTTCCATCGTGACTCCATCCAGGAGGGCCAAAAATATACATAAACTTATGATACCAATTTTTAGATTTTTTGGTGTCGTTCCAAATATCTTTATACTCATGCGTCAAAATAACCCATGGATTGTAAGAATTAGGCGCGTGAGTAACTCCATATTGTACTTCTATTTCGTCATCAAGTTCTTTCCAAGTTCCAAATATCTTGTCAAAAATATTTAAAAACCCTCCATGATTTTTGTCCATATACTCTACATTTTTGGCATGATGCACTTGATGCATTGTATGGGTGTTGAATATTTTTTCTATAAAACCCATTTTAGGAATGAAAACAGAGTGTAGTTGGAATTGCCATAAAGCTTCTATTCCCAAACAGACAATTACCATTTCTGGAGGAAATCCTACAATCGGCATCCACATGTAAAATAGCGGTTTGTATAAAAGAGTAAACCACCCATTACGAACTGCTGTTCCAAGATTAAAGTTATCTGACGAGTGATGAACTATGTGAGCAGCCCATAAAGCTCTTATCATATGATTTTGTCTGTGAAACCAGTAATATGTAAAATCATCGGCTAATTGACATAATAGCCATACATACCAAGCATAGCTAAAAGATTCCCAACCCATGATATTGGTTCGTACACCATCAATTTCAGGATTAAATACATTGTACATATAAGTAAACAAAACAACCGAAAAAACCGTTTTAAGAAAAGGACCTAAAAATGCTGATCCAAGTCCCATTGTGAAACTGGCGGATAAATCTTTCCAATTATAAAGGTTTTTATGTTCTTCGTGATTTTTGCTATACGTTAATTCTACTACAATAAGTACTAGAAATAAAGGTACGCCATACTTTAAGGGCTGTATAAAATCCATTTTCTTTTTGTTGTATTCTAATTGGGGCAGAATATAATAAGAATTTGCAGTAAAAGTTTAACATTTTACTTTTTTAAGTAAAAAAAGTATGTTTTTAACGATTGTTTATTGAAATGAAGACGTGGTTCTTTTGAAATTCGGTGTATGTTATTTCTCGAAAATCTGAGATGGGTCTTTAAAAGACTTGAATTCTAGTGCATTTCCGCAAGGATCATAAAAAAACATGGTTGCTTGTTCTCCTACCTCTCCCTGAAACCTAATATAGGGCTCAATAACAAAATCTATTTTTTTATCAGATAACATTTGTGCAAAACTTTGCCAAGTATCCCATTCTAAAATTATTCCGAAATGCGGCACAGGAACTTCTTTGCCATCTACGGTATTGTGATGATTATTTAATTCTGATTTTGGTTTGTAATGAATAACCAGTTGATGCCCAAAAAAATTAAAATCTACCCAGTGTTCACTGCTTCGTCCTTCTTTTAAATTAAGTGTTTTGTTGTAAAAATCGCGCGCAACTTCTAAATTATCTACTGGGATTGCAAGATGAAAGGGAGATAATGATTCCATAAGTTATTTACGTTGATTGAAAGGGATTATTTTAAGAGTTTGAAAATAGATGCTTTAACGTTTTCTATCACTTCTTTTTCTTTTTTTAGAGGCAGCACCATTTCGTTTTTCTTTACTTGCTCCACCTTTATTTTTGGAAGAGAAATGTTTATTGTTGTTTTGTCTTCTTACTGGTTTATTTTCTTCGACTACAGATGCTTCTTCAGTTTTACTAGAATCTCCTACATCTTTATTAATAATTTGTAGTTCTTTTTCTGTTAAGTAGCGCCATTGGCCTATTGAAGTATCTAAACTAATGTTCATAATACGAATTCGCTTTAGTTTTGTTACTTCATATCCAAGATACTCACACATTCTTCGTATCTGTCTATTTAAGCCTTGTGTAAGAACTATTCTAAAATCATATTTATTTATCTGTTCTACCTCACATTTACGAGTAATAGTATCTAGAATAGGAATTCCATTACCCATTCTTTTAATGAATTGTGGGCTAATTAGCTTATTTACCGTAACGATGTATTCTTTTTCGTGGTTGTTTCTTGCTCTTAGAATTTTATTTACGATATCACCATCACTGGTTAATAGAATTAATCCTTCACTGGGCTTGTCTAGTCGGCCTATTGGGAAAATACGTTTTGGATAGTTGATATAATCAATAATATTGTCTTTTTCGTTTTGTGCAGTTGTACAAACAATTCCAACAGGTTTATGAAAAGCAAGGTATACGTGTTTTTCTTTAGGCTTATTTATCAATTCACCATCGACCCTTACTTCGTCTCCAGGAGCCACTTTGGTGCCCATTTCTGGAATTTTATTATTTAGGGTTACGCGACCTTGATCAATTAGTTTATCTGCTTCACGACGAGAACAGTAACCAACTTCACTAAGGAATTTATTGAGTCTTGTAAGCTTAGAATTTTCCACGGTGCAAAGGTGCTCATAAAATTTAATCTTTCAAAAAATGAATGATCATATCATCCACTTCATCAAAGAATAATGAATGGCCGAAGTTTTCTGTAGTAATGAATTTTGCATTAGTCCAGTTTTTACTGATTTTTTCAGTTCCCGTATACGGGGCAATTTCATCGTATTTGTCATGGATGAGTAAGCCTTGATGAGTTAAGTCCTTCGCAAATTCAGCTATGGAAAATTCTTCGAAATGAAAACCAAATTTTTCCTTGAAATAATGACTTAAGGCTTTCATAAATTTATCAGATAATTTGAGCGTTTTTTGATAGCCTTCCATAATTACAGATAATTCTGTAGGAGGTGCAAGAACAATTAGTTTTTCTATTTCAAGGTTTGGATATTTAAATTGATGAAACACAGTTGTCATACCACCAACAGAATGTCCAATAACGTAATTAGGTCGGTATAATTCTATCATTTTTTGAAGGCATTCTGCATAGAACGGAACACTAAGTGTCTTGCCAGAAGAGTTACCATGAGCTGGAGCGTCAAATGCTATAACATTATAATTTTGTTGATGTAGTTTTTCGATAAGTGTTTTCCATCTATGACTATTACTATCCCATCCGTGTACCATCAAAACAGTTTCTCCCATATTGGGCCATCTATAGGTCTGTAAAAACCTATCTTTTACTGAAATAATTTCATCTTCAGCTTCCTCTAGAAAATATTCTTGATCTGGAAGTATCTTTCCTTTAAGCGGTGTGCTAAATAAGATATAGGCTTTGCGCAAGGCCTTTTTTTTATTAAAAAAGAAGAGCAATAAAAGTCGTTTGCCAATAAAAATTGGGATGTACTTTTTTAATGTTTCTTTCATAATTCTTCTCGATGAACCGACTCTATAGAAAAAGCAGGAAGACAAATCGCTAAATATTCACACGCTGATTCGAAAGGATTAGAATATTGCACTCTGGTGTTTTTTTCAATCTTAATAGATTGCCCAGGTTCTAAGATGATTTCTTCGTCATCAATAATAAATCTTTTCTTTCCTAGAATAATATAAGTGTATTCATCAAATTCTGGTGTTTGAAATGGTTCGCTCCAACCCGGAGGAGCTACCATATGCGCTATACTAACCTGAGAATTTCCATCAGTGGCTTTGCCAAAATGTTCTTCAATTAATTTTCCATCTGTAGTTGGTACCACAAATGGTGATTTTTGAATTTGATATTTTTTACTCATAAATATCCAATAATAGGTTTTAATTATTCTCCCAGTTAATAATAAAGTGCTTAATTGTAGCCGAATCAGGAATTTGAGAAGCTTCAATTTTTTTGTCAGTATTAAACTTTAACTCACTTGACAGTTCTTTCTTATCAATGGTTATCGACGCTTGGATACTATCTACAAATATAACGGCCGCACTAAGTGTATTAGTAATCTTAGTGATAGAATAGTTATCCTTGATATCTTTGAAAACACCATTTGCCGATAGTCCTGATATAGTCTTATATCTTGGATCAATTACTTGTATACTTTCAATAGAGGATTCAGGATTGTTTTCTTCTCTGGGTTCTAATAATAATAATTTAGCTCCTCCTTTTTCATAAATTTGAATAGTGTTTGCAACATCCATAATATTGTCATTTTTTGACATTTTTACTATAGAATCATTTGCATATATTGAGTCTAATTGACTCACTTTGATTGTGTTAGTTAAATGACCAATTCTGTTATAAGAGATTTCGAATGGATCTTGTTTTTTGTCATTTTGACAACTCAGTAAACTTATACAAACAAGTAAAATACTGCTGATTTTTTTAATCATAATAGGTTGTTAATTATTCCCAAGGTTAAACAATGATTGATTTTGTGTTTAGTTTAGCGCAATAATTTATTTAGTACACCTAATGCTCCTCTTATAAAAGTAGCACTGGTTAAAACTTTGATCACAGCTTTTTCTGTAGTACTAGATTTTCTACTTTTAGAACGAGAAGAACTTTTATTTAGTTTCTCTCTTTCTTTTTTTGCAGCTTCTTTGGCTTCTTCAGCTTCAGCTTTTTCTATTTTTTCATTAAGAATTTCATAGGCACTTTCTCGATCTATCTCTTCATTGTATTTGTCAGAAAGCGTGGACTTTTTTAATAAATCATCTAATTCACTTTTGGATAGTATATCCATTCTACTCATAGGAGCTCTTAACATCGTTGCAGCAAGAGGAGTAGGGCGACCTTTCTCGTCAAGAGCTGATACCAATGCTTCTCCAATTCCTAAAGCTGTTAGTACTTCTTTTGTGTCATAATATTCTGACATAGGATAATTCTCGGCAGTAAGTTTAATTGCTTTACGATCTTTAGCGGTAAATGCTCTTAGGGCATGCTGCACTTTTAGCCCCAGTTGCCCCAATACTCCATCTGGTACATCCGTAGGGTTTTGGGTAACAAAATATAGTCCAACTCCTTTTGATCTTATTAATTTTACAATACTTTCGATCTGATCCATTAATGCATTAGAAGCTTGCTTAAATATTAAATGAGCTTCATCAAGAAAAATAATCAACTCTGGTCTTCCGCTATCTCCTTGCTCAGGAAAGGTACTGTATACTTCAGCTAGAAGACTTAACATAAATGTAGAAAATAGTTTTGGTCTATCCTGTATGTCGGTTAATCGTAAGATATTTATAAAACCTCTTCCATCGTCATCTACTCTACATAAATCTTGTACATCAAATGATCTTTCTCCAAAAAAGATATCAGCTCCTTGTTGTTCTAAAGCAACAATTTTACGTAATATGGAGCCAGTAGATGCAGTAGATATTCTTCCATAATCTTTTTCTAGCTCTTCTTTTCCTTCTCGAGTCGCAAATTGTAACACCTTTTTTAAATCTTTTAAATCTAATAATGGCAATTTGTTGTCATCACAATATTTGAAAATTATTGAAATGATACCTGCTTGTGTTTCTGTTACATCTAAAATTCTTGAAAATAGTACTGGCCCGAATTCGCTTACTGTTGCTTTAAGACGTACTCCATCTTGTTCTGATAAAGAAAGAATTTCTACAGGAAAATTCTTTGCTTCAAACGGAATTCCAATTTTTTCATGTCTTTCATCAATTTTAGTGTGACCTGGACTTGCGGCTGCTAAACCACTAAGATCTCCTTTGATATCCATAAGAAGTACAGGTATTCCTTGTTCGCTCAAGTTTTCTGCTAAGACTTGTAATGTTTTCGTTTTACCAGTTCCTGTTGCTCCAGCAATTAACCCATGTCTATTTAATGTCTTTAGAGGAATTTTAACGTGTGCATCTGTCACAGTTTCTCCATTATGCATTGCAGCTCCTAAGGTGATGAAATCGCCTTTGGTAGTATATCCTTTATTTATATGGTCAAGGAATTCTTGATTACTACTCATAGTTAATGTAAATTTTGATAAAAATAGCAATCTTGTCTATTCTATCGAAATGATTGTGATTTTGTTTTAGGTAAATTTATAATTTTTAAATCAATAAGAGTAAGTGTAGAAAATTATAGTTTATTTTTATCGATGAAACACATAATTCATCACAATGAAGAAGATATATTTATTCACGATTTTAATTTCAATTTTTTATAGTTGTAATCAAAAAAATGATTCTAATACAGAAATTATATTTCATGATACTCATGAACCCAAAAAAGCGAATGCCCCATTTTCGGATGCTGTTCAAGTAGGTAATTTGTATTTCCTTTCTGGACAAGTTGGGATGAATCATACCACACGTAAATTGGTAGAGGGTGGAATAGAAGCCGAAACTAAACAAACCTTGGAAAATATAAAAGCGGTATTAGAACATCATAATATGAATATGAATGATGTAGTAAAGTGTACAGTTATTCTCTCTGATATTAACGATTTTACAGCATTTAATAAGGTTTATAAAACGTATTTCCCTAATAAACCAGCAAGGACTACGTTTGCTGCCAAAGGATTAGCGGTGGGAGCAAAGATTGAGATAGAATGTGTTGCAGCTAGAACTAAGTAAAAGAAATACTTAATACGGATGAAAGAATTCCTAAACTTACTTTAGGATTACTAATTCATTATCTACCTTTGCATCCTTATGCAAGAAAGTACAGAGACATTGGTGAATGAGGGAAAGATGCTTCCTCTTATGGAAGAATTTTATACCATACAAGGAGAAGGGTATCATAAAGGTACTGCTGCTTATTTTGTTAGAATTGGAGGATGTGATGTTGGATGTCATTGGTGCGACGTTAAAGAAAGCTGGAACGCTGCTCTTCATCCACCAACTTCTACTGCTGTAATTGTAGATAATGCTATAAAATATAGCAATGTAATTGTAGTAACGGGCGGAGAACCTCTTACTTGGGATATGTCTGAACTTACGAAAGGCTTAAAGAGTAAAGGTGCTAAAACCCATATAGAAACTTCCGGAGCGTATCCTCTTACAGGTAATTGGGATTGGATATGTCTTTCTCCTAAAAAAGTAAAACTTCCTACTAAAGAAATATATAGTGAAGCTCATGAATTAAAATGTATTGTTTATAATAAAAGTGATTTTGATTTTGCTGAAGAGCAAGCTTCTCAGGTTTCGGATGATTGCGTATTGTATTTACAGCCGGAATGGAGTGTTAGGGACAAGGTAATTCCTCTAATTGTAGAATATGTGATGAAAAACCCTAAATGGAAGGTGTCTTTACAAACTCATAAGTACTTGAATATTCCTTAATTAGGTCATATAAAAACATAGGTGTTTTATGGTTTTTGACGTTTTTCGATGGTCTGTGCTCTTTTGTATGTTAATGATTATGGTTAGACCGTAGTTTTGTAGGATTTTTCCCTTCTATTGAAATGTAATTTTGTAAGATAAAACTTTCTTTTTTATTTTTTAGCCTCCCTTGATTTACGTTTTTTAACGTATATAAACAAGTGTTTAACTAATTGTTAAATGATAGTTATCTTTTTTTTTGATTTTATAGAAAGATGTTTTTAATTTTATGTAAGTAATTTAAAAACAGATTTTTATGAAAAACTTATACTCTATTTTTGGGCTTGATTTTAGAATGTTTATTGATTTTGTGAGAGATCTTCCGAGTGCTTCCCGTTATGCAATGCGTAGATAATTTTAAGTTCAACATCCCGTATTAATTTATAAGTAAAAGATTACAACAATTTGTAATCTTTTGTTTTTTATAAAAAGTTTTATGAACTACATTTTATGTAAATGTAATGTTCAATATGTGTGTTTACATTTGTTTTCTCTTCAAAATCTTAATAGTTATTTATTTAATTGTTTTTAAGTTGTTTATGGTGGTGTAAATAATTAAAAATATTAACCTGTCCACGTAAAGATGAGATAGAAATAAAAATAACTAATCGACATTAGGGGGATTAGCCCCTAGTTTTACTCTTTTGGTTGTAGGTTAATTCCTTTTAAAATAGTTGTTTTAAATGGTTTTTTGTTGTTATGTCGTGTAAAATAAGTTGTACGTCTAAAATATTGAATTCTAGGTGTTAATTTTTTTTATTGATTTGAGTTTGCGATTTATATTTGCATAACAAATTAAAAATCAAATAATTATGAGATACTTTTACACTATATTCAAAATAGATTTTAATTCATTGAAGAGTTTTTTGAGAGAATTACCATCTGCTAGTAGTAATGCTATACATAGATAATCGGTTAGTATTATATAGTTGGGGAAACAAGGTTATTTAAAATTGAATGCTAATCATTCTATAAAACTATAAATCTATATGGTAATATAATTTGATATAGATTTAATAGTAACACCAAAAAGTAGGAATAAATTTTACTAGTATAATTGAAAAACATGTTTTTAATCGGTAAAATTTCACTTTATATCTAAAAGTTCTTACATTTTTTGTTAAAAAGGTTGATTTAAAGTCTTTTAGATGTTATCTTGTAACTAAATAAATTGGAAATATTATGGGGCTATTTTACACTAAATTCAGATTAACTTTTAGGATTGTCATGGACTTTCTTAAAGAATTACCGGGGGCATCTAGTAATGCTATCCACAGATAGTTATTATTTCAGTGAAATAATTTAACCTTTTTAGTCAGAAGGTTATTAAAACTAAAAAAGAGGTTGAATTTTTCAACCTCTTTTTTATTTAATATGTTTTTGTGTATTATTTCTAATTATAGAAAGGAACTTCTACTCTAGTAGTTTCCCACCCCATAACCATATGGTATCCTTTGTCTACTTTTTTGAAAGCAATAGAAAAAGCTTCTAACTCATCACCTTTTCCCGCAGGTACTTTAATTCTAGCGACATCCTTACCTTCATCGTAAGAATATGCTCCCCATACATCTAGATCGGAATTAAGAATGATAGTCCATTCTTTTTCTCCAGGAATAGTAAATAAAGAATATGTGCCAGCTTTTACTGTTCCATCTCCTAATTTCATATCTTTAAAAAGTTTTATCTCAGTAGCTTCATCAGCTCCTGTTCTCCAAACTTTTCCGAAAGACACCTTGTCTCCAAGCATAGTTCTACCTTTCTTCTGGGGTCTACTATAAATTACTTTGATATCTGGTTTTGCATTTCTATCTGTTTTTGCATAAGAGATATCCGTCGGACTTTTCTGCAGTCCTGCGAATTTTTGAGCATTAATGGTGCTGATTGTTCCTAAAAACATAACAACAGCGAAGAAGAGTGATTTTTTCATAATTCGTGATTTTATTTTCTTAATTGTCGTAAAGATATGTAGGAACATACATGGGAAATGTTAATCCTCTCATTAAATTCTGTTAAAAGAGTTAAATAACAACTTGATAGTTTTGATAGGTTTTTTGCGTTGTAATAGTTTGATTTTTTAACTAATAAGTGCTTATTTGTTTTAATTTGAAGCTAAAAACAAGTTTTATGTTTAAGTAATGTAGCTAAAAACGCATCTTTGACTTCTCAATTAATAGAAAAATAAGAATATGTGTGGAATAGTTTGCGCTTTTGAATTAAAAGAAAAAGCAGATGTGTTAAGACCTCAGTTATTAGAAATGTCAAAAAAGATAAGACATAGAGGTCCGGATTGGAGTGGTATTTATGCAGATGATAAAGCTATATTGGCTCATGAAAGGCTTGCGATAGTTGATCCTGTGTCTGGTAAACAGCCCTTGTTTAGTGAAGATAATAAGTTGATTTTGGCTGCTAATGGCGAAATTTATAATCACGGAGAAATTCGTAAAAAGTTTGATGGTTTTTATAATTTTCAGACAGAATCTGATTGTGAAGTTATTTTGGCTCTATATAAGGAAAAAGGCTCTCAGTTTTTAGATGATCTAAATGGTATTTTTGCTTTTGCACTTTATGATGCTGAGCAAGACTCATATTTAATAGCTCGTGATCACATGGGGATTATCCCTCTGTATATGGGTTGGGATCAGAATGGTACTTTTTATGTTGCTTCAGAATTAAAAGCACTAGAAGGTGTTTGTACTAAAATAGAATTATTTCCACCTGGTCATTATCTAGATAGTAAAAAAGGAGAATTAACTAAATGGTATGTTAGAGATTGGTCTGATTTTGAAGCAGTAAAAGATAACCAAACAAGTATTGATGAGTTGAGAGAAGCTTTAGAAGCAGCCGTTCATAGACAATTAATGTCAGATGTACCTTATGGGGTATTACTTTCTGGAGGATTGGATTCTTCGGTTACCTCAGCAATAGCTAAAAAATATTCAGAAAAAAGAATTGAGTCAGGTGATACTAAAGAAGCTTGGTGGCCTCAATTACATTCTTTTTCAGTTGGTTTGGAAGGATCGCCAGACTTGGAGGCTGCACAAAAAGTAGCAGATCATATAGGAACAATACATCATGAAATTAAGTTTACAATTCAAGAAGGATTGGATGCTATTAAGGATGTGATATATAATTTGGAAACTTATGATATTACAACTATCAGAGCGTCTACACCTATGTATTTAATGGCAAGAGTTATTAAGTCTATGGGAGTAAAGATGGTGTTGTCTGGAGAAGGTGCGGATGAGATATTTGGAGGATACTTATATTTTCACAAAGCACCAAATTCAAAAGAGTTCCATGAAGAGACAGTGCGTAAGTTGGATAAGTTACATATGTATGATTGTCTAAGGGCAAATAAATCTTTAGCGGCATGGGGAATTGAAGGACGAGTACCATTTTTGGATAAAGAATTTATGGATGTTGCTATGCGTATTAATCCACAGGATAAAATGATTAACGGAGAAAGAATGGAGAAGTGGGTTATTCGTAAAGCCTTTGAATCATATTTGCCGGAAAGCGTTGCTTGGAGACAAAAAGAACAATTTTCTGATGGTGTTGGGTATAGCTGGATAGATACTTTAAAAGAAGTAGTAGATGCTGAGGTAACTGATGAACAAATGGCTAATGCTCATTTTAGGTTTCCAATACAAACACCACAGAATAAAGAAGAATTTTACTATAGATCAATTTTCGAAGGACATTTCCCAAGTGATGTTGCGGCATTGAGTGTTCCTCAAGAACCTTCTGTCGCCTGTAGTACAAAAATAGCATTGGAATGGGATGAAGCTTTTAAAAACATGAATGATCCTAGCGGAAGAGCAGTAGCAAATGTTCATGACGATGCATATTTATTAGATGAAGTTGCACAATAGTAATAGAATAAAAAGAAATTTAAAAATTTCAGCTTGAGTCGCTGAAAGTTGAGTTAATTGAGATGTAAAACCCCAAGAATTTTCTTGGGGTTTTTTACATGTTTGTAATCAATAAATATTTTTTGAAGATAGAGATAACTGCATTGTAGTTAGTGATTTTCTTATAAAAAGAATTAATTATCTAGGGCTGTTAAAATAATAAGTTTAACTATTTTTTGGGGAATATACCGTGTTTTTATAATTAGATTTATGAGAAATTTATTGTGTGTGTTAGTTATCGAGTACTAAAACATTTTAAGTTGTCAAGTATCAAATTATCAATTTTGTTAATAGGGTGTAAGTCGTGAACATCTTTGAAATTTTCGCAGCATATTTTAATTTTCTATTATGTTAAAAAACATTTTAAAGCTCAATACGACTCAACAATTAAGTAAAAAAGAACAACAGGCAATTAACGGAGGATTTATACCATCGGCGTGTACTTTCCCTGGGGCACCACCTTTCGGTGGTCCTTGTGCGTGTATTATTAATGGACAAGTGTGCAGAGTACAAAGCGACTATATTTGTTTGGATGGGACAGATCCTATTTGTCCTAATTTTTAATAATATTTATTCCTTGTACATAATTTAATAAGTACTATTTATTGAATTATATCAAATAAGAATAGGGCTACATATCAATGTAGCCCTATTGTTTTAGTTAGGTAAATAAAGTGATTATTAACTTCCGCAACGGCCTTGATTAGACCATCTTCTATTGCTTTGTAGTAAATATAAATATCCGTTATACGTAACTTGATCACCAGGTGAGTAACTTGTGTTTCCGTTATAGGCGTCAATACCATCACAGATGTCCGCTGGTTGAGTTTCTCCACATTCTCCTAAACGATTCCAGCTGTTAAAATCTCTTTCATATAAAAAACCTTGATAAGTAACTTTGTCTCCAACACTGTATCTAATGTTTCTAGACCATTCGTCTATTCCATCACAGATGTCATTTCCGTCACCATCACCATCACCATCACCATCTCCGTCACCATCTCCGTCACCAGCTGGGTAAATAATATTAGTCCCCTCGATGTCCCCAGTAGATAAACGACCATTAAAAGGTATGCGATTTCCTGCAGACGTAAGCATAACTGGTTGCCCATTTTTACTAAATGTAAAACTGCTATAGATCATGATAGAATTTATATCAAATGCACCAGGATTAACAGAATTGTTTGTTATTCTGAATTGGCTTATAGCTCCGTTCTGAATGTTTTCAGGTAGTATGTTTACGAATTGATCTCTATCACTACGATTTTGTTCGTGGATATACCCAAGAGTATGACCTATTTCATGAATCATGACTCCGGTGCCTGTTCTGGTACCTATAGTGATTGTTCCTCTGTTTCCATTTACACCAAGATTTGCTCTTCCGCAATTACAAGTTTGACCATCATTTTGAATGGTTACATAGTAATTTTCGTTAGTTCTTTCTTTAAATCTAATATTGGTCTTAGAGGACCATTCTTCCATAGATGCTATAGTGACTGAAATTTGATTAGAAGTTAAGCTGTTATCCAACACGTAAATCACAGTGTTATTCGGCCATTTTGTGATTCCAGGAAAAACTCCAAGCCTTTCAACTTCTTCACCAGGTACAGGATCTTGATCGAAATTACCATTATCAAATTGACTTTCAAAATACTTAGTGTCACCAGATAAATATTCTCCATTGCCTAAGTCTTGAACATAAATAGCTTCTCCTAGAAAGGACTTTTTTAGAAGTTCAATATCATTGTTTTCCTCATTGCTAATTTCTTCATCAAAATTTTCATTTGTACAAGAACCTATTGTTAGTCCTAGACAGATAAAAGCAATTTTGCCTAAATTCATTAAATTTTTAGTCTTCATTTTTAAAAATTAAATTTGTTGATTGTGTGTATTTCCTTTAATTCGACTACATCTGTAGTCTGGTTGGTTTAACGGAAGTAAGTTGTATTATTGTGAATAACGTCCTTTAATTAAGAGGCGTTTATTATTCGTAAGAGTTGGGTGAGGAAACGTAAAGACATTAAGGGAGAACATTATTTTAATATTGTTGTTTGCTTTTAGATTTATTTTCTTCATCAGAAAATAAATCTGCATTTTTGTAAAAGATTCTTTTTGATGTTAAAGTGTTTGTTTACAAAGCATTGTATTTGTTTTAGGAGAATTATATAAAGTATTAATTTAATCTTAAATCGATTTTAAGGCTGTTTTAATCACTTTTAAGGAGTTTTTTTCTTTTCCTAGTCTTGTTCTTAACTAATTGTTGATAACTCTTTAAATCATACCTTATAAAACCCTTTGAACATTTAGCTGTTTTTTTATCTTTGTTTGTTGACCAAAAATTGTAATAAATAAAGCTGATTTATGAGCGAAGAAGCAAAGAAAAATAATTATTCTGCCGATAGTATTCAGGCGTTAGAAGGAATGGAGCATGTACGCATGCGTCCATCCATGTACATTGGAGATGTAGGGACTAGAGGTTTGCACCATTTGGTATATGAAGTTGTGGATAACTCCATTGATGAAGCATTGGCTGGTCATTGTGATGCTATCGATGTTACAATAAATGAAGATAATTCCATTACTACTAAAGATAATGGTCGTGGTATTCCTGTAGGGATACATAAAAAAGAAGGTGTCTCGGCTTTAGAGGTTGTAATGACTAAGATTGGAGCTGGTGGTAAATTCGATAAAGATTCGTATAAAGTATCTGGTGGTTTGCACGGAGTAGGAGTTTCCTGTGTAAATGCACTATCTGATCATTTACATGCTATTGTACATAAAGATGGTAAGGTTTGGGAACAAGAGTATGAAAGAGGAAAACCTTTATACCCTGTAAAATCCACTGGAGATACTGATTTTAATGGTACAATTGTTACTTTTAAACCTGATCCTACTATTTTTCAGCAAACTCTAGAGTATAATTATGATACTTTAGCAAGTCGTATGCGTGAGTTGGCATACCTTAATAAAGGTATTACAATTATTCTTACGGATAAGAGACATACTGATGAAGAAGGGAATCACGTTTCTGAAACTTTCCATTCCGAAGAAGGATTAAAGGAGTTTGTGAAATTCTTAGATACCAGTCGTAATGCGATCATTGGAGATGTAATTTCAATGGAAGGAGAGAAGAATGATATTCCAGTAGAAGTTGCTATGATTTATAATGACTCTTATGCAGAGAATCTTCATTCATATGTTAATAATATTAATACGCACGAAGGTGGTACGCATCTTTCAGGTTTTAGAAGAGGACTTACTTCTACCTTAAAGAAATATGCAGACGCTTCTGGTATGCTTGATAAGTTAAAATTCGAAGTAGCAGGTGATGATTTTAGAGAAGGGTTGACAGCAATCGTTTCTGTAAAAGTGGCTGAGCCGCAATTCGAGGGACAAACAAAAACTAAACTAGGAAATCGAGAAGTTACTTCTGCAGTTTCTCAAGCGGTTTCTGAAATGTTAGAAAACTATCTTGAAGAAAACCCTTCAGATGCTAAAACGATTGTTCAGAAAGTAATTTTAGCAGCTCAAGCACGTCACGCAGCTAAGAAAGCTCGTGAAATGGTACAGCGTAAAACGGTAATGAGTATAGGAGGGTTGCCTGGAAAGTTATCTGATTGTTCAGAACAAGATCCAGCTTTATGTGAAGTGTTCCTTGTCGAGGGAGATTCTGCAGGTGGAACTGCAAAACAAGGACGTGATCGTATGTTTCAAGCTATTTTGCCACTACGTGGTAAGATTTTGAATGTAGAAAAAGCAATGCATCACAAAGTCTTTGAGAATGAAGAGATAAAAAATATATTCACGGCTCTTGGAGTTACTATTGGTACAGAAGAAGATAGTAAGGCACTTAACCTTTCTAAATTAAGATATCATAAAATTGTAATTATGTGTGATGCCGATGTGGATGGTAGTCATATATCAACTCTGATTCTTACATTCTTTTTCCGTTATATGAAAGAATTGATCGAAGCAGGTCATATTTATATTGCCGCACCACCGTTATATTTGGTTAAGAAAGGTGCTAAAAAGCAATATGCTTGGAATGATGATCAACGAGATATGATTGTTAAAGAATTTGGGGAAAATTCTAAAATTCAACGATATAAAGGTCTTGGAGAGATGAACGCTGAACAATTATGGGATACTACTATGAATCCAGAGTTTAGAACGATGCGTCAGGTAACAATTGATAATTTAACAGAGGCGGATAGAATCTTCTCTATGTTAATGGGAGATGAGGTACCGCCACGTAGAGAATTTATTGAGAAAAATGCCGTTTACGCAAACATTGATGCGTAATGTAAGTGTTATTAAATAATTTAGAATGAAATCCGTTATACTATGTATAGCGGATTTTTTTATATATTGTCCCGCCTATTAAACCCAAATCTTGTGAAATGAACAGACCTAAAATGTTTGAATACTTTTTCAAATATTAGTTTATGTGCATTCCATCTGATTATTGAATAACCATAGATAGAAACAGATGAAAAAAACGATACTGCTTTTTACGATGCTTTTGTTTAAAGTATCATATTCCCAAACCAATGTAGATCAGTTATTAGAATTAGGTATAGAAAATGCACAGCGTTTTAGTACTGATTATTTTGCTCCGGCAGGAGAATTGTTGGTAAATAGTATGTCTAATGGTTGGTATAAAACTGCCGAAGTAAAAAAGTTGTGGCGTTTTGAGGTAGGTTTTATCGGAAATCTTTCTTTTGTAAGAGAAGAAAAGCAGTCATTTATTCTCAATACAGCAGAATATGAAGGTTTAGAATTTAGTGAAGGTCCTTCGAGTCAGTTGGTGGCGAATGCTTTTGGAGGTAATCGCGGAGACATTTCGGTGGTTTTGGATCAAGGACAATTAGGACAAGTAGAAATTACACTTCCGGATGGGATTGGTGGAAAAGAAGTAAATATTGCACCCACAGGATTTTTTCAGGGGTCTATGGGGATATCAAGAAGCACAGAGATTAAAGCAAGATTTTTACCAAAAATTGCTGTGCGAGAGAACACAGAAGTTTTTCTTTATGGATTGGCAATTCAGCATGAATTGACGGATTGGATTTTTTCTTGGAAAAGACTTCCTTTTAGATTTTCTGGATTAATAGGGTATACTAATGTTAGAGGGTTTTATGATTTTACTGCAGATAGCCAGATTGATGGAGCAGATCAAGAAATACGATTAAAATCTAATTCTTGGTTGGTTAGTGGTATTATTTCAACGAAGCTTCCTAAATTTAATTTTTACGGTGGTTTTGGGTATTATGCAGGAAATAGTAAAGCAGATATTTTGGGTACTTATGAAATTCAAAGAGGTCCACTAGCTAGTCAAACTGTTAAGGATCCAATTTCTGTTAATAATAAAGCTTCTGGACTTAAAGCTACTATTGGAGCTAATGTGAAATTAGGTTTTTTTAGAGCTAATTTGGATTATACACTTCAGAACTATCAAAATCTCTCTATAGGATTGAATTTTGGTTGGTAATTTAACTAAGAATTCACAAACAAAATCGTTAAAGAATTTGTATTTTCGCGCTGATATTGAAGAGATTCAATACGACAAGATAATATTAATCAAAATTATATAGAGATAATGAAAGTTACAGTAGTAGGAGCTGGTGCAGTGGGTGCAAGTTGTGCCGAGTATATTGCCATTAAGAATTTTGCTTCAGAGGTAGTATTGTTAGATATTAAAGATGGATATGCAGAAGGTAAAGCAATGGATTTGATGCAGACGGCTTCTTTAAATGGATTTGATACTAAGATAACAGGAACTACAAACGATTATTCCAAAACTGCAGGAAGTGATATTGCTGTAATTACATCTGGTATTCCGCGTAAACCTGGAATGACACGTGAAGAATTGATTGGTATTAACGCAGGGATTGTAAAATCTGTTTCATCTAGTTTGATTGAGCATTCTCCAAATGCAATTATTATCGTAGTAAGTAATCCTATGGATACAATGACTTATTTAGTTCATAAAACTACAGATCTCCCTAAAAATAGAATTATTGGAATGGGCGGAGCTTTAGATAGTGCTCGTTTTAAATATAGATTAGCTGAAGCATTAGGAGCTCCAATTTCTGATGTTGATGGAATGGTGATTGGAGGACATAGTGATAAAGGTATGGTGCCTCTAACTAGATTAGCGACAAGAAATAGTGTTCCGGTTTCAGAGTTTATCTCTGATGATCGTTTAGAGCAAGTTGCAGCAGATACTAAAGTTGGTGGAGCTACGCTTACTGGTTTATTAGGAACTTCTGCTTGGTATGCTCCAGGAGCTGCTGTTTCTGGGTTAGTTCAGGCTATTGCTTGTGATCAGAAAAAAATATTTCCTTGTTCTACGTTGTTGGAAGGTGAGTACGGCTTAAATGACCTTTGTATAGGAGCGCCTGTAGTGCTAGGTAAAAACGGAATCGAAAAGATTGTAGAAATTAAACTTAGTGATGCCGAAAAAGCTAAACTTGCAGAGAGTGCAGAAGGAGTTAAGAAAACTAATGGATTATTAGAATTATAATTCATTCATCTATAAAAAAAGAGCCGCTATTAATATAGCGGCTCTTTTTTTGATAAATTATAAAATCACTTTCTTATAAATTTTTGTCAATTAAACCCTGTAATCTTCCGGAAGACGGTAATGGACAAAAGCGACTCACTTTTTTAGCAGTAGCATCAACAAGAAAAAATTTTGGAATAGACCAAGATGTTGAAGTGACTCCTCCCATTTCTGTAGTTTCAGAAATAAATGCTAGTATTGGACTGTTTTGTGGTACCCAAAATTGATTTTCAGTATTCTTTTTCTTTTTAACGTACTGTAACCATCTATCTTTATTAGTGTCTAAGGATATGTAAATAATATCTATATTATCTCCATATTGTTTTTTAATTTCTTCTAGGTATGGTGTT
Source organism: Aquimarina sp. Aq107 (assembly GCF_943733665.1). Taxonomy (NCBI): domain Bacteria; kingdom Pseudomonadati; phylum Bacteroidota; class Flavobacteriia; order Flavobacteriales; family Flavobacteriaceae; genus Aquimarina; species Aquimarina sp. Aq107. Next base: position 3,550,703 of record NZ_OX030782.1, on the reverse strand, counting down.
TCTTTAATACAAGGTTTACACCACGTAGCCCAAAGATCAATAACAGTTAATTTTGTTAATTTATCCTCAATTTTAATTTCCTTTCCCTCTACAGTTATTAAAGTTGAAAGCGGGAATTGTTCTTGCCCAATAAGTTTTTGACTCCAGTGAACGCTTAATAATAACAATATTATAAAAATGTATCTCACAGATTTCGTTGTTTAAATTTTCAAAATCAAAATAACGATTTATTTGTAAAAAAAGATATTTTACATTGATTACTATTTTATAAGACATTTATTGTATGACTTTAGAAATGCAGTTTTAATTTTTTCTATATTTGCGCACATGAAGAAAGAATGGTACTTCAAGGTTTTAATTACTGCATTTGCACTGTTGGTTGTAATGCAGCATCAAACTGTTGTGCCTAACCAAGAAATTGTTTTAGAGTTTACTGATGTTGAAGTAACTTCTTTAGAGGCACAGAATGCAATTACAGTTGTAAAGAAACAATTGGAGTCTATTGGAGTGAAAAACACTCGAATCTCTAAAGAGTTGCATAATGGTAAACTTAAAATTTCTTACTACAGTGATGCTGATGTAGAAAGTATAAAAAAGATACTTGCCAAAGAACAAAATGTTGCATTAGATCATATTTTTTATGACCAGAATGGGGGAGAAGATCAATTTCCGTTTAATAAAAATTCTTCAGATTATAATCTAGATGTTTATAAAATTCATAAGAGTTCGGATCTAGATAAAGACTTTAATGGAATTTTTGTTCTAGAAGTAAAACAAAAACAAGAAAGAGCTTCAAGTTTTTATGCATATAGTTTTGATTCAGAAAATGACACTTATCATTTAGATAATTTAATAAAATTAGCTCAAAAAGTTAATAGATCTATTGCTATTACAATAGATAATATTTCTCATAAAATACCTGAGGTAAGAGCAGGGCCGATTTCCTAAGTAGGAATATATTGTTTTTAATATTCCTTATGCCACTACATTCTTAAAAGTCTATTAAATAGAGGGAAATCAAATTGTTTTCTTATCTGAAGTATATTCTGACTTTTAATATAGCTGATGTCGAAATTTTGACAAAGCTTTCTAATAATAAATTTCTAATAAATTAATAATTGTTGAATCCTATAGGATTAAAAGGGTTTGACCAAAATAAATAGTAATGCAAAATAAAGGACTTGTTAGAGTATTTGCGATTTTATTTGGATTGGTATGTATTTACCAACTATCGTTTACGTACTTAACATACACAAAAGAAAAAGAAGCTGAAGCTTATGCCTTAGCTAAACACCCAGAAGCAGACGCTTCTGCATTAAGAGATACAGCAGAAAAAACTTATTTAGATTCTATTGGTAAGGATCCAATTTTTGCAAATTTTAGTTATAACGATGCTAAATCAAAAGAACTAAATAAAGGTCTTGACCTTAAAGGAGGAATTAACGTAATTCTTCAGATTTCTGTTAGAGATATCTTAGAAGGATTGGCTAATAATTCTAAAAACCCTGCTTTTATCCAGGCGTTAGATGCTGCCGATCAGACTCAGAAAAATAGTCAGAATACATATGTTGAAGATTTCTTTATAGAGTTTGAAAAAATACCGGATGCTCAGTTAGCTTCTCCAGATATTTTTGCGAATAAAAATTTAAGTGATGATATTACTTTTGATATGTCTAATGACATTGTAGAGCCAGTTTTAAAAAGAAAAATTGACGAGTCAGTAACTTCAGCATTCGAAGTACTTCGTAAGCGTATTGATAAGTTTGGGGTTACACAACCTAATATCCAACGTTTAGGAGAGTCAGGGCGTATTTTAGTAGAATTGCCAGGAGCTAAAGATGTAGATCGTGTAAAAAAGCTTTTACAGAGTACTGCACAATTAGAGTTTTGGGATGTAGAAAATGCTCAAGAGCTTGGTATTTTCTTAAGCAGAATGAATGAGAAGCTTAAGAAAGAATTAGAAGCTAAAGATGGTGTAGAAGTTAAAGAAGAAGTAACTGATGAGGTTATAGAATCAGAAAAAGTATTAGATACCGTTCAGGGAGATACTACTAAAACGGATGCAGATGCTGAAATAGAAAAATTATTGGCAGATTCAGAAGATTCTACAGATGTAGAAACACAGGTAAATCCAATAAACGATTTAATCGGTCCTCCTTCAGTTGGAGGAGCATTGATCTCAGTTGCAATTAAGGATGTAGAGCAATTTGATGAGTATTTAAGTAGAAAAGACATTAGAGCTTTATTACCTCAAGCTTTGAGGTACACAAAATTTGCTTGGAGTAAACCTGAGAAAGAAGGCGAGAGAGTAGATTTATATGCATTAAAAGGAAACCGTGATAGTACTCCAGAATTAAGTGGAGGAGTAATTACGGATGCTGCACAAACTTATGATCAGGTTAATAATGTAATAGTAACCATGCAGATGGATGGTAAAGGAGCTAAGAAATGGGAAGAAATGACAGGAAGGGCTTCGCAAACAAGAGGTCAGATTGCTATCGTTTTAGATAATATAGTATATTCTGCACCGGGTGTTTCTAAAGGACCAATTTCTGGAGGTAGAAGTGAAATTTCTGGAGACTTTACTGTTGAAGAAGGACAAGATTTAGCAAATGTATTGAGAGCTGGTAAATTACCAGCTTCTGCAGATATTATTGAGAGTGCAATAGTAGGACCGTCTTTAGGACAAGAGGCTATTGATAGTGGAGTGATGTCATTTGGTATTGCATTGGTGTTGATTTTAATCTGGATGATTTTTTACTATGGTAAGGCTGGAGCTTTTGCTGATGTTGCTTTGGTAGTAAATATTCTATTTATTTTTGGAGTACTAGCTGGATTAAAAGCTGTATTGACATTACCTGGTATTGCGGGTATTGTATTAACGATTGGTATGTCTGTGGATGCGAACGTACTTATCTTTGAAAGGATTAAAGAAGAACTTGCAAAAGGGAAATCTCAAGTAGATGCAATTAAAGACGGTTTTAATAATGCATTGTCATCTATATTAGATGCAAACATTACAACAGGTCTAACAGGTTTAATTCTTTTGTTCTTTGGTACAGGTCCAATTAAGGGATTTGCAACAACTTTGTTAATTGGTATTCTTACATCTTTATTTACTGCAATCTTTATTACAAGATTATTTATTGATGGATATGGTAAAAATGGTAAAGAACTAGCATTTTCTACTGCGGCTACTAAGAATTTATTTAAGAATATAAATATCAATTTCCTTGCAAAAAGAAAGATTGCATATGTGATTTCGGGTATTATCGTCGTAGCTGGTCTTGTATCACTATTTACTCCAGGACAAGGATTAGATGAAGGTGTAGATTTTGTTGGAGGAAGAACCTATACTGTTCGTTTTGCTCAGGATGTAGTGCCTACAGATGTAGAAAAGGATTTGGTAGCTGTTTTTGGTAGTGCGCAAGCAAAAACCTTAGGTGCTAATAATCAGTTAAAGATTACAACAAAATATAAGGTAGATGAAACAGGTGAAGAAGTAGATTCTGAAATCTCTAATTCTTTATTTACTGCTTTAAAACCTTATTTGACAGATGGTATGACTTATGCGGAATTCTCTAATGGAGATGAAGATAAGCAAGTGGGTATTATGTCTTCTAGAAAGGTAGGACCAACTATTGCAGATGATATTCAGCAAGCAGCATTTGTTTCGGTTATCGGATCTTTAATTGTAGTATTCTTGTATATCTTATTTAGATTTAGAAGATGGCAGTTTAGTTTAGGTGCAGTAGCAGCAGTATTTCATGATGTTTTAGTTGTATTAGGTGTATTCTCAATTACTTGGAAATTTATGCCATTTAATATGGAAATTGATCAAGCCTTTATTGCAGCCATATTAACGGTTGTAGGGTACTCTCTGAATGATACGGTGGTTGTGTTTGATAGAATCCGTGAATATTTTGCGGAACACACAGGTTGGTCATTAGACAAGAATATTAATGGAGCATTAAATAGTACATTAAGTCGTACATTAAATACTTCGTTAACTACTTTATTAGTATTGATAGCAATCTTTATTTTTGCTGAACCATTAAGAGGGTTTATGTTCTCATTAATTATTGGTGTATTAGTAGGTACGTATTCTTCATTATTCATTGCAACTCCTGTAATGTATGATACGGTGAAGAAAGTAGGTTTAAAAGAAAAGAAGAAGACTGAAGAGTAAGTTTTCTATAAATTTTGAAAAAAAAGAGTTGTGTCCTTTGTTGGATGCAACTCTTTTTTTGTTTGAATTTTCCCTAATGATAGGTTACTGTTTTATGAATCTTTGTCTTTTTGTTAACACTATATCGTTTGCGTAATAATGGAGTAAGAAATTATTTTTTTTAATTACCTACATTTGAAAATATCACTATTAAATAGTTAATTTTTTGACTAATTGATAGTTTAAGAGTGTGATGTAAAAATAGCAGCTATCCACTTTTTAGTATTATGTAGTTATACATAATCGAAAGTTTTAGTTGTTCATTTTTTTGAACATATAATGACGCTGAAGTATCTATAGGTAGTTTGCAAATAAAAGATCTGGGAAAATTTTCTTTGCAGGGGTTAGTTGTCGTTGGAATATATAAATGTTGTTTTACAACATAACACTATTATATATTTAACACACAAGATTCATGAAAAACACTAACTTATTTTTGGTATTGCTATTTGTCTATTCGGGGATAGTAGCACAACAAGTCCACACTTCTTATTTGTGGCATATGCAACAGCCCAATTATTGGCCTGAGAAAAGTAAAGAAAATCCTAACCGCTATCAGACTGTTCTAGAGTCTCATAATCTAAAAATTTCTGGTGACTCCTGGAATATTTATGATGATGGAATAAGTCATCCATTAAATAATTTGGAGGAAATTTTTGGGAAATACGATCGTGTAAAAGCATATCAGTATGGACCAAAGAACTCTGTTCAAACATTGTTGGGATTACCAAATGGTGGTGCGCAGGTTAATTATTCTGGTTGTTTGATAGAAAATGTAAATAGCCTAGGAAATGCTGGAGTTTGGGGTTATAGCCAGGGCTGGGAAAATAATTTTATAGAAGCTAAAAACTGGAAAACATCTGGTGGACAGCCTAGGATGGATCTAACGGGATTTACGTTTCATCATGCATTAGCACCATTAATAAGTGAACGTGCTTTAAGAATGGAATTGAAAACGCATAAATTAATAATGACTGAAACTTTTGGAGGAGAGTATTCTAAAGGTTTTTGGCCAGCAGAATGTTCTTTTTCCGAAAGGATCATAAAGGTTTTGGTAGAAGAGGGTTTTCAATGGTCTGTTGTAGCTAATAGCCATTTATCACGTACTTTAAACGATTACCCATTGGATTATGGAACTTCTGGGGTTAATATTGACCCACCTAATGCTGCGGATAAAGTAGCTACCAATGGACAGAATTGGTGGAAAGGTCAAATAGACGGGAGAGGAGGTACTTTTGCTGCTCCATATTGTTATCAAGCACATAAAGCTCAATATATTGATCCAGAAACTGGTCAAGCGTATAAAATGGACGTAGTCCCTATGGCAGATTTGTTAAGTTATCAGAATGGATTCAGTTCTATGGGAACAGGAGAAATAGATGCTAATATAGCTCCTTTTAGTAATTCTAGTCAACCATCAATTGTATTGTTGGCTCATGATGGTGATAATGCTTGGGGTGGTGGAGATAGCTATTATCAGGAGTCAGTTCCTGGATTTGCTAATGAAGCTGCTTCTAAGGGGTATGACCCTACTACAATACAACAATTCTTAAACTCTTACCCAGTTCCAGAAAGTGATATTGTGAGAGTAGAAGATGGATCTTGGGTAAATGCTGCTAATGATTGGGGACACCCTCAATTTATTAATTGGTTATGGCCTTTGTATGATACCACAGATTATACGTTTAATCCGGATGGATGGACTGAGGATGCTAGAAATTGGGCGGTAATAACTGCTGCAGAAAACTATGTTTTAACTGCAGAGGACAATAGTGGAGGTGTTGATCTTGCAAAAGTTATTGACCCTTCTTTCGGGGCTTCTAATGCGGAAAAAGCTTGGCATTTTTTCTTACCATCTTTAACTAGTGGTTATATGTATTATGGGAAAGCAATTGATATGGAGGTTAAGCAGACGCTAGCGGGTAATATTGCAATAGAACATGCGAAAGCAGAAATTGGAGACGCCCCAGAACAAGACAATACGCCACCATCTGTGTTTATTCCACAACGTTTTCCATATAATCCTGGAGGTAAAGGGTTTGGGCCTATTTATGCGTATCAAGAAGTTCAGAATACTTCTGATTTTCATGTTTGGACATTTGCACATGATGTAAATGGTCTGGCTTCAGTAGAGTTAAAATATAGAACAGATAATGATGGCGTAAATCCTATTTCTGATAATGTGAATGACGTATATTCAACTAGTGAAGGTGTGAGTTCTTGGAATAGTATCTCTATGATACAGAAAGAATTTCCAAAAGGTAATGTAACACAAGATCCAGAAATTGATTTATTTATAGAACCAACAGCTATTGCAGATTTATGTTATGCAGAGATTAAAGGTCTCTTTAATGTATTGGTAGATTATTATGTAGAAGCTGTGGATACCAAGGGGAATGTGTTTAAGACCCCTATTCAACATGTATATGTTGGGGAATTTAATAGTAGTGATCAGGTAACTCTAACTGTAACCCCCGATTCTGGAAATTATGATGATACGATTGAAGTAGTGTTAGAAGCTTCAACAACATCTGTTAATGATGGGGTTGTTGTTTATTATACTATAGATGGATCAGATCCTGATCAATCAAGTACTGAATATTCGAATTCATTCGATATTGGTAGTGCTGATAGTGAACCAATCATCTTAAAAGCAATAGCATTTGATGAAAATGGAAATTCTTCAGAAGTAATCACTAGGAATTATACATTTGGTGACTTGCCTTCTTATAGTATTCACTTTAAGAACACTTCTAATTGGAGTCAGGTTTATGTATACGCTTTTGATAAAAATAATAATGCAGCATTACCTGGTTGGAATTGGCCAGGTAAATTAATGACTAAAGAACAAGATTCGCCTTGGTACATTACAATCATAGCGGAGTCAGTAGAGGTTGGTCTTGTTTTTACAAATGGAAATGGTGAACAGTCAGACGATCAATTTAGAAATGTAGATGGTTGGTATGTGTATTCAGAAAATATTTGGTATGATCAATGCCCTTCGGATTGTCCGGGAGTTTTAGGATTGCCTGAATTGTCAGTTACTCCATTAGGAGGATCTTATGAAGGAAGCGTTTCGGTTAATTTATCGACTACCAATCAAGGAGTAATTTATTATACCGTAGATGGATCAGAACCTTCGGATTCTAGTTCTTTATATCAAAATGAATTGATTTTTACAGAAGATACTACATTAAGGGCTATTGCTTATAATAGTAGCGGTCAGTCATCGATTATTTCTGAAGATTATAATATCACCGAGGCTCAATCATTTACTGTTTATTATCGAAATATGTCTAACTGGAATGATGTATATGTGTATTTATTTGATAAAAATACAAATCAACCATTACCTGGTTGGAATTGGCCAGGTAGATCAATGGATAGAGAACAATCCTCACAGTGGTACTCATTTTTGATCGAAGAAAATGCTGACATAGGTATTGTGTTTAATAACAACAACAATGGAGGGCAATCAGATGATTTGATGAGAGAAGTAGATGGATGGTATGATTCATCTACTAATCAATGGTATGATCAGTGTCCAACAGCTTGTCCTGGCGATGTTTCTGATGATGAATTGACAATTCATTTTAATAATAACAATACTAATTGGAATTCTGTAACATTATATTACTGGGAAACAACTCCCACATCTTTGACTACTTCTTGGCCTGGTGCCCAAATGACGGATATAGATGGAGATGGATGGTATGAGTATACATTATCTGGGGTAACATGTGCAAAAGTTATTTTTAGTATAAATGGAGAACAACAAACAGGAGATTTAGAAATATGCGGTGAAGGATGGTATGATAACGGTTGGGTAAATGAGCCTTTAAATAAAGAACCAGAAAAAAATGCGGTAAGGATTTCTTCACCTTATCCTAATCCTTTTAAAGATGAGATTAACTTTAAAATATTGGGAGAGGATAGGTCTCTTAGTGTTACGATTAGAGATGTAAAAGGAGGATTGTATTATTCTGATGTGATATCAAGTAAAAATGGAGTGATATCAATACCTCTTAATGTGACAAAAGGAATATATTTTGTGAAATTCAGTGGTAAAACTATTAATAAGGTTGTGAAGATTATTAAATAATTTTTCCGATTTATCCCTGGGTAAAACCCTTGAAAAGAATAATCTTTCAAGGGTTTTTATTTGACTCAGATAAGTTTAGTTTCTTTTAAAGGATATAGAATCACCAATTTTTAAATTCCATTGATCAGATAACCCACTGTTTATTTCTAAAATATATTTAGCAGGTTTTCCAGAAGGAAGAGATGTTTCGTCTAATGGCTTTGCATCTTTTTGAAAACTCACGATTTTATATTGATCATCAATGTAGATAATATCTAAAGGGATCAATGTATTTTTCATATAAAAACTTTGTAGTTTAAACTTCTCCTGAATAAATAACATACCTCTTTTTTCTTCCATAGTTTTACGATACATCAGTCCCGTTTCTCTTTCATAATCGTTATCCGCGATTTCTATGTCTAACGAAACAATTTGACTTGGGATTGAATCTTGTAAGTTATAAATAGATAGTTCTCCTTCTTTTGTGAATTTTATCTCTTCTGTGACTATTTTTTTATCGGTTTCTTTTTTGCAAGAGAAAATAAATAAACTGAAAACCAGTATTACTGACACAAATATGTTTTTTTTCATTAGTATTTTCTTTTTGTTGGTCCAATATGAGTTAAGATCTGTTTAAGAACGAAAAGTAACGGTTTTCTTTGTGAAACACAATTTCTAAAAGAAACAAATCTTTGTTAAAAAAAAGCCGCACTTCAAAAATTCGAAGCACGACTTTTCTCAACTAACTAACCAGCATTTTTGTTTGTTATTTAATAGTTTAGAATTTTATTTTTTTAGAATTAGATGAATGGGTTAGTAATAGATTAGACTCCATCATTTCCCCAATCGATTTTTCGGGATACCATCATAATAGTTCCTAATATTAGAAACAATCCAATACTGCCGACTAGTAAAGCGTAATCTTCTAATTGAATGATTACGAATATAAAGGCGTACAGAGCAGTTAAAGATGTTGATATCATGGCCATAAACTTAAAACTTCTAAGGATTGCTTTAGTATAAATAGAAATTAATACTACTACAGATGTACCAGCAATCAGATAAGCATATAAAAAGCTAGAGTGTTCGGAGATTGATATCAATAAAGTATAAAACATGGTCAATGCTAATCCTATCATTAGGTATTGAAATGGATGAATATTTATCTTACTAATAGTTTGTATTAAAAAGAAGACTAAGAAAGTAAGCGCTATAACTAAATATCCATACTTGGCAGTCCTTTCACTCTTTTGATAATCATCTACAGGTACAATGAATTTTACTCCAAAGGCAGATGAATTAATATGTGGTAATTCACCAAAAAACTCTTGTTCGAATTCTCTGTTTACTTGTAAAACTTTCCAGCTAGCTTTGAATCCTTTCTCGGTAATTGATTTAGTTTTTGGGTCTGGTAAATAGTTTCCATCAAATTTTGGAGAAGCCCAATCAGAAGTTATACTTACATTGGTTTCTTTACCTACTGGGATGAATTTTAGTTGATTACTTCCGTTGATGATAAGATCTAGGTTAAAGTCAATTGCTTTTTCTTTCGGCCAGGAGTTTTCGTTTAGAAATTTAGTTTCTAATGTATTGGTGTATGAATTTTTTGAGTATTTCGATTGGAGCAAGTAATTTTCTGTACCGAGTTTTAGTTGGAGATTACTTTTTATTCCTTTTAGATTTGTAGAGTTAAGAATAATAGTAGACTTATCCCATAAAATATCTTCTTCCGCAATGTCTTGAGTGTCGAAAGATGGTATTGAAAATGATCCTTTAATCTTCATGTCAGAAGTGTATACAGGAGATTTATAAATACCTCTTTTTAGTGTGTCGGATGTTACATTGGCCTTTATATCTAATAAATCAGGAAAGAAGAACGCATGATGAACAGTAATGATATCTTCCTCGGTGTATGATTTAGTTTTTTCATCCCATGTTTTTTTTATTTTGTGAGTTTGATAGGGGATTTTTAGAATGGGTCCATAAAGCATTACTTGATTTCCCCATTTTTGATTGATGTCACTCACTACAGTTTGTTCTTGTCTTATAGAACGTTCTTGTATTAGGCTTTTGATATAAGAAAGAGGAATCAATAGAACTAAAATTAATATACCTACCATAAGCATACGAATGGTGATTGAGGTCTTTATCCATTGTCCAAAGGACTTTTTTGGTTTTTGATTTTCCATGACTGTTTAAATTTATAGTGATTGTATTTTTAGTTATTTTCTTTGTGATAATATTGTATTAAGTGATAGGTGATGATCAAAAAACTGCCAAAACCAATGGTAAATACCCAAGTATGTATGTGTTCGATAGGTGATATTATTCGTCTAAATATGTCACCGAGAATGTGTAGTGGATTTTGAAGGAGATCCCAACTATTCCATCGAAGTATTCGTCCCATGTATATACCAAACCCACATAGTAATAAGGTTAAATGTATTATGATATTGGTGACTTTATTAGTGAAGTGTTCCCGAAGTAGTCGCTGCATTGTTCGCAAAGAAGCAAATCCAATTATTAATCCGTTAATGGCAAAAGATAAGATGAGAAGCACATCGAACCATACAGAATGTAGAGAACTAAGTCTAATATGCTGTAAATCGGTTAGTATGTAAGGCGCGTTAGGTAAAAAAGCTAACCAGGCTATAAAACCTAATCCGAATAGAAATCTATTTTTGTGTATTCTGTCAAAACTAAGCACGGTTGTTATTCCGTATGGGATGCAGGCTAGAAATAAGTTCCAGATTAAAAATAGAAAGAAAACAGAATCTAATTTTGTAACTCTAATAATTAAAAGTGTTATGCTAAATGCTACGGCTATACTAAAACCTTTAATAAACGGGAGTTGTTTTTGTAAAGAATTCATTATAAAATAATAGTATGAAAAGGGTTATTGATAACGATTAAGAAGTATCCAATAGCAATAGGAATATTTAATAAGAAAACTAATACAGTGGTTAAGTTTTCCTTGTAACAGTGATAATTGATAACTGTATTTGCTAATAATCCTATAAAAGTTATTCCGTTAAGAACAACGGCAATTATAACATAAAATAGACCTATTGTGGTTATTTGTTCCCATGGAACAATTAGATGTAGTAATAAGAGTATCGTGCCTAAAAGAAAGCTAAAGGTTGCTATCATAAGGGCGTTTCGATTTGCTGATTGTGTTATTTGCATGGTGTAGATATTAAAAAAGTTGTTCTTATGGTGTCCAGTGATTGATCTAGTAATTTTTTGAAATCCAATTGATGAAATGAATAGGCATTACGCCCTTGTTTAAATGCATTTCTAAATACTTTAAACTTATCAGGATAGAGTAAGGTTCCTATCAGGATTACAGTATATAGGTAAGCACTCTTTTTGCCGTTTCCAAGAAGGTAATATTGCATTGATATTTCTTCAGGAACTGTAATTCCAGTTTTTGTTAATACATGGAATACATCGTGATTTTCTAATTTAGGTTGAGGTGTGAAATCATGTTGTAATAAAAAGCTTCCTAAGTGAAACCCAAGAGTGGTTTGGGGATATCTCAATAATTGTGATATAGGAATATCCCAAGGATCTTCTTTCTTAAACCATTTTTGATATGGTATTTTACTCCATTCATATAATATTTCTAATAATACTGATCTCATTTTTTAATTTTTAAAAGTACTTTGAATTTCAAAGTAAAAAGATAAAAAAATATAGCTATTGCTTTAGTAATTTTTCAATAGCTTCTACATGTTTTTTAAAGGCTTCACGCCCTTTTTTAGTGGCACTATATCGCGTGTTTGGTTTTTTCCCTATAAAAGATTTTTCAACTAATATATATTCTGATTTTTCTAGTGCTTTGGTGTGACTAGCTAGATTTCCATCAGTTGCACCTAACAATTCCTTTAGCATTTTAAAATCAGCGTACTCATTAACCACCAATATGGACATAATACCCAGTCGTATTCGGTGATCAAATGCTTTATTTATGTTTCCAATTATACTGCTCATTTCTTAGCTTTTAAGCTTAAAATTTAAGTGTTTCTAAGAATTATCTATCGTGTTTTAAGTATATTAAACTACCATACACAATATGCATTATCCCAAATCCTATAACCCAAAACCAGAAACCATAATTCGGAAATACAGAACACACCAAACCTAATATAATTTCTGCATACCCCAAATATTTTACGTTTCCAATAGTGTATTTTGACGCATTTACTAAGGCTAATCCATAAAAAATTAGCATTAATGATCCAGTAAGGCCATAATGATGATTATAAACTTTGATGATAATAAAAATACCACCAGTAACCAATGGAATTAAAAAAGCAGTGAGTAATCTTTTGGAAGTTCCATTCCAAAGGGTTTCGTTATTTTGCTTAGCTTTTCTGTTGCTTAATATGATACCGGTTATAATGCTTAAAAGCGCTACTGCTGCAAGGTCAATTAGAATATAGTTAAATATCTTTCCTTCGGCGATAACATAATCTATACCGCTGATACTAACAAGATAATAAGCAATTGCTGCACCTATGATTGCATATACACCTGCTAATATTCCTGATAAACCACTAAGGGAGAAAAATCGTGATGATTTATTCATCATATCCTTGATCTCCGTAATATCTTTTAAATAATCTTCTGTGCTCATATTAAAAGTACTTTGAAATACAAAGTAAAATTAAAATGTTGAAACTCACAAATTTTTTTGAACTTAATCTGGAATTAGTTTTTACGTTTAAATTGTGATTCTAAACTTCCTTTAACTTCTAAATCTTCTAATGCCTCTCCTACAACACCAGTAGCTATAAGGGTATTGTAGTTATTCCAGAAATTGCTATCATAGGAAAGCGGGTAGTTAAATAGAGCATTAGAAAAATTATTTTTAAATATTTCGTCATTAGTAAAAGAAGAAATTTTTTCAATATTAACCGCGCCAACTATTAATTCTGACTCTGTAGTTATTTTATAGTTTTCGAATAAATCACCTGTGTTTTCATACGAATTAATTGCTTTAATTCGCTTTAGATACCATGTGTTCTTATAGTCAGAGAATGTAACATAAACTTGATAGTTCTTTAGACTGGTAATGCGCGTAATAAATGCTTTTTTGCTACTTTTTTCTATAACTTCTGGAGTTTTTAGTTGGGCTGCGAATCGCTGGTTTAAAGTACTCTTTGCTTCGTTAGTAAGTTTATATTGATATGAAATAATTGCCTTGCTATCTTCTTCTATAGTCACTTCACCAATATAGGGAGTTTCAATATCAGAGAAATCTTTTGGCTTAAAAGAAATAATATAAACTAACTTATTATTATAAGTGCTCTTTCCATAAAGGGTGAAAAGATATTTGTTATTTATTTGGGAATCAAAGAAATCTTCTTTCCTTTTTACTTTATCTGCTCCAGTTAATCGAAGAGGACCTCCACCTATTTCATTATTTTCCAACCATTTTAGATTTAAAGTGTCGATAGATTTTAATTTCTTTGATTGTTCTAAAATTTTATAATCTTGTAGATTATTACTTTTTCTTAAGGCTATTATTTTGGCCTTGTCTCTGGTGTCAGCTACAAATTTTTGGGGCTCAGGAAAAGGAACTTGGTTAATATTATATTCTAGACGATTAAACTGCATGTAATTTGTCCTAGATAATAAATAATCAAAATTAGAATCATAAGCGGAGTAATGTATAAGGCTCGCAGCATCGGAGAATTTTGTGTAATTGTTATCTATTTTTGTTAATTCTCTGTAATATGCTTCTAGTTCAGTGGATTGCTGAGAGTAATTTTCTGGAATTAATGAAATAGCTTGATCAATCAGTTCTTTGTATTTGTTTTTTACCGTTACAACAATTTCATCTAATGAAGTAGAAACTGGATTTAGGTATACTTTTTTAGAAGTATCTTTTAATTTTTTTATTGATATACTACTGTTTTTATAACCTACAAAAGAAAATACAACTTTACGGGATTCATATTTTTTACTAATAGTTAACTCAAATTTTCCTTCTTCATTAGTTATAGTTCCTATTGATGTTCCGTCAATTAAAACATTCGTAAAAGGCAAAGGAGTTTTGGTGCTCTTATCCAGAACAGTTGCTTCTATGGCATATGTTTCTTGTTTCTTTTTTTTTATCTGACTTTCAGCTAGTCCAGGTAATAAAAAAAGGAAAAAGAAGATTAATTGAATTGAGTTTTGAGGTTTCAATGTGATTAGATATCTTGGGGTTAATAATTGTAAAATTAACTATTTAAAAATACCATTTTTTATTGAATCCTGCAGAAAATTATATTCTTAACCAACCGGAACCATTTCGATCTATGTTACTTCATTTACAGGTACTTATTGAAACTACTTTGCCAGAGGTACAATTGCTATTTAAGTGGAAAGTTCCTTTTTATTACATAGATAAAAGTCCTATTTGCTATCTAAATGTAACTAAAGGATATGTGGATATTGGCTTTTGGGGAGCACAATATTTTACCAAGCACATGGATAAGCTAGTGTCAGATAAAAGAAAATACGTTAAATCTTTACGCTATTTTGAGCCAAAGGAAATAGAAGAAGACACGCTTATTGACCTCCTTGAGCAAGCATATTTACATAGAAATAAAAAAATTATAACGAATTAACGGTTTGTCTAATAGCAACCAAGTTACTAAGTAACTTTTCTAGATATTGTAGATCTAGCATATTAGCACCATCACTTTTCGCATTTGAAGGATCAAAATGCGTTTCCATAAATAAACCATCAACACCAGTTACTACTCCAGCGCGTGCGATCGTTTCTATCATATCTGGTCTTCCGCCCGTTACTCCGCTAGTCTGATTAGGTTGTTGTAGAGAATGTGTAACATCAAGAACTGTTGTAGCATATTGTTTCATAGTTGGTATTCCTCTAAAATCTACAATCATATCTTGATATCCGAACATAGTTCCTCTATCTGTAATCATAGCTAAGTCACTACCACTATCGTTAACCTTTTTTACTGCGTGTTGCATCGCTTCTGGGCTCATAAACTGCCCTTTTTTAAGGTTTACTGTTTTTCCGGTTTTGGCTGCTGCGACTACTAGATCAGTTTGTCTTACCAAAAATGCAGGAATTTGTAAAATATCAACATATTCTGCAGCCATAGCTGCATCATCATTCTCATGAATATCGGTAACTGTTGGAACCTCAAAAGTTTCTCCTACTTTACGTAATATTTTTAATGCTTTTTCATTTCCAATACCCGTAAAACTATCAATACGGCTTCGATTTGCTTTTTTAAAAGAACCTTTGAAAACATATGGAATTTTAAGTTTAGAAGTAATTTCTACTACTTTTTCAGCAATTCTTAAAGCCATTTCTTCTCCCTCAATGGCACAAGGCCCTGCAAGAAGGAAAAAATTATTAGCATCAAGGTTTTTTAGATTTTTAATCTTTGAAAGTTCCATATCAATATTTTAAGAATGCAAAGATATGCGTTTTAATGGTCGAATGAAAAGATTATTTATCAAGAAGTTTGATGTCTATTACAGTGTTGAATATTAGCTGTCTTACCCTATGTTATCAAGATATTATTGTTCGAATACTTAATTGTTAACTGAAATTTAAGGAGCTTTAAAAGAGAGGTTTAAGTGTTTGATTTTGAAGCTGTTTTATTATTCTTGTTTTAATGTACAACCTATTAAAATATAACGTACATTTGCACCCTTAAATTCAGGCGTATATGACTGCTATAAAAAACATTGCTATTATTGCTCACGTAGATCACGGTAAAACTACCTTGGTAGATAAAATTATGTATCACTGTCAATTATTTCGTGAAAACGAGAATACAGGAGATTTAATTTTAGATAATAATGATTTAGAGCGCGAAAGAGGAATCACGATTACTTCTAAGAATGTTTCTGTTACTTATAAAGGAACTAAAATCAACATTATTGATACACCAGGTCACGCCGATTTCGGTGGAGAAGTAGAGCGTGTATTAAATATGGCTGATGGTGTGCTATTATTAGTAGATGCTTTTGAAGGGCCAATGCCGCAAACACGTTTTGTACTTCAAAAAGCAATTGATTTAGGATTAAAACCTTGTGTAGTTGTTAATAAAGTAGATAAGGAGAACTGTACTCCAGATGAGGTACATGAGAAAGTTTTTGATCTAATGTTCGAATTAGGAGCAGAGGAGTGGCAGTTAGATTTTCCAACAGTTTATGGTTCTGCAAAGAACAATTGGATGAGTGATGATTGGCAGAACGAAACTGATAGTATAGAACCATTATTGGATATGGTAATGGAGCATATTCCTGCGCCAAAGATTGAAGAAGGAACAGTACAGATGTTAATTACATCATTAGATTTTTCTTCATTTACAGGTCGTATAGCGATTGGTCGTTTACAAAGAGGTACATTAACGGAAGGAATGCAGGTTTCCTTGGTAAAACGTGATGGAACTATAAAGAAATCAAGAATAAAAGAACTTCATACTTTCGAAGGTTTAGGAAGAATGAAAGTCGATAAAGTAGAAGCAGGAGATATTTGTGCTTTAGTTGGCCTAGAAGGATTTGAAATTGGTGATACCGTTGCTGATATTGAAAATCCAGAAGGTTTAAAAACAATCGCAATTGATGAGCCAACGATGAGTATGTTATTTACAATTAACGATTCTCCGTTTTTTGGTAAAGACGGAAAATTTGTTACTTCAAGACATATCAAAGAAAGATTAGAAAAAGAATTAGAGAAAAATTTAGCACTTAGAGTTAATGAAACTAATAGTGCAGATAAATTCTTGGTTTTCGGTAGAGGTGTACTTCACTTATCTGTTCTTATTGAAACAATGCGTAGAGAAGGATATGAATTACAAATCGGACAGCCGCAAGTAATTATTAAGGAGATTGATGGTGTAAAATGCGAACCTATTGAAGAATTAACTATTGACTTACCGGAGAATGTATCTGGTAAAGCGGTAGAAATGGTAACAATGCGTAAAGGAGAAATGTTAAGCATGGAAGCCAAAGGAGAACGAATGGTTTGTGAGTTCATGATACCATCAAGAGGTATTATTGGATTACGTAATCAGTTACTAACCGCTACTGCTGGAGAGGCCATTATGGCGCACCGATTTAAAGAATATCAACCGCTTAAAGGTGATATTCCAGGTCGTATTAATGGATCTTTAGTATCTATGGAAAAAGGTTCTGCAATACCATATTCAATTGATAAATTACAGGATAGAGGAAAGTTTTTTGTAGATCCAGGTGAGGATATCTATGAAGGTCAAGTGATAGGAGAGAATTCTAGAGGAGATGATATGACAGTTAATATTACTAAAACTAAAAAGTTAAGTAATGTACGTTCTTCTGGAGCTGATGATAAAGCTAAGATCGTTCCTGCAATTAAATTTTCTTTAGAAGAAGCTTTAGAATATATTCAAAAAGATGAGTATGTAGAAGTAACTCCTAATCATTTAAGATTAAGAAAAGTATTCTTAACCGAAGTTGAACGTAAGAGAAATAAGATTGTATAAGTCTAAAATTTCTTATTTATAATATACAATTAAAAAATCCCGAGGAAACTCGGGATTTTTTGTCGAAATCTTGGGGTAATTATGGTTTTGGGATTAATTCGTTTGTGGGGGTAATTGCTTATTAGTATAATTTTTTATCGGTGCAAATGTAATTTTTTGAAATAACTATAAACTTGTAAAATTCTTCAAAATAACGGTAAAATACATTTTTTATCGATAAAATACATTTTTTTATGTCTTTAGATCAAAATTTAATAATAGAACTAGTTGGGTATTTTGCATCATTTATGGTGCTTGTATCATTTTTGATGCGTAATATCAAAAAACTTCGTCTAATAAATACTGTGGGGTGTGTGGCTTTTGTAATTTATGGGGTCTTACTCAATTGGTCATTGCCAATAATAATTACTAATACAGCAATTGCGGGTATAAACTTTTATTACCTTTTTTTAAGAAAAGAAGCATAACTTCTTACTTAATCATCTAAAAGTAAGTTTTATATTCCAGATACTCAAACAAATTAGCTATTTTCACTTTCATAAATACTTATTTTGTCAACGTATACAATTAAAAAATATCAAAAAGAAGATTATTCGTTATGGAATGATTTTATAGATAACTCTAAGAACGGTACTTTTCTTTTTAACCGGGATTTTATGGAATATCATTCTGATAGATTCCTTGATTTCTCTTTATTAGTTTTTAATAATTCAACGTTGATAGCTGTTTTTCCTGCTAACATCAAGAATGAAGCGGTTTATTCGCATCAAGGCTTAACCTATGGAGGTATAATTCTTAAAAAGAGTATTGGAGGAGAAAAAGTAAGAAATATTCTTTCTGAAATAATTAAATTTCTTGATTCTTATAAAGTTCGTAATCTATTTGTTAAGACTATTCCAATTTTTTACAATAAAAAGCCAACGAATGAGTTCACGTTTTTTTTGTTAGAACATGGAGGGAAAATTTATCGTAGAGATCTAAATTTAGCTATAGATTATAGTCTACCATCTAGCATTCATAAGAGTAAACTTAAGCATTATGAAAAAAGGAAAGATATTGGTTTTGAAATACAAGAAGTAAATGACTTTTCAGGTTTCTGGAATAGTGTCTTGATACCAAGGCTGAAAGAAAAGCATAATGTAAAACCTGTTCATACACTTCAAGAGATCCATTTGCTAAAAAAGAAGTTTCCCGAATCTATAAAACAGTTTGTCATAAGTTTAGATAAAGAAGTTCTTGCAGGAATTACCATTTTTAAAAATGAAGGAGTAGTAAAGTCTCAATATGGAGCGGTTACTGATAAAGGTGAGCAATATAGAGCATTGGATTTTCTTTTTATCTCTTTAATTGATAAGTATAGAAAAGAAGGGTATCGCTTTTTCGATATGGGTACAGTTACTGAAAATAATTTTGGATTGTTAAAACAGAAGGAGGAGTTAGGATGCGAAATCTATACACAGGATTTTTATGAGTTGGTTGTTTAGGTGTCAACTATATGTTTTCCAGGTTTCAATATATTTTTTTGCGACATTAATGTAATGATGCTCCTTTTCGACAAATGCCCTGGCATTTTTTCCTATTTCAAAAACCATATCAGTATTAAGAATTAGTTTTTCGAGATCTTGAGCTATTTTAGAACTATCAGGGTATGTATCAATTGCTACAATATCTTTAAGATTATAATATTTCCTGAAGTCTTCTCCAGCACCGGTAAAAACCACTTTGCCCATTGCCATAGCTTCTAAGGCATTATACCCTTGATCATGAGCTTGAGCTTGGTCTAATATAATATCTGCAGATAAGAAGTGTTTGATGTATTGGTTATACGGGAGGTCTTTGGTGGTAATTAATTCGATTTTATCAGGATATTTGTTAGTAATAATGGTTAAAGCATTTTCAAAATATTCATTTCCTTTTTTTAAGTAATTTGAAGTATTGATTCCGTGAAGTATTTTTATCTTTTTATGCTTTACGAAAGGGATTATCTTGATAGAGTCAATATTTACAGGATTTGGAATCAGTGGTAATACTTTAGGAGTGTTTTTATATGCAATATGATACTCCACACTTACAGGGATCACCCCTTTTATATTTTTAAAGACGAAATCATGTATGCTTTTTTGTTTTTTAGAAACGAATTTTAAAGTGTGTTTATATTCTTTTTTTAGAGTGTTGTCTTTTAAAAAAGGACTTACGGTGCTGTATGGGAATTTTCCAGAAAGTAAATAAGAAATAAATCTAAAATCATCGCCGCAAGCAAGTAAAAAAACATTCTTGTTGTTTTGAAAAAGAAATTTTAAAAGTTTTTTCTCGAAATATTGTCCAATATTAAAAGGAGTTTCGTTAATTAATTGAACAAAATCATAATTGGATAGAGAGGCCTTATTTTTTTTGAATTTAATGTAGGATTCCACAGATGCAATATCAATCGAAGTAATTTTAAAAATTAAGTGTCTGATCTTATTAAGTACAAAATTGTTTTTTACAATACTTCCATCAACATCTATATCAATTGGAAATTTTTTAAATACATCACCATTACCCACAATAGTTACCTCATGTCCATTTTTTATTAGACCTTCTTTGAGCGAATTGTGTAATCGACTGTATTCTCCTACTAATAATATTTTCATTCAAGTAACGTTAAGTCCCTATATTAAAGACTTTAAAAAATTATCATACGTTTTTATGGGCTTTCACAAAAACAAATATCTTTGCTGTAAAGGTATTTTTAATACTGTAATAATAAAAACTGAATCCTACTGAATTCTTTTTGTACAAGATAATTCATAAATGTAGATAGATATTTTTGATAATGACAAACCCTAAACAGTTGATTCCATTTCTAGATCTTCATAAAATAAATAGTCGTTATCATGAAAAATATAAAGATTGTTTTTCTAAGTTTTTGGATGGGGGTAGATATATTAAAGGAACTTT
Organism: Aquimarina sp. Aq107; assembly: GCF_943733665.1. Taxonomy (NCBI): domain Bacteria; kingdom Pseudomonadati; phylum Bacteroidota; class Flavobacteriia; order Flavobacteriales; family Flavobacteriaceae; genus Aquimarina; species Aquimarina sp. Aq107. The sequence continues at coordinate 3,529,954 of NZ_OX030782.1, read as the reverse complement.
TGTTAAAGAGTTTGAGGATTCTTATGCCGAGTTTTGTGGAGCTAAGTATTGTATTGGTGTTGGTAATGGACTAGATGCGTTAACAATAATCCTTAAAGGATATATTGAACTTGGAAAAATTAATTCTGGAGACGAAGTAATTGTTCCTTCAAATACATTTATAGCTTCAATTTTATCTATTAAATATGCGGGATTAAAACCTGTGTTGGTGGAACCTGATGGAGATACTTTTAATATAGATATTAATAGAATTGAAAAACATATTTCTAATAAAACTAAAGTCATTGTGCCTGTTCATTTGTATGGTCAACTAGCACAAATGAACGAAATCAATGAAATCGCAAAGAAATATAATTTACTTGTAATTGATGATGCCGCTCAAGCGCACGGAGCAATATATGACGATGGTAGGTTGGTAGGTGATTTATGTAATGCTTCTTCTTTTAGTTTTTATCCTGCAAAAAATGTAGGAGCATTGGGAGATGCTGGTGCAATAACTACTAATAATAAAGAATTAGCGGATATGGTAAGAAGTATTGGGAATTACGGTTCTTCTAAAAAATATGAAAACAATTATTTAGGAGTTAATTCTAGATTGGATGAACTGCAAGCAGCATTTTTATTGGAGAAGTTAAAAGACCTGAAGGAAGATAATCAAAGGCGAAGACAAATTGCGAAAAGGTATCTTTCAGAAATTGAAAATGATAAGATTGTTCTGCCAGGTTGGGACGGTTCCGGGAATCATGTATTTCATCTTTTTGTGGTTAGAGTCAAAAATCGTTTAGAATTTTGTCAATATTTAGATGATTTAGGAATTGGATACCATATCCATTATCCGATTCCACCACATAAACAGAATGCCCTAAAGGAGTTTTCAGAACTTTCATTACCTATAACGGAAAGAATGCACAAAGAAGTTGTTAGTATTCCCCTTAATACAAGCCTAACCGATCAAGAGGTTGGTAAGATTATAAAAACCTTAAACGAATACTAAAGGAGTGGATTCATACTTTGATAAACTAAAAAATAATGTTTTAATTAAAGTTAGCTCTTTTAATGCCATTGGTGTTTTCGTGAAAATGATAACCGGCTTTATAAGTCTTAAGGTAGTTGCTATATTTTTAGGTCCAGAAGGATTAGCATTGATTGGTAATCTTAGAAATGTTCTGACCTCTATTCAATCAATCGGTACTCTAGGTTTATATAATGGAATTGTAAAATATATTGCAGAATTTAAGAGTGATAATAAGGAGATTAGGTCTATGTTATCAACTTCCTATCTTTTGTGTTTTGTCGTAACCATTTTCTTGTCTACCTGGCTTTATTTGTTTCCAACATTTTGGAATAATCTGGTTTTTGGTGGTAGTTATCAATATAATTTTGTTTTTAAAGCAATAGCAATAGCACTACCTTTTTATTCTGTAAACACATTGTGTTTGGCAATAATTAATGGATATTCTAAATATAAGATGTATATACTACTCAATATTGCTAGTAGTATTTTAGGTTTGCTGATCACAGTTATCTTAGTTTGGGAATATAAACTAGAAGGTGCATTTTGGGCTATTATCATAAATCCAGCGGTATCATTATGTTTTACCATTGTAATCATACTGAATAAAAAAGATGTTACTAAATTTTTGCCATCTACTAAGATATCGCCAAAATATCTAAAAAGATTAAGCTCATTTGCCATTATGACATTGGTTTCTGTAACCGTTTTACCGGCTATTTTGATCAGAATAAGAAATTTTATTATTGCTAATGAAGGCTTAGAAGAAGCCGGTTATTGGGAAGCAATACAGAGTATTAGTAGTCAATACATGTTATTTATAACGACTTTGTTAACTATATATTTATTACCTAGATTGTCTGAAATAAGTAGTAGCAAAAATTTTAAATTAGAAGTCTTTAATTTTTATAAGACGATTTTACCAATATTTGTTATTGGATTTTTGATTATTTATTTTTTGAGAAATATTATAATTGAAATTCTTTTTTCAAATGATTTTACCGCAATGGAACCCTTGTTTATCTGGCAATTGTTTGGGGATCTTTTTAAAATAGCATCATTAGTGATAGCATATCAATTTTTGGCTAAAAGAATGTTTTGGTATTATATAATTACAGAAATTATTTCGTTTACATTTTTATATTTTGCAAGTATTTATTTGATAAACCAATTCGGGTTTATTGGTGCTTCTATGGCATATCTTTTTAATTATGTCTTTTATTTTTTATTGTTGATTTTAGTGTTCAGAAAATCTTTTTTTGGACCAGATAGGAAAATTTAACTAGCGTGACGCAAAACAAAAGCATAAAAATTTGTCTGATGGTTTCTTCCTTAGGTGCGGGAGGAGCTGAGCGATCAAGTGCTATTTTGTCGAGAATGCTAGAAGATTCTGGGTATGATGTTACGATTGTTAGTATTCTTGATGATATTGTTTACGATTATAAAGGAAGCCTAGTAAATTTAGAATTGCTTACTACTTCTAATAAGGGTTTGCACAAACGTTGGCGAAAATTTGTAATTAGTAGAAAACTTATTAAAGAAAATAAGTTTGATTATATCATCGATGCAGCTCCAAGACCTTGGTGGTTTAGACAATGGTTTATTAATACTTTTGTGTATCAAAAGACGGATACAGTCTTTATTATTCACAGTTATAATATCGGTATTTATTTTCCTGATAATAGATTTTTAGGAAAATTGTTATATAAGGATGCATATGAATTGATTGGAGTTTCTAAAGAAGCAGTATGTCATTTTAAAGAAAAATATGGTTTAAGTAAAGGAAGTTGTATTTATAATGCATTTGATAGAAAACGTTGGGATACGATGTCTGAGGTAAATGTAGAGACACCTAGTTATCCTTACATTTTATCTTATGGTAGAATTTCTGAAGACTCCAAAAATTATAGTTTTCTAGTAGAATCATATGCTGCATCAAGATTACCGAAACAAGGTATAAGACTTCTTATAATCGGTGATGGGCCTGATAAAATAAAGATTCAAAATCTGGTTAAAAAATTAAAGATTGAAGATTATGTGGTTTTCAAAGGATTTTCGGAAAACCCATTTCCTTATGTAAAAAAAGCTTTGTATACAACATTAACCAGTAACTACGAAGGTTTTCCGATGGTGTTAATAGAATCTTTAGCTATGGGGACGCCAGTAGTGTCGGTAGATTGTAAATCAGGTCCCTCAGAAGTGATTGTTACCGGTGAGAATGGTATATTAGTGCCTTTAAATAAAGAAATGGCTTTTACGGAGGCTTTAAATAAAATGATAGAAGATCAGGCTTTTTATCAAAAATGTAAAAATGGTACGATCTCTAGTGTTTCAAAATTTGAAATAGAAAATATAATACCACAATGGCAAGCAATACTTCCTTCCAAAAAATAGAAAATATGACAACCGCCGAGGATTGTGAAATTATTGAAATTCCTAAAATAAAAGATCCTAGGGGTAATATTGCGGTGGTAGAGAAGGATGTTATACCTTTTGAAACAAAAAGAGTATATTATTTGTATGATGTCCCTAGTGATGCAAGTCGAGGAGGTCATGCGCATAAAAATTTACAACAATTTTTGATTGCATTAAGTGGTAGTTTTGATGTGATTTTACATGACGGGGAAAATCAAAAGAAAATAACTCTTAATAAACCCAATAAAGGATTATTGATTAAATCTGGAATATGGAGAGAGTTAGAAAATTTTTCTTCTGGATCAGTTTGTTTAGTATTAGCTTCTGATGTATATAAAGAAGAAGATTATATCAGAAGCTTTAATGATTTTAAACTATTTAAAACTAGATAGTTTTAGCCTAAAAATAGAAATTAAAATATTCTGGATTTTTTTTAGCAATAGTAATATTATTTTAGGTTGTTTTATTAAAAATCTATTTTTCCAATGTAGGTTTTTCCAATTAATATTTTCACAATATTTTTTTGAGGTCAAATAATCTCCAGCAATTCTATATTCTAATCCTATAGAATATCGGTTAGCATCTAGATATATTTTTAAAGAAGGGTTATGTTTTTCTTCTTCAACAAATTTTTCAAACTTTATAAAGTTTTTGTTCTTTATGTTTATTTCTTTTGATCGATTTTTGGCATCTAGATTATATGTGGCAGTGACATATGTTGCCAAAGCTACTTTATGCCGTAATGCAATACGAATCCAAAGATCTGTATCCTCACCGTGTGTTATAGAAGAATCAAAACCTTTAATTGCATTTAAAACAGTTTTGGGAGCTGCACTGGCCGAAGTCCATGCAATAGCATCAATGGAACTAGAATCAAAATAATCATCAATAATTATGAAAGAATTACTATCCGTTTTTATGCTCTTAAAGTCCGCTAAAAATATAGAATTTGTATTAAATTTTTTCTCATAAGATGTTGCTAGTAAACCAGCATCAGGAAATTTTTTATATAATTGAAATAATATTTCGAGATGATTTGGATACCAATAATCATCTGCATCCAGAAAGGCAATAATCTCTCCATTCGCCTTGTCAATCCCAAAATTTCTAGCGTTAGAAACTCCTTTGTTTTCTGTTAAAAAATATCGCAGCCTTTCATCCGTAAAAGTATTTACGATTTTTTCACTGTTGTCATTAGAACCATCATTTATGATTATAATCTCATAGTTCGTGTAATTTTGAGCGAATACGGATTGTATCGTTTTCTCGATATTTTTTTCTTTATTGTAAAGTGGAATAATGATGGAGAAAAAAGGCACTATATCTTGTTTTTAATTAAACAAAAGTAACCTAAACGATAAAAATCATAGCATACCATAGAAGGATAAGAAGAATTGAAATTTCTTTTAAGAAGGTTTCTCGAAATTCTGAAGGTAAATGAGATGATTTTGTCGATTTTTATTTTATTTATTTTGTAGTAAATACTAGAAACCTTGTATCTATCATAAGAAAGTTTATTGGTATTGATTAAAACAATTAGGTTTTCAATGGCTTGCTCTGTTTTTATAATAAAAGCCTCTGCATTATCATTAGCATCATGTACTACAGGGTTGTCAATATATGTAATTGGAATGTTTTTTTTAGCAATAGCATCAAAAAATACTACATCTTCACATCCATATTTTTCTAAAGATTCATCAAATTTTATGGTTTTAAAAATTTCTTTTTGAATTAAAAAATTCGATGAACAAACGATAGATCTTTTATTTCTGTTAGCTAAAGATTCTCTTTTTTTAGTATACATCCATCTAAGGCGATAAGGTTTGCTGGGTGGCTTTTTTAAATAAGTCATTCCACCCGTTATAACCTTATGGTTTATATTATCTAGATATGTTTTAATAAAGTTTTTGCGTTCTGGAAGTGTTCCAGCATCTATAAAGAGAAGAGAATCATATGTTGCTTTAGAGGCTAATAGATTCCGAATAGCACTTCTGCCTATATTTTTTGGTAATTTCTTAAAAGAGCAATTTGATAATTCATGAACACCATCATTTTCTTTTATGAAATGATCTGAATGATCATCAAACACTAATATTTCAAAAGAGACGTTACATAATGAAATTTGCTGATGAACCTCTTTAATCAACGGAATAATGTTATAATTATAGACAGGGATCAAAATTGATAACATTTATAGATGTTTTACTAGAAGTTTATAATTATTTTTAAGACAAAATTGTAATTGGATAGATGAATCACCCTAATAGAGATAAAATTGCTGATCTCATTTTTTTAAAGCTCAAAGATAATGAAGAAGTTTTAAAAAAACACTTTGCTCATACCAGTGAGGGTATTGGATATTTTTATTTAGATGATCTGCTACCAGAACATTTAACTAGTGAAATTTTTGATAAGTTTCCTAGTACGAAGGATATAAAAGTAAAAAGGAGTTTAAGAGAGTATAAATATGTAGCTGCCCAAATGAATAGATATCACCCTTTATTAGAGGAGACTATTTATGCTTTTCAGGATAAGAGGATTGTTGATTTAATCTCCAAAATATGCGAATATAGCAGTGTAAAACCTGATGGAGATTTATATGCAGGAGGAATTTCGATGATGGGCAAAGGAAATTATTTGAACCCGCATCTAGATAATTCTCACGATAAGGATGTCAAACTTTGGCGTGTACTTAATTTATTATATTATGTAACACCGGATTGGATGTCAGAAAATGGAGGAAACTTAGAACTATGGCCAAAAGGACTTAAAAGCGAACCAATATCTATAAATTCTCGTTGTAATAGATTAGTCGTTATGGCTACTCATAAGAATTCTTGGCATTCTGTTGGTAAGGTAAAAGTGGATAAGGTACGATGTTGTATTTCTAATTATTATTTCTCTACGGAACCAGTAGATGCGAAAAGATCTTTCCATGTAACTACTTTTAGAGGTTGGCCAGGTCAATTTTTTAGAGATAAAATATTGAAAATCGATTCATCAATAAGAATGGGGGTTCGAAAAATATTTAAAAAGGGAATTCGAGAAAATCCACATGTATATAAAAAAGATGATTCTTAGTATGCTCAATCAACTAGTAGTGTTTTGGTAAATTCCAAATACAAAGTCACTGGAGTGGTTTTTTAAATAATTATCTTCATACTCAAATAATTTATTTAGTACAACTTCTTTTTCTGAATCTAATTCTAAAAAATGGTGGGATAGGTCTTTAAGTGCATTTGCTAACAAATTACCACCATAAGAAGCTTCATAAATTGTGGTATAGTTTTTATGAATAGCAGGTAATATTTTTTCTGATTCTATACATTCAGACGGATCAGCCAGGATCATTCTAATAATGCCTGAGCCATAAATTCTATTTTTAAACAAATTTAATTTAAACCTTTTTCTATAGGGTTTAGGGATGAGTTTTATAGCACTATTGGTAGCTTTTATTTGATGTTTTGGGAATTGTAATCTATTTGGTCCCACAAACTCATTAATTATTAGCTTCCCATCCGTTTTCAAGGTTCTTTTTATTTTTTGTCCGACAAGCTCTTCTATGTTTTTAAAATGATGTAATGAGGCATGAAAAAAAACAATATCAAAATAGTTTTCCGGAAAATTATAGGAATACAGATCTTGAATTTTAAAATTAATATTATCCAATTCTTGCTCTGATGCTGATTTTTTAGCAGCGTCAAAAAGTACTTCGTTAATATCAATACATACGATCTCTTTAAAATTCTTATAGCTTGCAAATGTGAGTTCATGACTACAAATTCCACTGCCTAATGACAGCATTTTTAGATCTTTAGAATTTGATAAGAACTTTTTCATCACAAAGTCTTCATATTCAATTTTAGAGTCTCCTGTTATAAGTTGATTCCATCGCTCTTGAATTTTAGGAATGATCCACCAATTAGCAGATTGTATATCTAATTCATTAAAAGCACTTTTTGTTCTTTTAATACTATTAATGTTTAGTTTAGAGGTAATAAAAGACAGTCCTCTTTGCCTAAACTTAGTGTAAGTCTCTATAAAGTCATCGAGGGTTACTAGTCGCATTATTGTATTAATTTGTAGAATTATCCTTTTCGTTGAACCACTTCAAAAACTTTGTTACCCTCACATTTTAAAGTTTTAGATGGATATTTTAATAGCAATGCATAATCATGAGTAGCCATTAAAATTGTATTACCATTTTTATTGATGTCCTGTAGTACTTCCATAACTTCTACAGAAGTTTGAGGGTCTAAATTTCCAGTTGGTTCATCGGCAAGAATTAATTCTGGATCATTAAGTAGTGCTCTGGCAATAGCAATACGCTGTTGTTCTCCACCAGATAATTGGTATGGGAATTTAAAATCCTTTGTTTTCATGCCTACTTTATCAAGGACATCATCAATTTTACTATCCATCGCTTTTTGATCAGTCCATCCAGTCGCTTTTAGTACAAACAATAAATTATCCTTTACAGTTCTGTCATTAAGAAGTTTAAAATCTTGGAAAACGATTCCTAATTTTCTTCTAAGAAATGGAATTTGATTTTCTTTTAAAGTACTTAAATCAAAATCAACAATACTTCCTTCCCCTTCTATTAGAGGAATGTCTCCATAAAGTGTTTTCATGAAACTACTTTTTCCTGTACCGGTCTTACCGATCAGGTATACAAAATCTCCCTTATTAACTTCGACATTAACATCTGAAAGAATTAAATTTTCTCGTTGATAAATTGAAGCATTTTTAAGGCTTAAAACCATATCGGACATAGTATGAAATTCTGATTTTATTAATTTTAGTAAAAGTAAAAAGTTTATGCAATAATGTATTTATTAAAAATGTTTTTTTATCCACGTAGATTTTAAGTATTTTTCCAGAGAATTCATATGCTCATATTTTGCAATTTAATACCGTTGATTTTGCGTTGTTCTTTCCAATCGTTTTTGTTTTGTATTGGTTCGTTTTTAACAGCTCAAAAAAGATTCAAAATATCTTTCTTCTAGCGGTAAGCTACTTGTTTTATTCTTTTTGGGACTGGAGATTTTTATCGCTTATATTTTTAAGTTCAATGATTGATTTTTTGGTTGCTAGTCAATTGCAGACCACAACTAGAGTTAGAAAAAAAATACTTTTGGGAATTAGTTTATTCTTTAATCTAGGTGTTTTATTCGTCTTTAAATACTTTAATTTCTTTATAGAAACGTTCACAGAGGCATTTTTGTTATTTGGTAAGCCAATATCTTATAGTTCATTGCAACTCGTTTTACCTGTAGGTATAAGTTTTTATACGTTTCAGACATTGAGTTATACAATAGATGTATACAGAGAAAGAATACGCGCTACCAATGATTTCATTTCATTTTTTGCATTTGTTTCATTTTTTCCGCAGTTAGTTGCGGGACCTATAGAAAGAGCTTCTAATCTTTTGCCTCAGTTTAATAAAAGTAGAGTTTTTAATTATAGTAAGAGTATTGATGGTTTGCGATTAATTTTGGGCGGCTTGTTCAAGAAAATGGTAATTGCGGATAATTGTGCGGTAATAGTTAATAGACTGTTCGAAGATTATACAGCATATTCAGGAAGCACTTTGTTATGTGGTGCTATATTTTTTGGTTTTCAGATTTATGGAGATTTTTCAGGTTATTCGGATATTGCTATTGGTTCTGCAAGATTGTTAGGGTTTGATTTAAAGCAAAATTTTAATTTCCCTTATTTATCAAAGAACTTAATTGAGTTTTGGAGACGATGGCATATTTCGCTTTCTACTTGGTTTAGAGATTACGTATACATTGCGTTGGGAGGTAATCGTGTTTCAAAATTTAGATTGGTATTTAATATTCTTGTTGTTTTTCTGCTAAGTGGGTTATGGCATGGAGCTAATCTTACATTTATTTTTTGGGGATTGATTCATGGAATCATATTGATATTTACAGTTTTTATAAATAATGAAACAAAATTTGGGGTTTTTCTCCAAAATCAAAATTCAATAGTAGTTGATTTTTTAAGAATGAGTATTACATTTTTTATAGTTACTATTGCTTGGGTTTTTTTTAGAGCAGATTCAATCACGGAAGCCTTTGGGTATCTAGATCGTATTTTTTCATCAACACTTTTTTCTATTCCACAAGGGAATAAGTTGTTTTTGATTTTATTGATTGGATATCTAGGCATAGAATGGTTTCAGAAAAAAAGAGAACACTTATTGGATATTCAGTATATATCGTCTAAAAGCATTCGATATCTAATTTATTATGTTACGGTATTCGTCGTGTTTTACTATGCAGGGGATTTACAAACCTTTATTTATTTTCAATTCTAAACTATGAAGGTTTTTATAAAAAAAATATTCTTATTTCTACTACCACTGCTTTTTATTTGGGTAGCATTAGAGTGTTTTTATAGAACTGTAGAATCTAATTATTCTTATAAGCATAGAATGATTAGTAACTCTTATAATGACATAGAGACATTGGTTTTAGGGGATTCTCATGCTTTTTTCGGTATTAATCCAGAATTTATGGATACCAAAACTTTTAATGCATCTAATATAAGTCAGAGCTTGTATTTTGATCAATTATTGTTTGATAAGCATGTAGATAGTCTTCCTAATCTAAAAAATGTAGTTATTACTATCGGTTATTATAGTTTAAGTCAACTGGAGAATACCAAAGAAGATCGATGGCGTAAATATTTTTACCATAATCAAATGGAATTAGATGTTCCCATTATTAATCCACTAGATGTGAAAAAATATAGTCTCTCATTGACTCGTCGTTTTGATAAATCAATTACTTTATTTCACGATTATATGTATAAAGGAACAATTATCGGGTGTGATGATAAGGGTTGGGGGACATACTATGAAAATACAAACAATATACCTTTAGTAGAAGGAAGTAGAGCTACGGCAAAAAGGCATGAGGATTTTTTAATGGATTTCGAAGAAAATTTAATTAGACTTCAATCGATTATAGCCTATTGCAAAAAAATAAAATGCAATGTTTATTTAGTTGATATGCCAGTATATAATGAGTATTTAAAACTACTTAACCCAAGTAAATTAGAGAAAATTACCAATTCGTGTAAAGATCTAGCAAGTCATTATAAGAATGTAACTTATATAAACCTAAGAGAAGATATTAGGATAGAAGATACAGATTTTTACGACCCTGATCATCTTAACCATAAAGGGGCAAAAAAATATACTAAAATCATAAATCAAATTATATCTGATCCAAAAAATGAAGGTTAATGTAATTATCTCCAAAATATTTCGTTATTAGTATGAAGATTAGGGTATCTTTAACACAAAATTTATTCGCGGGAAACGATATTTACTTTAAGAAAAATTGGTCAAGGTCAATCCTTGAGATTTCTATTAAACTGGAACTTTGGTATTATCCAGAGTCTAAACTTTGAAAGAAATATTTACATGAACAAATACATCACTTTGATGCTTTTTGTAGCGGTCCTATCTTCGAAGATTTCTGCACAACAATCAGCAATTTACACAAATGAACTAGTACTGTACAATCAGGCATTAGAACTTTATAACAATAAGCAATTTCTAGCTGCTCAAAATCTTTTTGATAAAGTAAGAGATGCTGTAGACGATGAAAATATCGATGCAGAATGTACTTATTATATAGCAAATTGTGCTGTATGGTTAAATCAAAAAGGTGCGGACGATTTGATGGAAGAATTTGTGGTGCAGTATCCGACAAGTATAAAACGTAATGCAGCATATCTGGATGTAGCAAATTATTATTTTGATAATGGTAAGTATGCATATGCTCGTAAATGGTATGACAAAGTAGATGAGGGGAATATGAGTCGTTCCGAAAAAGAAAAGTTCAACTTTAATAACGGATATGCATATTTTAAAATTCAACGATTTAATGAAGCTAAAAAATTCTTAACTAAAGTAGAAGAAACTGATAAATATGGAGCTCAGGCCAAGTACTATCTAGGTTTCATCGCATATGAAGGAGATAATTATCAGGAAGCCGATAAATTGTTTGATGAGGTTAAAGATCTCGATAAATACAATAAGAATTTATCCTATTTCCAGAGTGATATGAATTTTAAGTCTGGAAAGTTTCAGGATGCAATTAATGATGGGTTAGGTCAACTTTCTAGATCTAAACCTTCGGAAAAGTCAGAATTAAATAAAATCATCGGAGAAAGTTATTTTAATTTAGGACAATATGATAAAGCAATTCCGCACCTAAAGGCATATAGAGGTAGAAAAGGGAAATGGAATAATACGGATTATTATCAATTAGGGTATGCGTATTATAAAGGTGGAGATTATACTAATGCTATTTCAGAGTTTAATAAAATAGTAGATGGGCGTAATGAAACTGCACAGAATGCATATTATCATTTAGCAGAATCTTATTTAAAAACAGATCAGAAACAACAAGCATTAAACGCATTTAAGAATGCTTCCGAAATGGATTTTGAAGCTAAGATAAAAGAAGATGCTTTATATAACTACGCTAAGCTAAGTTATGAGATTGGTAATTCATATGAGAGTACTCCAAAAGTATTATTGTCTTATGCAGAAGCATATCCTAATTCTGAGTTTAAAGAAGAAATTCAGGAATTGTTAATTAGTTCCTATATTACTTCTAAGAATTATAAGGAAGCCATGGATTTGCTAGAGGGAAGTCGCAATTTTGGTGATAAAGTAGTATATCAAAAAGTAGCATATTTTCGTGGAATAGAGTTGTATAATGAAGCGAATTATGCGGAGGCGAAATTATATTTTGATAAATCGTTGGCACAACAAACAGATCCGAAATTTACAGCAAAAGCAATTTATTGGAAATCAGAATGTGATTATTTGCAAAATAGTTTTGAAGAAGCACTTATAGGATTTAAACAATTTAAAGGAAAAGACGGAGCTGCTGGAACAATTGAATATGAAGGAATAGATTATAATATTGGTTATACCTATTTTAAACTAAAACAATACCCACAGGCTGCAGAGTTTTTTGATACCTATTCTAAAAAAAGAGGTATAGATGAAACACAATTAACGGATACTTATTTAAGGTTAGGAGATAGTCATTTTATTTCCCGAAAATATTGGCCAGCAATGGAAGCTTATAATAAGGCAATTAAAAATGGTGGTGCTGATTCTGATTATGCACATTATCAGAAAGCAATAAGTTATGGTTTTGTAAAAAAGAATGATAAGAAGATTAGTGATCTAGAGCTTTTTATTAAAAAATATACACGATCCACATATCGCGATGATGCAATGTTTGCTTTAGGAAATACATATGTGGCAGAGAATAATACACAGAGAGGTATCGAAGCATACGATCGATTAATCAGAGAAGTTCCGAGAAGTTCTTACGTGCCAAAGGCTTTGTTAAAACAAGGATTAATTTATTATAATGGCGATCAGGGAAATAGGGCTCTCACAAAGTTTAAGAGTGTAGTTGCTGATTATCCTGGAACAGAGGAAGCAATCCAAGCCGTTAATACCGCAAGATTGATTTATGTAGATTTAGGTAGAACGGATGAGTATTCGAGTTGGGTAAAAGGATTGAGTTTTGTGGATGTTACAGATGCAGATCTAGATAATACATCATATGAGGCAGCAGAAAAACAGTTTTTGGAAAATAATGATAATGCTGCAATTACCGGTTTTCAAAAATATTTAAGCGAGTTTCCTAATGGATTACATGCATTAAAAAGTCACTTTTATATAGCACAATTGTTTTATAAAAAAGGAGATAAACAAGCAACCATCCCACATTATAAATATGTGTTAGAAAAAGATAGAACGGAGTTTACGGAGCAAGCATTGGCTAGACTTTCTCAGATCTATTTAGAGAATCGTAATTATAATGAAGCAATTCCTGTATTGGAACGATTAGAAAAATCAGCCGATTTTCCTCAGAACATTATATTTGCGCAATCTAATTTGATGAAATCGCATTATCAACTAGTACATTATCAAGAAACAATTGCATACGCAGAAAAAGTATTGAGTAATCCAAAAATACAGAATGATGTAAAAAGTGATGCTCAGATTTTTATTGCTCGTGCTGCTTTACAAACCGCAGATGATACTCGAGCAAAAAGAGCATATTCCGAAGTTAGAAAAATTGCCACAGGTGAGTTAGCCGCAGAAGCTTTATATTATGAAGCGTATTTTAAAAATAAAGAAGGTAACTATAAAGAGTCAAACGAAACTGTACAAAAATTAGCAAAAGATTTTTCAGGATATAAATTATATGGTGCTAAAGGTTTAGTGCTAATGGCTAAAAACTTTTATGGACTAGAAGATGCATATCAAGCAACTTATATTTTAGAAAGTGTTATCAAAAACTTTACTGATTATCAAGATGTAATTGACGAAGCACGATCCGAGCTCAAAAAAATCAAAGCCGAAGAGGCAAAAACTAATTCATCCATCCAAACCGAACAATAATAATCAGTTATAAACTCTTAGCAATTTATGTCGAGATATATCAAGAAATTAATTTCCTTTACTTGTGTTTTTGCGTTTAGTGTTACCGCAATAGTGGCCCAAGAAAAAGAAGAAGAGGAAACCATAGAAACAGAACGTGTAGTTATTGTTAAAACATATACACCTACGATTAGTGATGCATTTAAAATAAAGTCTACACCGATTCTTAATGATTCTGTTACCCAAAAGAAAAAACAGCTGCGATATAGTATTTTTTCGGTTCCGGTAGCGTCAACATTTACTCCTGCAAAAGGAAGAGCGGCTAATATTGATAAACCAAAGAAAATACCGTTGTATGATAATTATGCTACTTTAGGTTTTGGTAATTTTACATCTGTATTAGCGGAGTTTTATAGCAATTTTCAGATAAATCGTACAGATAATATGGGGTTGTACTTACATCATAATTCTTCTCAGGGAGGAATAGAAGATGTAGCGCTAGACGATAAATTTTATAATACGTTTTTGGATCTTAATTATACTTCACGAACCAAAGACTTTACATATGGAATAGAAGTAGGAGCAGAGCATCAATTGTATAATTGGTATGGTTTACCCGAAACTCCTGCATTAACAGAGGCACAAATTGATGCAATTGACCCTCAACAAAATTATTTTGGGGCCAAGTTGGGGGGCAAATTGCAGTTTGATGATTTATATTTTAAAAGAGCTTCGCTAAATTATAGATATTTTGGGGATGCATTAAGCTCTACAGAACATCATGCAGTTTTTACACCCACATTTGAATTCGAAATTGTAGATGAATTAATTACTACGGATTTCATCGTTGATTATTTGGGTGGAAGTTTTGATCGACCATTAGATCAGGTATTACAAACTCCAAATGATTTTAGTATTCTTAATCTAGGAATACAACCAAGTCTTGTAGTGCTAAGAGATAATTTAACTTTAAATTTGGGTGCTTCAGTTTTTTATAGTATTGATAGCCAGAATAATGACAATGACTTTTTTATCTATCCTAAAGTTACAGCGTCTTATCGATTATTAGATGAAGCAGTAATTGCTTATGGAGGATTGGAAGGTGGATTAAAACAAAACACGTATAGAGATGCGGTACAGGCAAATCCATATATATCTCCAACATTGGTGTTAACGCCTACTCATAATCAATTTGATGCATACGTAGGGTTAAAAGGAAAAATCTCTGATATAGTAAGTTATAATTTTAGAGGAGGATATATATCAGAAAATGATAAGGCTTTGTTTGTAAACAATAGACCAGAAATATTACAATTAGAAGGATATGATTTTGGTAATTCATTTGCATATCGATATGATGATATTCTAACACTGAATGGATATGGAGAGTTAAATTTTAATATCAATAAGAAATTTAAATTGGGAGTTTCTGGAGAATATTTTAGCTATAATACCGAAGATGAACAAGAAGCTTGGAATCTGCCAGAGTTAAAAGCATCTGTATTATTAGATTATCAGATTACTGATCAATGGTTCGCTGGAGCACAACTTTTTTATGTCGGTGAGCGAAAGGATATCAATACTGCCGTTGCTTTTACTCCGCCAACACCAGAAGCTACCATAACATTAGATAGCTATTTTGATGCTAATGTGAACCTTGGATATCGATTTAATGACAAACTCTCTGTTTTTATAAAAGGCAATAATCTTGCGGGTCAAAACTATGAACGTTGGGTGAACTTTCCTGTACAAGGAGTACAGGTGTTAGGTGGAGTAACGTATAAGTTTAATTATTAATCTAACTTTTGTTTAGGTTTATTAAAATATAATCCATTAGTAATTCCAAAATAAAAAGCTTATTTTCTGCTAGTAATTGGAAATGAATTGAATATGAGGAGCGCTGTATTTTGGATTGTTAGTTTATTATGGATAACTACTTTTGGTCAAGATAATTTTAAAGTCTATTACGAAGAAACAGATAATGGATATACAATTTATGCAGATAATGGGGAGTTTTGCCCAGTTTCGGTAGAGATAGATTTTAAGATAGAGAATCTTACTTCAAATATTGGGGATATTAAGATCATAGAAGTCCCTGAACAAACAACAAAATTTTATATTGCTGATTTAACAGTGGTAGATAGAAAAAAAGCCATTCGTTTAGGGTTTAGTGTTCGCTATAATCATGGAAATCATTTACAAGAATCTTATGATACTGATTATCCATATCACTTACCATTTAAAAAAGGTACGGAGCATATGGTAACCCAAGGTTATAATGGCAAGATATCTCATTATAATGAATATGCATTAGATTTTAGAATGCCTGTAGGGACACCCATTTATGCGTCTAGAGAAGGGAAAGTGGTTTTAGTAGAACAAGGGAATAATAAAACGTGTACAGGTGCCGATTGTGCTAAGTTTAATAATTATATACTAGTGTATCATTCTGATGGTACTTTTGCAGAATATACGCATATCAAAAAAAATGGATCCAAAGTGACTCCAGGTGAAGTCATCAAAAAAGGACAGCATATTGGATATAGCGGTAATGTAGGATGGTCTACAGGACCACATCTTCACTTTATAGTATTTCTACAGCGATTTAATGATAGAGAAACACTTCCAACAAAATTTCTTGTTGGTAATGGGAAGCAATTCTTAGAATTAGAAGAGAGGAAGAGGTATATTAAATCTTATTAGTTTTAAAATTGATTTAACTTGGAATAAAGATAAAGAAGAGTATACATTTTAATACCTGTGTAGAAAGTTAAAATATCTTAGTTTTGACTTTATAACTGGAAAAGCTAAAATGAATAAGATATTACTATTAATAATTACAATTTTTTCAATACAATTAATTTCTGCTCAGCGTACGTATACTTTTGATTACATGATAGGATTTACAAGTCAAAGATCCCTAAATATGCCGATTAATATGGAAGTGGCTTTGATTAATTCTAAGAATAATGATTATCATCTTCTAGTGGTTAATGATGGTAGTCTAGAATTTAAGTTCCATTTTATTGATCATAAAATAGGTTTTCAAACCATTTTTTATTTAGAAAAAGAGGCTTTTTTAAAAGCAAATAGAATTAATTTGGATTGTGATTATGTGAAAAAAATAAGAACACCAAAATGGAATCGGAAATATGCAGGGAAATATTTTTTTGAAAATTTAAAAGATACTATTATCAATGATACTGCTTTTAATCATATAGTAATGAAAAAAAGAGCTAAAAAAAATAAACGACTAAGCCGGAGAAAAAAACTAGATCTCCATTTTATTACTTATAAGGATAAAAAATTCGATATGCCTTTTATCGCGAATCATTACATACATATATCTTGGGAACAGTTGGTAGATAAAGAAAATTTTAATTTCGATATCATTAAAGAGCAATACTCGATAAAAGATAATAAGAAGGAATGGATATATAAATTTGTCGAAGTGAATAAAATTGAAAATAAATACATTTCAGTGCCAGAAGCCTGTGATTATTCGAATTAAAGTAATGTGTTGATTTACAGGTTTTATGAGTAAGCTGTTTAAATTTAATTTGATAAATTTATGGTGAACACAAAACGCATATTATGAAGTATTTAAAATATTTATTGTATCTAATTATTGTATTAACATTAGTGTTTTTTGGGATTGGATTTTTTACACCATCCGTTTCTTATGAAAACGAGATAACAGTTAATAAACCAGCTAATGAATCCTGGGAAGTGATGTCTGATGTTTCTAATTTACCTAAATGGATTAAGGGATTTAAAAGAACAGAATTAGTTAGTGGTACTCCTAATACGGTTGGAGCAGTTTCTAATGTATATGTAGATAATAGTGGAGAAGAAATGGTTATGGAAGAGACTATAACTGCCATGAAACTTCATGAACATATGGCAATGACTTTTACGATGGATTTTATGGATATAGATTACGAAATGTTTTTTAAAGAAGCAGGTGGAAAGACAATAATTACTTCTAAATCCAACATTAAGGGAAATAGTATGTGGGCAAAATCATTACTTTCTTTTATGCCAAGTTCTATGAAAACGCAAGAAGACGAAAATTTAGAAAATCTAAAAAAACTAATAGAAGAAAATTCGAAGAACTACTTTTCTGAAAAATAATAGATACCTCAGCTTAAAGAAGATCATAATTATCTTGATTTAGTTTAAAAATACAGTCATTCTTACTATAGTTTGTTACCTGTAGAAAAAAAACGTAAAAAATTTTCACAGTGCGCATTCTTGATTGTCTAATATAATGTAGCCAAAATAAATTGGTTATTAAAAAATATAAGAATGATGGTAATAAAGAATCATGATGTTCAGAGCATTAATTTAACAACATCAACAGAAAAGGCGTTTGATTATATAGCAAACCCTTTAAACCTTTCTAAATGGACTGGCGCATTTAAAGAAGCTGATCAAGAATCAGCATTATTAGTAACCCCTAATGGTGAACTTAAAATTGGTTTAGAAACAAAGATAAATAAAGAGTTGGGGACTATTGATTGGTATATGACAATGCCTGACAATAGTATAGGAGTTGCGTATTCTAGAGTGACAGCTGGACCAGACAATAATGCAATTTACTCTTTCGTATTAATTGCTCCTCCAGTCCCATTAGAGGAAGTGGAAGGTACATTAAGTGCACAAATTGGTCAGTTAAAAGAAGAATTACTATTGTTACAGACTATTTTAGCGGATTAAAGAAAAACAAAAAAAGGCTAAGGTAAGCCTTAGCCTTTTTATTATATATTATGGAAGAACAACTTATAAAATCTTGCTTAGAAGGTGATAAAAGGAGTCTTGAAAAACTTATTAAGTCCATTGATCAATTAGTATATAATCTATCAATACGGTTTTTATGGAATAAGGCTGATGCTGAAGATGCTACTCAGGAAATTTTATTAAAAGTAATTACTAATTTGAGTAAATATCAAGGGAAAAGTAAGTTTAATACTTGGGTTTATAGAATTGCAACAAACTATTTAATTAATCAAAAGAAAACTTCGTTCGAAAAAAGACCTATCTCATTTAGTCAGTTCTCAGAAGAATTAAACTCGATTAATGACCCTGTGAGTTATGACTTGCCTGATAGTGATTTGTTAGAAAAGGAGATGAAAACAGGGTGCACTTTAGCGATGCTTCAATGTTTATCCAGAGAATTGAGAATAGTTTTTATACTAGGCAGTATTCTTAAAATAAAAAGTAATGTTGCCTGTGAGATAATCGAAATTTCTCCTGAAAATTTCAGGAAACGACTCCAAAAATCTAGGAAACTAATTGGTAGTTTTTTAAATTCTAATTGTGGTGTTTATAATACTACTAATAAATGTAGGTGTAACAAAAGAATTCATATAGCTATTGCTTCTAAAAGAATTGTAAAAGAAGATCTTAATTTTGTGGATAATATAGATGTTTACAATGAAGAAATGGAGGAATTAAATTCAATGACAGGAATTTATAGCAACCATGGGGATTTCATTAATAAATCTGATTTTTATAAAGAATTGAACCAATTAATAGCGTCCAAAAGAATTTTTAATGAGATCTAACTAAAAAATTTCTGTTGAAATTTTTTAGGAGTAAGTCCGTGATGTGATTTAAAAACTTGAATAAAATGAGATGGATTTTCAAAACCAACTTCCATAGCGACCTCGTTAACGTTTTTTTCTGAGGTCTGTAAAAGAAATTCGGCTTTTTCTATTCGTTTTTCTTTTAACCATTTTGCGGGCGATAAATAAAAAGTTTTTTCAAAATTTCTTTTAAATGAAGAAGTACTCATTCCATTTAAGTATGCAAAGTCTTCTATCCGTAAATTACGAGTAAAATTATTTTTCATGAATTCACTTAAATTGTACGTGTTTTTCTTATTTAAATTGGTTAGAAAATCTTTGAAAACATGTTGTTTATCATTTATTACTAGATTTAATAAAAGCTCTTCAAATTTTACCTTAAAAAGAGGTTCAGTAAGTTGGCTTTTATTTTCAAAATAAATAAGTATGGATTTTATATATGCTTCTAAATTAGGACTGTTATCAAATTTAAAATAAGTTTGTGACTCTTCTTTTGAGTTATTTGTATATGGAAAGTATTTCCCGTTTTTTTTAAAAAAATCTAACAGCAAATTATCATCAACAAAAAATAATATACTCTTATAATTATTACTTTCCATTATTTTTTCTGTTGTTAAAAACAATCCTTTTTTAAGAAAAATAGCTTCGTTTTTATAAAGAGCTGTATCATCATCAAGGGAATGAAAATACTTTTTCCCTTCAATTCCAAAAGCAATTAAATGCTGTGTGAGGTTTATTTTAGATCTACTTGTTTCATTTTTTCTGTTTAATAAAACAACTGTATTTTCATTTAGAGTATGAACGATATCATTTTCTTGAGAAGATTTA
The DNA here is from genome assembly GCF_943733665.1 of Aquimarina sp. Aq107. NCBI lineage: Bacteria > Pseudomonadati > Bacteroidota > Flavobacteriia > Flavobacteriales > Flavobacteriaceae > Aquimarina > Aquimarina sp. Aq107. The sequence goes on along the minus strand of NZ_OX030782.1, from coordinate 3,509,679 downwards.
TGAAAATCACTGGGAATTGTTAATGTCATTGTTTTTCAAATTTGGTTTTCTAAATTAAAAAAATATCCTGTGTTGTTTTCTATTTTACGATTCTGGGATAAGAAATGATTATTCCGAAGTTAGTAATAACTCTTAACCAATAGGTAGTCATATACGGAAGACTATCCCAAAGGTTAATCTTCCGTTAGATAAATGAAAATAGTTAATATTACTTTGTTTCATTTTATAATTTAAAATCTGCTATAGTAAACCCATTATTAAATTTAATATTCTTAGTGGTAAATTCAACGAGCGTAAAATATTCACCAGAATCATTTGGAGCGAAAGCTTTTCTCTTAGTAGCAATATGTATGTCTTCAATTTTCTCATAATCAAGTACCATAATTAATATCGGTTTTTTTATTCCCCAAGCAGGCAAAGAAAACATAAACCTGTCTACTAAATGTGTTTTAGGATTAAAGAATAGAATGAACTCATCATTTACTTTTTTCCCTACAAGTTTAACATCATACGTAAGACGTACTTTATCATATTTTACACCATTAACAGTCTCTTGACCTAAATATTTATGTATTGTACCTGGATCTTCTAGCTTGTACATCATAGTAAACCAATAATAATTTACCGATCTAAAGAAATTTGTACCATTTACGGCTTCTTGGGAAGTTATTTTTTTACCACTTAAAGTAACTTTAGGTATCCCATTTATTTTATTCTGCTTAACTACTCCTGCTTGACCAGGTAATATGTTAACTTCGTGTTGTTCGTATTCTCCCCAAGAAACTTCATTATCAAAAATATAGCGTTCTGTAGAAATGTCTTTCCCTTTTTTTAAATCATGATAGATATAGGTGAATTCGACATCTTTTTTAGAAGCTATTTTTTCCCAACCTCCATTTACATTGGTCATAGCTTTTAATAATTGTTTAGCTTTAGAATCTGTTTCTTGCGCATTTACTACCGAAGGAGACATGAATGCGATTGCAAAAAATATTATTACGAAATTTGAAGTTGATGTATTCATACTATAATTGTTTAATTTTATTATAATTTTTGTTCGATTATTTTCCTATAAAAACATCTAATTCAAGGAACGCTTTTTCCCTAAAAGGCAGTAATTCTTTATAAATTTCTGACTCAAAAACATTGATAATGGATTCGCTATTTGGGAATTCCATAATTACAACTACTTGTGGTTTTTTAGAACCGATAATAGTTTTAGCAATTTTGTACTTTCCTATTGGTATAGCGCCAGCTTCTTTAAATAATGGAACTGATTGTTCCGAATAGTATGTAAATGCTTCTTTTTCATTTGGATTTAAAACTGCATTCACAATCATTATTGATTTTTCTGACATAACTGTTTGTTTTGATATAAATAATTTAGAATGATATTTTTTGGATGGGAAACTCTTCAACTGGTGGTGTTACGCCACCGAATAATGCACTTAACGAAGAATAAATAACGTATAGTTCATTTTCAATTACATCTAGTGTTGTGGGAAAAGTTCCTAAGGGAGTTATAAACGTATTAACAATAGTTCCTGTATCCCAATCATCTGTGGTTACTATCTGGTATATGGCTTCATCAAAATTAGCTCCAGTTATATTATTACTAGCTAATATTAATGTGTTATTATCTGTTAATAATAAACCATCTACAGAGTTAACAGCTCCGTTCAGCGTTATTTCGGTTATATTATTTGTGTCTGAGAGCGAAATTTTATACAGTTTTCCTTCGTCGTATTTGCCTACAATAAGGTAATCATCTGGATGATAAACGATACCGTTTAGTCCGAAAGCACCCGCAGGAGCACTAAACAAGGGGTTGTTTACTAAAATAGAAGGATTACCTAAAAGATCTACTTTATAAATTACAGGCGAAAAACTATCTGTTACATATATGTTACCGTCGGGATCAATAGTTACATCATTTGCTAAATGACCTCCTGGTAGTAAACTTGCTAAGTCGATAGTAGAAATCTTACTTCTATTTGATAGATCATAGATAATAACTTGAGCTAGTTGTCCTACTGTCGAGGGATCAGTTTTGATTCCTACTCCAGGATCAGTATTACAGACTATTAATCTATTATTTGTTTTGTCAATAATAAGGCCTAAAACTGATGTCAAAGTTTCATCGTCGGCAAAGACCTCTTGATTCCCGTTTAAATCAATACTGATTATTTTGCCTTTTCGAATTGATCCTGTGTAAAAAACTTTTTCGGATTCGTTGTAAACAATTCCTTCGGGATAAAAATCTGATTCTTTAACTGTTATTGAATCTGGAATTGCTACTACTTGGGATATGTTATCATCATCACTACAAGCGATGTAAAATGATGTAAGTCCAAATGCTAGGATTATTCTTACTTTATTTATTTGATTTTTCATGGTATAATTTTTTATGTATTACCGAATTATGTGATTGAAATCTTAAGAATGATTTATGTTATCATTTGTTTTTACAAAAGTATCTCGAAACTCAAGTAGCGCGATATTGTGTATGGTTCAAAAAATGTAGTATTAGGTTCAAGGAAGTTTTATGAATGGTTCAGGGTTTAGGCTAGAATCATTAATTGATTCTATTACCCCGTGTTAGCAGTACAATTAAAATTTTATAATATTTGATATATCAAATATTACGAATATTAATAATCCATCTTCCATAATAATAAAAAAATAAGCGTGCATATGAACCGTGAAGTAAAGCCAGAATGGGCTCTCGTAAATGATATAGGTTCTTATATGTTAGAAGGTCATAATCTTCCTAAAAAAGCTTTAACATCTTATGAAATGAATTTAGATTTTCATCCTGATAATTCGAATAATCATCTGGCATTAGGAAAATTCTATGTAACAGAAAAAGATAAGGATGAAGCGGTAGTATATTTTAAAAAGGAAATTTAGAACGATGAAAATCAAGAAGTTAAAGCTGAATTGATTAAAATAAGATTGTATTTACTAGATCTGTAACTATTATTTAGAGAAGTATTTCTAATTTGATGTTTTAGAATAATATATAAAAATAGAGGTGCACAGTATTGAGTTATGCGTTGACTCGAAAATTTATTATATTTAAGCTTACTATGTTAAAACACAAATCATTAACTAATACTGCACTAAGCCATGAAACTATCTGATTTAATTGATGAAAAAATCTCAAAAATTCGATTTAATTATACAGTCGAAAATGAACAAGGAATGCAAGAGTTTCAGTCTCAGATTAGATTATCTAATGGTCAAGTTGTTTTATTGCCTAAGCATCTTAATGATGATATTGATTTAGTAGAAGATTATTCAAACAATAAACGTATTAGTTTTGAGAAAGCTCAAAGGTATGGTTTAACATCTAGGCTAATGTTTAGAAATAAACAGATAAAAGATATACACTTTAGATTCTTAGATAATGAACAAGTAATGGATTCTAGTGCAATATTAGAATTAGACAATGGGAAGTTTATTACAGAAAATAATTATGGTCCAAATGGATTAACAGATATTAATTTAGTTATTATGAATAAAACTCAATTCTTAAATCTTGCGGATGATAAAGTTCAAATACGTTCGCTTCGTAACGATATTTTGAAACACTAATGATACGCATATATCTTTGTTACTTATATAACGCATAGCTGATTTTAATATCGTTAATTACACAATGTTTCCTAAAGAGCATTATTTGCATATGACAAAATTTAGATTAATAGTTGTGTTTAGCTTCTTTATAATAGCTGGTTGTGGTATCAATAATACATCTTTTTCCAAAAATAAAAATTGGCTTGAGGGCACATGGACTGGAACTGCATTCCAAATTGACCTTAGTGAGGACAATCAATGGACAGTTGAAGTGAAAATTGACACAAAAAGAGAAACATATAGTATCTCATATCCTAGCTTGAATTGTACCGGAAAGTGGGAATTGATAAAGTACTCAGAAGACCAAGCGACATTTAACGAAGTAATTGAGAATAACATTGACGTTTGTATAGAAAAAGGGGTTGTTATTCTTTCTAAAATCGATCAAAATCGGGTTCTATATAGTTATTTTTATAATGATGTAGTTAATAGCGATGGTACCAAAGCTAGTGCTTTTTCTACATTAGAAAAAAGTAAATAATATAGAACATAAATAATAGTTTTTAATAAGAATTGATTACTCATAATTAATTTTATTGTCAATTAAAATGAATAAAATAACGTATCTACTTTTACTAATAACTTTCATATTTAATAGTTGTTTTGATTCATCAAATTCAAAATCTAATACTACTATGTTAGATAGCGATGATTATGAATCTAAGATTGAACGCGTAGAAATTCTAAAAAATGAAATTAAATATTTTAGTGATTTTGAAGACGCAGAATTCGAACTATTTAATGTAAATGGATTTTTAGACAGTAGAATTGCACTGCCAGGAGCATCCTCGTGGGATTATAAGTTTGTAATTAAGATAAATCCATCTGATGTTAATAAATGGACAGATGGAATGGAGAAGATTCTATCTAATAAAGATGATAAAGTTTGGATGAATGATATAATTGAGAAAAGAAAAATAGAATGGAAAACAACGAGTAGTCCCGAACTATATAATAGACAAGGAACTAATGTTCTGATGATAGTGTATAGATCAGAAGGGATTATCTATAAAAGAGTGGTTAATTTATAAACAGTACTACTAACTAAACAATGACTTCCATAGCTCTACAAAAGTTAAGAATTTGAAAAAAAAGGAATATCATCTTTTTTATCTTTATTTTTATCCGATAACACATTTCAAACTCAACATATCATGAAAAAAGTACTTTTAGGTACGCTTAGTGCACTTGTTTTTATTTCTTGTCAACAACCTAAAGAAACAGCAGATTTACTCGTTTTTAATGCCAATGTATATACGGTGGATGAATCAAAACCTAAAGCAGAAGCCTTTGTAATTAAAGACGATAAATTTATAGCAGTAGGGAGTCTAGAAGAAGTAAGTAAAACATATTCCTTTACAGATTCTATAGATGCAAAAGGCAAGACAGTGGTTCCCGGTTTAATAGATGCTCACTGTCATTTTTACGGGTTAGGACTGCAACAGCAAAAAGTAAACTTAGTAGGTACTACTAGCTATGATGATGTTTTAGCTCGTATTATAGATTTTCAGGATAAGAAGAAAGTGTCTTTTATTACCGGGCGCGGTTGGGATCAAAATGATTGGGAAGTTAAAGAATTTCCAACCAAAGAAAAACTAGATAGTTTATTTCCAGAAATCCCTGTGGCAGTGACTAGGGTAGATGGTCATGCAATGCTCGCTAATCAAGCTGCATTAGATTTAGCAAAAATCACTATTGATACAAAAATTGCTGGTGGCGAAATTATCCAGAAAGAAGGGAAATTAACAGGGGTATTGATTGATAATCCAATGGAATTGGTAGAAGCAATTTTTCCACAACCTACAGTGGCAGAACAAGTAGCAGCGTTAAAAGATGCCGAAAAAATTAATTTTAGTTATGGATTAACAACTGTAGATGATGCTGGTTTAAGTCCAGATGTTATTAAGGTTATTGACAGTTTACAAAAAGCTGAAGAATTAAAAATAAGGATGTATGCTATGGTTAGTAATGTACCTGCATATGTAGATTATTATTTAAAGCAAGGAGTGCACAAAACAGATAAGCTTAATGTGTCTTCTTTTAAAGTATATGCAGATGGAGCATTGGGATCTCGAGGAGCAGTATTGAAGAAACCATACTCAGATAAACATGATCATTATGGTGCAATGGTTATTGGGACAAAAGAATTTAAGGAATTAGCAATAAAATTGGCGGCTTCTCCTTTCCAGATGAATACACATGCCATTGGAGATTCTGCCAATGCTGTAGTGATGAATACCTATTATGATGTATTAAAAGATAAGTCCGATAGAAGATGGCGTGTGGAACATGCACAGGTAGTAGCTCCAGAAGAATTTAAAATTTTAAACGATAATTTAGTAATGAGTGTGCAGCCAACACACGCTACGAGCGATATGTATTGGGCAGATGAACGATTAGGTGAGGAACGTATTAAAGGAGCATATGCGTATAAACAATTACTTAATAAAACAGGTAAATTAGCATTAGGGACTGATTATCCTGTAGAGAATGTAAGTCCATTTTATACATTTTATGCAGCTGTAGCTCGTAAAGATCTAAAACAATATCCTGCAGATGGTTTTCAAAAAGAAGACGCTTTGACTAGAGAAGAAACCCTAAAAGGAATGACTATCTGGGCTGCATATAGTAATTTTGAAGAATCTGAAAAAGGAAGCATTACAACTGGTAAATTTGCCGATTTTGTGATCCTAGAAGAGAATATTATGGAAATCAATGAGGATAAAATCCCTAATATTAAGGTAAATGCGACCTATGTAGGAGGTGAAAAAGTATATTAATAAAATTAGTGTAGCTTTTAACGACCTCCATTTGCTTGGAGGTCTGCTATGCATTGTGCATCAAGTTCAGGTACTCCATTACCCATCATATCCATCATACCACTTTCAAATTCTATAGCAGCTTCCATAAGGCAGTTTTGTACATTACAATGCCCTCTAGATACGGTGTTTTCGTGTTGAGATTGTAACGGTGTTCCAATATTAACAAGCCCTAGTAAATGTGCAAATTCATGATTTAGTGTAGCGGCTTCTATAGTAGATAACATAGGAGCGTTAGGATTACTGCTTAGATTACGAAGTGTGCTTTCATAAATAACAATAGAAGTATTTAAATAAGCGGTACCCAAGGTAACTCTAGAACCATCATCATTATCATTAGTACCATCTGCAAAATAGATATAAACCGTAATTTCATCACCTTCATTAAATTCGGTTCTTGTATTAGTTTCAATTTCTTTTATTTTATCAATATTAAATGGAGATAATCCAGAAGAAGAAACAGTACGTTGGTTTATTGTAATCCCATCTGGCTTAAAAAGACGCTCTTCTAAAAAAGTTCTAAAAGTATTTACAGCAGTAGTTGTTGGAGCAAATCCCTCTACAGAAACAATCTCTACTGTTAATCCTCTAAAATTAGTATCACTTAATAAATCATTTGCAGATGTTCCTAAAGGTTGTGTATTAGGTGATTCGCCATCTGTAATAAGTGTGTTGTCATCATCATCAGAACATCCAACAAGTATGAAAGAAGCGAATAAAAGAATACTTAAGAATTTTGTAATTTGCATAAAATTTGATTTTCCAGGGGTGTTGGTTAGTAAATAAACGAATTTATGAGAAACTTAGTTTTTGTTTTAACGTTATTTTTAACAGTTACTGCAAATTTTGCACAAAGATCGTACCATGAAGATGCAATGCGATACTTTTCTTTAAACGGAACAGAACAACAATATGATCAAGCGATTGATCAAATGTTTACATTGTTAAAACAACAATATAGTTCCCAGAATGTTCCTGATAGTATTTGGGAAGAATTAAAGGGTGATAAAAAGGAGCCATTAAGAAATATCAAATCATTATTAGTGTCTGCATATCGTAGTAATTTTTCTCATGAAGATATAAAAGAGCTTATCGTTTTTTATGAATCAGAAACAGGACAGCAGATGGTTAAGGATAGAGCACAGCTTAGCGATAGTCAAAAAGTAGCGTTATCGGATTTTTTTAGTTCCGAAGTTGGTCAAAAAGTTCAGAATCAAGGTGATTCTTTAAGAACAATGGTTGCTGAGGTTAGTGAGCTATGGAGTAGAGATTTATATACCGAAACTATTAAGCAGTTAAAGACTAAAGGGTATCAGATGCCATAGTTAATTTAGCCAAAAAATCATTATTTTCTCCTTCTAGTAAAAGTTCGCAAATAAATCCATTGGAGTTAGCAGCATTTTGTAAAGTATTGTAATCGATATATAACCAATCGAACCAATCAGATTCTAGATTTTTATATTTTAGTTTGTACTGCATTTCTCCGTAATATGCTGCAGAAGCATCTACCCAAAAACTCCCGTCATCTTCTGCAAATAAGTAAGAGATGTCAGAAGAATCAATAAGTATTTGACCATTTGGTTTTAATAATTTTTTAATGTGTAGAAAAAAACGATCAATACTTCCTAATTTTCCTATGATTCCACTTCCATTCATTAAAAACAAAAGGGTATCATATTGTACCTTTATTAAATCAAAAATATCCTGAACATTAGCATTTATGATTCCTCTTTTTTTACAAATCTCTATGGCTCCTTCAGAAATGTCAATTGCGTGTACTTTTAATTTTTTCTCTTCTATTAAAAATAAGCTATGACTTCCAGCACCACAGCCTACATCTAACACCTCTCCAAAAGCAAGTTCCAATGCTTTTTGTTCGATTTTAGGCATTTCAGAATAATTTCTAAATAAATAAGAAACGGGTATGATGTCATCATCAAAATCTGGAGCTTGGACTACAATATCTTCTTGATGTTTTTTGTTGTAAAAATCTTTAATAGCTTCTCCAAAAATATCTTTGTTTATCATTATAGTTCTCAATTCGAAATTCGTGATTCATAATTCGTAATTTTGCGCTATGCAAGAATTCATAGATCAATTACCGAAACTGGCCAAAGATACACAGAACGAGAATAAAAAGTATTTTGCGAAGCTAAAAAAGAAACCGCCAAAGAATTTGGATAGGTTTATGCAAGATTTGCATACTAAAGAGTTTCAGAAAACCGATTGTCTAGAGTGTGCAAATTGTTGTAAAACTACTGGGCCATTATTTACAGATATAGATGTAGACCGAATTGCCAAGCATTTAAAAATGAAATCTATTCAGTTTGAAGATCAATATCTGAAAAAAGATGAAGATGGTGATTTTGTTCTTAAAGAAGTGCCTTGTGCTTTTTTAGCTTCTGATAATTATTGCTTGATTTATGATGTAAGGCCTAAAGCTTGTAAAGAGTTCCCACATACAGATCGAAAAAAGTTTCATCAAATTTCTGATTTAACGATGCAAAATATTGCTGTTTGCCCAGCAGCGTATAATATTGTAGAAAAGATGAAAGAAGTAATGCCTTTAGAGCATAAAACTAACAGACGTTCATAGTTCTTATTCTTCTTCAAGGGTTATGGATGTTTCTTACTAACTAAAATTTTAATAAATTCATCATATTCAAAGGCTTTAAGTTGGATTTCATATGATTTCCAGAATATAAACCGATCGTGATTTCTGGTAGTTACTTTATATTCAAAACCATCTTCTCCTTTAACAGTTTTAGAATACTTAAATGAATTTAGTTCTTCCTCTGGTTTTGTATAATCATTACTGTATACGGATAGAATTTGTTCTGTTTCTTCATTATGAATGGATAAAAGAAGATATGCAGATGCTTTTGTGAGCGTACCATCTACCGAATTTTTATGGGAGAAAAACCCTAAAGCTATTGATAGGTCATCTTCTAAAATTATTTTCTCTCCGCGTTTTATTACGATAATAGATCCGTATTTGATTTTTGTTAATTTGGTATCCATTGGTTGATTCTGTGTGTACGAAAAACCGCTAAGGAATAGTATATGAATGGCGAAAATTTTTTGAAACATGATTCATGATTTTAATCAGAGATTTCAGAAAAATATTCTACACTCAACAGGTATTCTGCTAAGATTCTTAATACTACTTGCTGTATTTCTAGGTTTTGTGCTTCTTCAATTAAGACTGCTTCACAATCCCCATGTGACACAAAGTATAGTGTAGACTCTCCTAAAATATTCAGATGTCCAGGATGAGCAATTACCCAGTTTTGGCCGTAATCAATGATTCCTTCTGTATCCGCAGGCGTAAAACCAGTTTCTTTTAAAGAGTTTATGAATTTTTCATTTTCTTCTTCTGCTTCTTCAAGGTAAGAATAATCCCAACTTTGTTCTATCGCACAACCATTTTTCTGTATTCCATTAAATCCGATATATCCTCCACCAAGAGATTCCCAAATGATTCCATTATGTACTTTCGCAAAGTTTACCCAAGATGTAGGACCTTTTTCTGCAATATATGGCGGTTGGCACTCTAGTATAATTTCTTCATCTTCATATTCTGCATGCTGAAAAGTAAGTAGTAATTGGTTATTCTTGATTTCAGCTTTTATAAATTGTTGTACAACACGTTCCAGAATCTTATGATCCTCTTCCGTTTTTGTCAAAAAACTTAGATGCTCACGAATTACGTCTTTATTTTCTTGTCCGCCGGTAAGATGTTCCCACATAAATATTAGGTTTTGATGTAATTAATTATTTTAATAATTATTGATAATTAGTATTAATGATAAAATTTCCAAACTCCATTTTTACGTCCAATGATACTTTTAAAACCTACAGGAAATTCATTTTTGTCAGATGTACGAAATAAAAAACTTCCATCTTCTCTAGTTACTTCAAACAATTTCCCATTGGCTATCGGGTTCAATTTGATAGAGATTGAATTAATATCATCGTATATTTCTTTCTCTGTAAATACCATGTTTAGACCTTTTGTCCATTCTTTAATTAGTTTTTCTTTTGAAGTTTTGGGCTTAGATAGGATTTCATAATTGAGTATAGGATCAGCTGCAGCAATCATTTTAGATATATCGTTCTGTTCCATTATTTTATAAAATGACTTAGAGAAAGTTATAGCTTCTTCTTTGCTTTTTTTGCCATTTATGATATCTGTATCTATCCAAGACCATCTTTTTCTATTTGCAGATAATTCTATCTTTTTATGAATTGGAGTATCATCGTTTTCAATTTCGATTTTCAGAAGTGTTTCTCCATTGTTTTCTCCTGTAATTTCACCTTTATTATATCTGACTAGACGTATAGTTGCTGTTCCTTTTTGTGATAAGGGATATACTGATAGTGTATTAATACCAGGAATAGCATAATAATTAACAAGTGTTAGAGAGTTGCCATAACCTTTTTCATTTTCAATTAGTAGTTCAGAAACAGGAATATCATTTAACCGTACTTTGACATTACTTCCTTTTTTCCCATATATTTCAATACATAAAAATTTTTCTGGTTCTTCTTGCTGCATTATTTTGTCATTTTGTGTCATAGTTTTAAAAGAAGCTAGAGTAGCAAGACAACAGAGTAGACATAGAAAAGGTATGTTGATTTTTAAATAAGTAAGAATTTTTGCTTTCATTTCTTGAAATATTATATAATTTGATAATAAGGGAATTACCCTATAATTTATATTTCTATGATTCTTTTTTAGTTAGTTTAGAATTTCAATAAAAACTTCTTCATCTTCGATTACTCCTGGTATATCCGGTGCAGGAGCATAATGCCCACTTAATGTAGAAAGTATTTCTCCAGTTTCTTTATCTATTTCTTCTGTAGAAAAACTTCCACCTAGATAAGGGTCTCTGGAAGAGAAATCTACTCTATAATGTTTTTCTTCTTCATAAATAATTGTTGGAGAATATGGTGCTCCTTTATGGAAAATATTAGAATTGTTTCCGTTCGGATTTAGTATAAGATTAATTACTCTAAGATGTTCTGTCGTTGGATTATAAAATGTAGTATTTTGACTTCCGTTACTTTCAGAGCTTTTGGAAACATTTTTTGAAGGTAGTTCAACAATAATGTCTGAGTAATAGCTGGTGTTTTTTGGTAGGTATAGTACGTTATATCCAAATTCTACAAGTATTCTTTGATCACTTGCTTTTACGGTAATAAAATGAAAATCATCTTTTTTAATTTTGGATGTTTCTGATTCATTTATTTCCTTCAATGCAGATTCAATAATATATTCTCTTCCTAACTTAACTAGTCGCTTGACTTCCTTGTTTGGTTTAGCATTTTGAGAATATGTCATTTGAATAGATAGTAAAGTTAATAAAAGAACTGATTTCATTTTTTGAATTTGTTGTATTGATCGTTTTAAAAAAAAAAATCTAATGCTAATTAGAAGGATTAGAAATATACTGCTAATTCATAAAACAAATGACCTGATTTTTACCAAGTATAAACTATATCTAATGTCAAGAAACCCTCTTGGTAGTTACCAGGCCATTGTTTAAATCAATATTCTTAGAAATCTATATCATCTCCTGCACCTGCCGTGGCAAACTCAGCATTGTATTTTTCCATTAATTCACCCATTTTTAAGGCCATACGCGTATCAGTTGCCATTTTTGTACTCCATTGCGCTCCAACTGAACTCCAATCGGTTACACTAAGTCCGTATTCACTTAATATAGAAGCAGCATCTTTTCCTTGTGCAGCTCCCATATTTTGATGGCACATTATTTTTATATAAAGCTCAAAATCTTCGGTAACTTTTTCAAGTGCACTTCCACCATTGGAGGTGTTTACTTCAGTAGTTTCATTTGTTGCTGTCGATGCGAACTTACCGATATCAGAATTTAAAAAGGCATCTCCATATACTTTTGAGATGGCAAATGTAGTATCTTGAGACATTCTAGCAGTCCATTCTGCGGAAACTTCATCCCAAATAGGTTTTTCGGTTCCAACTACTTTTAGCATTTCTTCTAGATCCATACCTCCTGCGATTTTGGCATTTGCGGCTGCCCAAGTTTCCATATCGATCCCATTAATTGGATCAAGTAAACCTCCTTCTGTAGCAGCTTCTATATGAGCATCCATTTGCGCATCAAGTTTTGACTTTTGTTCTTTTAGAAAATCATCAGCAGCGTCAAAAGCTCTTCCTTCGGCTTTTTCTATTTTTATAAAAGCAGATGCTAAATGATCTTTTAACGAAAAGTGTTGATTGTTTTTGAACCCATATTGCTGCGCGATGGTTTCAAAATGTTCACTGTTGTTAATTTCAGTTAATATATTTCTAGCACTATCAGAATCTGTATTTAGAGCCTCTGGAAAACCTAATGTTTGTAGACAAGCGTTAAGTTTTCTTTCTTGTCCATTGGCAAATTGATTGAGATCTATCCATCCTCCGGTAGTTCCATCATTTTTTTTGTCATAACATAACCAAGGTTCTATATGCCCAATGAGATCTGGATTGATATCAGGCCAGCTAAAATCTGCAGCTTCTTGAGAAGTATAATCATAATAAATCTCTGATGAAGATTGTTTGTTTTTTATTCCTAAGGCGATCGCTTTTTGGCCTTGCTCTGTTTTATCGTGATCTGTGAATTTGTGTATGTTACTCATTTTATTAAATTTTGTGATTGGTTTTTATTAAAATTGAGACAGGATTTCCTGTTTTTTTTGCTTGTATTCTTGTTCGTCAATAAACCCAGCGTCAAACATCTTTTTTAGTTTTTCAAGTTTTTCCATTGGATCATTTGGGTTTGGTTGCGCGGGAGTAGTATTTTGTTGCTGTTGTAAAGACTGTTGATGATGATTTTGACCGTTCATCATATTCCCCATCATTTGTCCCATTCCTAGTCCAGCTCCCATTTGCATGCCTAAATTTCCACCACCTTCGTTCTTTGCCATGTTTTTAAGAGCCTCTAGCTGTTGATAATCTTGATAACTTACACCAAGTTCTTTCATTGCTTGTGCTTCGGCACTCATGTCCGAAATTCTACCGATTCTAGTTTTTGTTTCTTGATCAAAACTGGTTCCCTCAATTCTAAAATCAAGTAGTTCGAATCCTAATGCATTAAAAATTTCTTTACTGGTTGTTTTGGAAAATTCTGCAATCTCGTTGCGATGTTTATCAATATCGATATAGCTAAAAGATGCTTTGGCAAGAAAATCACTAATTGGTTGTGTAATCCTTGATAAAATTACTTTTTGTATGGATCTCACCGGATAGTAGTCATCACCTGCTATTACATTGGTGAAAAAATCAACAGCTTTAGTTATTCTAAATGAGAAATTTCCAAATGCGCCCAAACCAACAGGGAAATTATATACAGGATCTTTATAGGTTATTGGAGAAGGTGTACCCCAACGTATATTTTGCATTTCTGCTTTTCGGTAAAAATAGATACCTACTTTATGCGCAGATTCAAATTTATACATAAGATTTTTTATGGTAGTCCAAAATGGGATATTACCTGTTTTAAGATCATAAAGCCCCTCTTTTTCAAAAAAGCCTTCGACTTTACCTTCGTATACAAAAAGACATCCTTGCCCTGGTCCGACAATAAGTTTTGAAGCATTTTTAATCTCATCTCCGCTTTGTGTCCACTTTTCAAAAAGTATATCAGATTTTGGATTATTCCATTCAATAACTGAGCGTAGTTGATTGCTAAAAGAGTTTGACATGTTTTTTGTTTTTGAATTATATATAATCGATTAGAAATGACATTTTTGCCGTGAGATCTTTTTCATACCTATCTTGATAATCAGGAATGATTTCTATCCTTTTTTTTAGAAAAGTTTCGATGTATTTTCGATATTGAGTGATTAATTCGTCTTTACTAATTATATCTCGATCGCTTAGGTAGTTTTGAAACTTAAGATCTTCGTAAGTTAGGTGATGTTTAAGCGCTGCTGATTGTCCTAATGCATCAACAGCAAAATGTTCTATGTTTCTTGCTTTGGTTCCTGGTTCGAAGGTGTTTACAGTTTGACAATAATCACAAGTGCTATAATAAGATCTGAAAAAATTGCTTTTTACAGGAAGTTTCGCCTGACATTGAGTACACGAAAAATCTTCTGATAATGTTTCTTTTACAGATGACAATAGTTTTTTTGCAGCTTTTTCAAAAATTCGTACTTCATATGATTTTAGCTCTTGATTTAAATCGTGCTGTAGTTGAAATCCTTTATTTCGTTCATTGATAAATTTAGTTGAACCATATTCTAAATCTGAATCTAAAAATGTTTGTTCTACTTTATCAAACCAGGTATTATCTATTTTTGATATCAAATCAGATGCCTGCGAGTATATTCCTTGCCAAGCATTTTGAAATGTGATAGTTTCAAAATCTGTAGCTTCAAATAGTAATGGTAATGCTTCTTCTGTTTTACTAAGTACTTCGTGAAATCTATCTTTTATTCTTAAAAGAAAAGTATCCCATCTGTTTTGCGTAGAAATAAAAGACATTATCTGAATTTGTTAGGTTTTAATAGAATTGATTTCCGCAGAAATCGCAATATTTGAGATCGGTGTCACTTGGTCTTGCAGCACCACAGCTTATGCATTTTTTTGTTTCTAAGCCTGCATTCGTTTCTTCATATTTTTTTGTAGAAGAAATAGCATTCCCTAAGATGTCATCTAGAATATTTTTTTTCTTTTTTTCATCTTTATTGTTGTCTTCTTCCATATAGGTAAGCGATTAAATTCAGGATGTTATCCCTACATGGTTGTTATAAATCCATGTAGGAATAACTGCTCCTTATATCATCTGATAGCAATATGTTATTTGCTTAATCCAGCTTTTAAATCTTTAATGGTTTTAGCCATTACTACACCTGGTAGTTTTACTGGTGCAGCAACTTCTGCTAAGAAAGTACCTTTTACTTCTCCAGTTTTATATGTAGTGAAACCGATACGGTATAAACCAACAGTTAATGCTTTTAAAGGATCATTAACGTCACTTTTATATCTCAATAATGAGTTGTAAGAGCTACCACTTGGTTGCTTTGGCATTTCACCGCTATCATCATTTCTTTCTAAAATTGTCCAGTTGGCACCATCTACAGCATCTTGACTGATATTGGCTGTGCTAATGATATCAGATCTTTCTAATGTAATGTATGTGTCAAAATAATCTTCGGATTTTGCATTTTTAGTATATGCTTCGGATTTGATTGCTTTTTTTACTTTTGCTTTACCTACAGGAGACATCATTCTTACTCCAAGTTCTGGAGCAACTGCAGGAACCCATACATAAATATAATAGAACTTTTTTCCATCTTTTACTTCATCCTCATTTCCTGGAGCAGCATATCCAAGATATGATACAACATCTGTATAAGGTACTTTAATTGTTTTTGGACCTATTTTTTTCTCAATAGAGCTTCCGAATTTTTTTAACTTTTGAGCTTGTAAAGTGGTTGTAGTTCCAAGAACAATAAGGCTTAATAGAAATAAAACTTTTGTTTTCATAATGTAATAATTTGTGTAATTTAAATTTGTTTAATTAGTAAATAATGGTAACACTGTTATTAGTGTAATTAGTAATAAAAAGATGATTATACCTGTAAAATGATACCACGGAATTTTGATTCGATTTTTTTCAAAATGCTCGAAGCTATTAATTAGTTTTTCGTTGTCGAATTCTTGTTTTTCGAAAGCACCTTTGCAGTGACTACATACAGAGTACACTTTTTTCCATAGTGGGAAGAACGGAATCCAGAATACGTGAAAGTATTTTCTATATCCTTGAATCCACATTTGATTTTCTGTTTTGCAAAAAGGACAACAACCTCCATCAAGCTTTGCTGGATGAATTGTAGAAGAACTTGTTCCGAAGATTATCATGGTACGAGTATAGGTTTGATATTTATTTTATGAATTTCAGGTTGTTCAGAATTGAGGAGAGAATGATATCTCTAAACACGATGTTCTCTCCCCATTCTTCAACTAACTAACATTTTATGTAAAGAAAAGGAATGATGCTACGATCATCCATCCACCAACGATTAATCCAAATACTCCTAGTTTACCTTGTTTAGGAGCAAGTTTTGCTCTTAATTCGTTTGCTTTTTCCTTTGCTGCTTCATTTTTGGATAAGAAAAATTTATTGATAAGTCCGAAACCTAGCATAAATCCAAGTACTGCAGAGATGATATTACCAGCTAATAAAGTAACCCACCAGATAGGATAGGTAGTAAGCCATCCTAGATTTAAGATTGCAGAAATAATTCCCCAAACACCCCAGAAACAGAATACAAGACCAATCCATCCTTGGTAAGGCTCTATTTTTTCTAAAAGTTCTTTTGCGTTTGGTTTTTTTGAAAGCAATAATGATGGTACTGCTAAAATGCTTAATAAAATTAATGAGATTCCCCAGATCATGTCTTTATGGTTTTATAGGGTTAGTAATTAGTTTAATGCTGTACGTTTTGATATTTTTTTTATCAATAACTACAGTACAAAGATGTGATTTATATAAGCAGTTAGAAACACAGTTTCTGGTGAAAATGAGTACCCTGAAAACAGGGATGCATTGCTTTTTTAAGTATGAAAATAGAAGAGAAGTGTGTACAGTTTTGGGAACACACCTAGTATCACCAATAATAACATGAGCGTACTAATGGGGAAGAAATATTTAAATAAATAGAGATTGGTAAGAGAGTAACTTAACTTTTTTTCTTAAGAATTTTAATGCTCTACGTAATTCATTTTTATAGCATATTTGGTAAGACCTGCTAGGTTTCTCACATTAAGCTTAGCGATTAAGTTCTTTCTATAGCTTTCTATGGTATGTTTACTTAAGAATAATTTATCCGCGATTTCCTGAGTAGTGAATTCTTGAGCAATTAATGTAATAACATCTATTTCTCTTTGAGTAAGTTTTATTTCTTCATCTTTCTTTTTGGAAAACTTATTTTCCATATAAATATCCTTTATCTCACGAGAAAAATATTTTTCTCCACTCAATATAGTTTGTATTGCTTTTAGAAGTTCTTCTTTTTCAGCGTTTTTAGGAACATAACCATCCACATCATGTTCTATTAGGTTATCAATCATATCTGGATTGTTATGCATACTTACGACAAGTGTTTTTATAGTAGAACTTCGTTCTTTTACGATCTTGTTTAGAGCAATACCATCCATTTCTGGCATAGTAATATCAGTGATGATTAAATCTATTTTTTCATCAGGATTGATTTCTAGGTATTTAGCAATATGCTTGCCGTTTTTAGCTGTTAAAAGAATATTATAATCGTTTTCAGAATTTAAGATGCTTAATAATCCATCTAAAAACATTTTATGGTCATCAGCTATAATTAGGTTGTATTTCATCTGTGGTTGTTGTTAAGCTGGTTATTGCTATATTAATAATTGTCCCTCTTTTTATTCTAGAATCGATATCTATCGTTCCATCAATTTCATCTAATCTACTTCTTATATTTCTGAATCCAATACCCTCGGTATTTTTATTTACATCAAATCCTACTCCATCATCTTCAAAAAGAATATTCAATTCATTATCTAATAAATTAATTTGAAGCGCAATAGAGGATGCTTTTGCGTGCTTTATACTATTAGTAACTAATTCTTGTATGATCTTAAAAGTTTCTACTTGTAATGTTTCTTCCAGGAGATCAACCCTTCTTCTTGGGTAGACACTAAATCCAGTTTTTAGCTTGCTTGCTCCTCCAATATTACTAAAATATTCTTCGAGTACATCAGAAAAATTGTTTTTACTAAACTTTTTAGGAATTAAGTTATGAGAAAGATCACGAACTAATTCATAAGTGTCATCAATTTGAGTGTTGACCGCTTTTAATGTACTTTGGTTTTTTTGATCAGAGTTGTTCAATTGAAGTTTAATAGCAGCAAGATTTCCACCGATACTATCATGCAATTCTTGAGCTATTCGTTTTCTTTCTTTGTCTTGTCCTTCTACGGAAGCTTTGATTACTTTTAATTCTTGATCTTTTAATAAGGATGAAATTTTTGTTTCGTTTATTTCTTTCTGTTTTTGATTAAGTTCACTTTGTACTTTAATTTTTTGATAGTAAGTCACTAATAAACCAATAACTGGAATTAGTAATATTAAAAAAGAATATAGTATGATATTTTTAAAAACCTTTTGTTTGGCAGTTTCGTCTTGTTGAATTTTTAGTTGGGCGTCCTTAAGTTCTTGATTTTTCTTTAAAATAATATTATCCTTTAACGCTTTTTCTGTAGTGTTTTGAAAAGTCAATAACTTGTTTTCATTCTCTTTTCTAAGAATTTCATACTCTTTATTTTCTATCTCTTGTAAAAGTTTAAGATTACTTATAGCTTCTTGTTGATTTGCTAATTCCAGTTGTTTATTTGTGTTTTCAATTTGCAAAAACTTTATTTCTTTTTCTTTTTGTAATGTTTTGTATTTTACTTCTAGTTCGTTAATCTCTTTATCTTTATCTAGTGTTCGGGTAGAATCAGAAATTTGATCGTAATGTTCGTAATAGCTTAATGCTTTTTTATAATCATTTTGAGAAACTGCAATTTCTTTTAAGCGGAAATAGATTTTTTCTTGCTCGTTTAAGAAACCTATTTTTGTCGCGATATCTAACGCAGAAAGTGTAATTTCTTCTGCTTCTTGGTATCTCTTTAGTTCATTTAAAAGTCGGCCTTTTTCTACACTACCAATAATCTGCATTCGTTCAAAATTATTGGCTTTCGCAATTTCTAAGGCCTTGTCGAAAGAAACCAATGATTTATCTAATGCTCCGAGTTTTTTATACGTAATACCCATATTTACAGAAATTGTTCCAATGCAGCTTGTTCTATTAGCTTTTATACAAATTTCTCTGGCCTTTTCGAAATATTCAATTGCTTTATCAAATTCTTCCTTATACCCATATATGTTAGCAATATTTACAATAGAACCAAATACCATTTCTGGATTTTTCTTATACTCTTGGCATTTTTCTAAGATCTCTAAAGCGAGATCATACTCACTGGTAGCAATATAGACATTAGCTAAACCAAAAGAGTTTACATAATAAATACGTTCATCATTATGTTTTTGTGAAATATTAATTCCTTTAAAATACCATTTTTTGGATTTTTCGTTCAGGCCAATAAAACTATTAGCTTGGCCTAAAGTGAAATATGCAAGACCATAAATATTATTTTTAAGAGTGTCGTTTTTAAAATTATTTAGTTCAAGTATTTTTTGCGCATAATATTTTACCGAATCAATCTGGGATATACTTCTAAAATAAGAACTTATAATTAAACTCAAGTCAGCTTTAAATCGATCACTCTTAACAGCCTTTTTCTGTAGTTGTTTTTTAGCTATAACATAACTTTCTTTTCGTCTATCTGGTATATTAGATATAGTTTTTAGTTCATTTATTATTTCCCTTTCACCCTTATAAGGATAAGGGAATGTTTTTTTAGCGTCAATTTGCCCTTGAATATTTAAAGAAAATAGTAACGTGATTAATGCAGTACTATTTTTTAGATAAGATAATATATTGTAATTGACTAATTTCATTTTTGCTTTAATTATTCTGGGGAGAATATTTTTTCTGTTTCAGTATAACAAATAACTTTTAAAGTTAAAATTATATTGAAATATCTATTTTACAATGTTTTATAATTTTATATAGTCAAAGGTATTAATTTCAAAAATCACCAATATCCCTGAAAACAGGGAACTTTGTATCTCTATTTTAAGGCTATTTATACAGAAGATATTGGGCTCTTATTTTTTTAAACTTTTCTAGATCTTTTTTCCATGTCTTTTTTATTTCGCGAGCAGTATATCCTTGTTCTATTTGTTGTTGTAGTTTTTTTGTTCCAGCATGTATTGTGAATGATTTGTCGTTAAAAAAACCTTCTTTATTTTTAGAATTGTTATATGTGTTAAGGAGCCATTGTATATTAATAGTGTTAAGTCTTTTGGTTTTTCTAAGATCTTTACCGTAACAGACTTCTCCTTTATGTTTAGGGTATTTAGCACCAAAATTAGGTTGTGGAGTGTAAGCAAAATCGTATTGATCTATTGGAAAATCTGGAGATCCGAAAATCTGAAATTGCATTTCTGTTCCTCGACCAGCATTAATTGTAGTACCTTCGAAAAAACCTAAACTGGGATATAGGTTTATCGATCTATCATTTGGTAGATTAGGCGAAGGTCGTATTGCTAAACTATAATAACTTTGATGGGTGTAGTTTTTAACAGGAATAATCTGGATTTCGCATTTTAGATCATTTCCTAACCAGCCTTCACCATTTATCATTTTTGCGTATTCTCCTATTGTCATCCCATGAACTAATGGAATTGGATGTACCCCAACAAAACTGCTGTGTTCTATTTCTAAGGTAGGTCCATCTATATAATGCCCGTTAGGATTTGGTCTATCCAAAATTAATAAAGGAATTTTGTTTTCTGCGCAGGCCTGCATCACATAATGAAGTGTAGAAATATAGGTGTAAAATCTAGCACCCACGTCCTGAATGTCAAAAACAACCAAATCAATATTAGAAAGGGATGCAGCAGATGGTTTTTTGCTCTTACCATGTAAAGATACGATCGGTAATCCTGTTTTGATATCTTTTTCATCAGCAACGAGCTCTCCAGCATCTGCTTTTCCTCTAAAACCGTGTTCAGGAGCAAACACCTTTTTAATGTCAATATTTTTAGATAATAAAGAATCTACAAGATGTGTATATTGATCTAAAGTGTTCGTAGCAACTTTTTCTGTTTGTAATAATGGACCAATATTAGGGAATTTGAAAATTACAGAAGTCTGATTCCCTACAATTGCTATTTTTTTATTTTCCAGTAATGGTAAGTATAATTCAGTTTGATTTGCTCCAACTATAATTGGTTCTAAAACGTTTAATGAGTCTTGTTGTTGGTTTTCTGAAATAACACTTTTCTTATTTATTTCAGGCTTTTCTTGATCAGAAGTGGTCTGTGATGATGTTTTTGTTCCGCTTCCGCAAGAAATAAGCAGTGTGAAAAAGAATAAAAACGTATTTTTGAATGCATTTCTTATAAAAACCATAAGTAACTTTGAATTTCGAATATTTTATTGCCAAACGCCTTATCAAAGGTAAGGAACATAAAAGTAGCATATCATCAGCAATCATAAAAATTGCCATTTTAGCTATAGCCATTGGTATGGTTATGATGTTGATAACTGTAGCTACTGGTATAGGGTTACAACGTAAAATTAGAGAAAAAGTTGCGGCATTTAATGGTCATGTTATTATTACCAGTTATGATAATAATAACAGCTTAGAATCTATGATCCCTATTAAAAAAGATCAGCATTTCTATCCTAATTTTACAGACGTATCTGGAATTAAACATGTTCAAGGTTTTGCTACTAAGGGCGGACTTATTAGAACAGAGAATGACTTTGAAGGAATTGTAGTTAAGGGAGTAGGAGAAGATTATAATTGGTCATATTTTGAAGAATATTTGATAGAAGGTACCTTACCAGATTTTACAGACCCTAGAAATAATC
Organism: Aquimarina sp. Aq107; assembly: GCF_943733665.1. Lineage (NCBI taxonomy): Bacteria > Pseudomonadati > Bacteroidota > Flavobacteriia > Flavobacteriales > Flavobacteriaceae > Aquimarina > Aquimarina sp. Aq107. The sequence goes on along the minus strand of NZ_OX030782.1, from coordinate 3,487,669 downwards.
AAATATTAGTATCTGCATATACAGCCTCTAGATTAGGATTGGGGATTGGAGATAATGCAAATACTGTTTTTTTGAAGAAAAACTCTAGTTCAAATATCCCAGCTAATATTAGAGCTTTTAAGATTGTTGGTATTTATGATTCTGGTTTTCTAGAGTTTGATGAGAAATTTATTTTTGCAGATATCCGGCATATTCAGAAAATGAATAAATGGAAAGAGAATCAAGTCGGAGGTTTTGAGGTGTTTATTGATGACTTCGATGATATTGATAAAAAAGGGAGACAGATTTATGAAAATATTCCTTCGGACTTAGAAGCCGTAACGATTACTTTAAAATATGGTAGTATTTTCGAATGGTTAAAACTCTTTGATCTTAATATCATCGGTATTATTAGTATAATTATATTAGTTGCTGGAATTAATATGATTACGGCATTATTGGTTCTTATTTTAGAAAGAACTCCTATGATTGGCATCTTAAAATCGCTAGGAACAAATGACTGGAGTATTCGAAAAGTATTTTTATATAACGCAGGATATTTAATATTGATAGGATTGCTTTGGGGTAATCTTATAGGTGTAGGATTGTTGTTTCTACAGAAATATTATGGTGTAATTGGATTGAATCCTGCTACATATTATGTGAGTACAGCTCCTATTTATATAGATATTGGTTATATAATTTTGCTTAATTTGGGGACCATGGTTTTATGCCTAATCATGCTTCTTATTCCATCATATGTAATTGCTAAAATATCGCCTTCTAAGGCTATTCGATTCCAGTAGCATGAATTAGTACATCTTCCTCTAACTTAATGGCTTTGTATTTGTATCTTTGCACCGCATAAAAAACAATTAAAGAGACTCTAATAAATTAGTAAGCTTGTGAAGTACGCAAATAATATTTTGGAAACCATTGGGGATACACCTATGGTAAAAATGAATGCTCTGGTAAAAGATGTTGATGCCTTAGTGTTAGCTAAATACGAGACATTTAATCCTGGGAATTCTGTAAAAGACCGAATGGCTTTAAAAATGATCGAGGATGCTGAAGCGGATGGAAGATTAAAACCTGGAGGAACAATTATTGAGGGAACCTCTGGAAATACTGGGATGGGACTTGCTCTTGTTGCAATCGTAAAAGGGTATAAGTTGATTTGCGTTATGGCAGATAAACAGTCCAAAGAAAAAATGGATATCCTTAGAGCTGTAGGAGCTAAGGTGATGGTATGTCCAACTAATGTAGAACCAGATGATCCTAGATCTTATTATTCTGTTTCTAAAAGGTTGGCAGAAGAAACCCCTAATTCTTGGTATGTTAATCAATATGACAATCCATCTAATGCCAAGGCTCATTACGAAAGTACGGGGCCGGAAATATGGGAGCAGACAGAAGGAAAAATAACTCATTTTATTGTTGGAGTTGGCACGGGAGGAACAATTTCTGGTGTTGGTAAATATTTAAAAGAAAAAAATCCAGATGTTAAAGTTTGGGGTATTGATACATATGGTTCAGTATTTAAGAAATATCACGAAACCGGAATATTTGATGAGAACGAGGTGTACTCCTATATTACAGAAGGTATTGGAGAAGATATTTTACCAGAAAACGTTAATTTTTCTATTATAGACGGTTTTACGAAAGTGACTGATAAAGATGCTGCAGTATATACACAACGTCTTGCAAAAGAAGAAGGAATGTTCCTTGGAAATAGTGCTGGAGCTGCTATTAAAGGACTATTACAATTAAAAGATCATTTTAAAAAGGATGATGTAGTAGTTGTATTATTCCATGATCATGGTAGTAGATATGTAGGTAAGATGTTTAATGATGATTGGATGAGAGAACGTGGTTTTCTTGAAGAAGAAGTGTCGACGGCAGTAGATTTGGTAAAAAATCATCAGGAGAAACCTTTGGTTACAGTAAAAACTGAAGAGTTGGTTTCTCATGCAATAGAGCGTATGCGTAAATTTCAAATTTCGCAGATACCTGTTTTAGATAGTGAAGGTTTTGTAGGTTCGGTAGATGAAAGTGCTTTGTTTTCTGCATTTTTAGATGACAAAAACACTGCGGATACTCCAATCAGAGAAATTATGAATGATCCTTTCCCGATTGTAGAGGCAAATACATCACTTGATGAGATATCAAGTTTAATCAAAAATGGTAATCCTGCTGTTCTAGTTGCACTTGAGGATGGAAAGCATCATATCATTACAAAATATGATGTTATAAGTCATATAAAATAAATTATTTATATTTATATCATATAAGGTATCCCCTTTATTAGTATTTAAACTGATTTAGGGGTTGTTTTTATACTAAAATCTGAACTTCTTTATTTTTTTGCGCAACGTTATGCGAAAAAAAACAATCTATAAAGAAAAGATTCGTATAAAATCCAGGGTTTATGCAAAAATATTCATTTGACTTTTCTGATATAGATGTATTAAGGAGCTATTTTAGATCCCAATTGGATCCTAATGGTACTACTGATAGAATTTATTTTCCTTCAGAAATTGGAGAAGGATATCTTAGCTATTATAAAATATCTCCAGAGGTTTTTCTTTTTATCAATAATTATAAAGCACATGTAGATATAGAATATGTAAGAGAACCTATCGGAGAAAAAGATATTATCTTACATTTCAGGAAATACTCATTAGATCATCAGATTGAGCAAAACGAAATAATAAGCTCATATTCTGATGGATATACTCCCGGAAATATGAGATGTATGGATGCGCAACAAGGAGAGAGAGTTTATATAACTAAAGGAGCGGAGGTGAAATCAATTATGATCGTATTGAAAAGTAAGTATACAAAACCTTATTTTCTCAAGAATAGTAATATGGCTGATAAAGTAGATCAATATATTAGATACTCTCATCAGCATATTAATAAGTTTTACCTTTCGTATAAACAATCTCTTTTATTTGACCAGATAGTATCCCCTGATATAAAGAAAGTTGAAAATTACCTGTTTTTTATTGCAAGAGGAATTCGCCTACTAGAAACATTCTGGAAAGATGTTCTGATGTGGGAGACGGAAAGTAATCCTTTTAATATAAATAGTGCTCAGGTTGGTAATATTTATAAAGTAAGTAATTATTTAGAACATAGTCTCCATGAACCTTTTGTAGGGGTAGATTATTTGGCTTCTATGGCTCATATGAGTCGCACAAATTTCTTTAATATGTTTAAAGAGATTCATGATCAAACACCTTTGGAATTTTTTAATAATAAAAAATTAGAGAGTTCTTATAATATGATATTTACAGAAGGGTTATCTATCAAAGAAGTTATGGATAATCTTAATTATTCCAATTCATCAAAATTTAAAAAGGCGTTCTTCAATAAATTTGATGTTTATCCAGATATACAAATTCGATAAGTTTTTTTGAAAAAAAAAGTATATAAAATAAAGATGGTCGTCAAAAAATGACAACCATCTATAACCTAACACAAACTCAACTAAGCTTAGGATTTTGAAATCTTTATATATAATTTTTTGAAATTATCTTCCCTATTTCGTTAACAAAGAAAAGAAATGATAAGGTTGTAATAATTTCCATTAATACATAAAATCTTACCAATAGTACATTTTTGTTATTTTTATGATTTTTTTAAGAAAAACAAAGGTAAAACCATACTATAAATAAGTGAATAGTGTGATTTTTTTGAAATTTCTTCAATTTTTTAGTTTGAAATATCCCGTAATATGTTTTTAATCAGAGCTTAAGAGTGTTTAAGTGATTTCAAGAAACGTTCATGAAATAATTTTGTTTATTAGTGTTAGGTTCTTTGTTATTTTTAGTACACTATTTAGCTAATAGTATCAATAATATTTATAAAAGTATTCGGTTCTGGCCGTACTCTATAGTTATCGGTTAAATCTGCGAAGATGATTTTGTGGTTAGAGTCTGTAATAATAACCGTTGGTAAAACTGTATCATTATCATACCCTAACACCTGAAGCCCCATTGGTAATCCATTTTTTGCTAAAATATTTAGTTTTTTGGAGGCTTCGTTTTTGTAATCTTGTAAGAAATGAAAGTTTAGTCCATACTTTTCTGCCAAAGATTTAGAATGAGTATGGGGCTGTGGACTAATTAATACAACGTTTACATTCCTTTTTTCCAGTTCTTTATATTGTAATGCAATTTCTTTAATCTGCATCATGCAAAGAGGACACCAATTACCGCGATAAAACAGATATATAGTTGGGTTTCCTGAAAATGTACTTGTAGTGATTGTATTTTTATTAATATCTAAAAAATTAAGTTCTGGAAATTGTGCGCCTTTCTGTAATATGAGATTTTCAGAACGATTATTAAAAACCGAATACCATTTTAAATATAAAATCCAGCTTAAAAATAAAATTATACTGGGTAATACTTCATCCAGATTTATTCCTTTAAATATACCAAACCCGATATTAATTAAAAGACCAATAATAATTAATGTAGTATGAGTTTTTAAATTCTTGTCGGTTCTAGCTACAGGTTTTAGAAAAAGAAAAACAAAAAATAACGTAATAGTTGATGCTATTATAATTTGTCCGAAGTATTGAGGAACAGACACTCCATGTTTAATAATATGTATCGCACTTAGAATGGTAAAGTAAAGACCTGATAAAGGTAAGAATGTAATGAAAATAGATTTTAATATACCGTTCATGAGATTGTTTTGTATGTAGTCTTAGTAGTGTTAGTTCACTTACAATAAAAGAATAAATTTTGTAATATTTTTTATAAATAATTCCAAGCGGGGTAACATTTCATCTTTTTAAGACACATCAAAAGTATACGAACAAGTTAAAATGTTTATCAACTGTGATAATTTTTTAAAATAGATGATTTATTTATGAGTGAAGATTTTTTACATTATATCTGGAAATACAAAAAAATTAATTTTTCAAATTTAAAAACCACTGATGAGCAATCTTTAGTGCTTCTTAGGATTGGAGATCATAATCAGTTGAATTCTGGTCCGGATTTTTTTAATGCACAATTAATAATTAATGATCAGAAATGGGCGGGAAATTTAGAGATTCATATAAAGTCTAGCGATTGGTATGTACATCATCATGAGATAGATTCGGCATACGATAATGTTATATTGCATGTCGTATGGGAAGATGATATGGAAGTTTTTAGAAATGATAATTCTCGCCTAGCTACTTTACAACTTAAAGATTATGTAGATACATCTTTACTTATTAAGTATCAACAAATTTTTCAAAGTAAAACTACCAACTGGATTCAGTGCGAAAAACAACTTCCAGAAGTGTCTAGTTTTACAATTTCTAATTGGCAAGAAAGATTGTATATAGAACGTTTAGAGCATAAATCATCTCAAATTAGAGAATTATTGAAAAAATCATCGAACGATTGGGAAGAAGTACTTTTTAAGTTGTTAGCCAAAAATTTTGGATTAAAAGTTAATGATGATGCATTTTTAAGTCTAGCTAATTCATTTGGATTCTCTTGTTTAAGAAAATGTAGTACAAATGTAGAGCAGTTAGAAGCTCTATTTTATGGACAAGCTAATTTACTAGATAAAAACTCTAATGTTCCATATGTACAGAAGCTTTTAAAAAGGTATACTTTTTTGAAAAATAAATTTAAACTACAAAATAAAGGAGTAATCCCTTTTCGATTTTTTAGATTGAGACCTTCTAATTTTCCAACAATTCGAATATCTCAATTAGCAAGTCTTTATTTTAAAAACAACCAACTCTTTAGTGAGGTTATGAGAATAAATAATTTGGATGCATTTTATGAACTATTCGATGTAAGTGCAAGTGAGTTCTGGGAAACACATTATACTTTTGATAAAGAATCTAGTTCTAGAGGTAAAAAAATAACAAAGTCTTTTACAAACCTGATTTTAATAAACACGATTATTCCTTTGAAATTTTTGTATGCTAGGAATATTGGGAAAGATGTAGAGGAGGAGATCTTTGGACTAATGTCACAATTACCTTGTGAAAAGAATAATATTACGAATCATTTTATTGATTTAGGAGTGCGTATGGATGATGCATTACATTCGCAATCTATGATTGAACTTAAAAACAATTATTGTGATAAAAAAGCTTGTTTAAAATGTTCTATAGGTAATTATTTATTGAATAGAGAAGGTAATTTAGGATAATATAATTATTTTGCATTATGCTTTATAATTTAAGACATTTTTTGGAACGCAATGGATTTTATGTTTCCAGTAGGCTTGCAGATAGATTAGGAATGCGTGCTAAAAATGTACGCTTGTTTTTTATTTATTTAACCTTTGCTACAGCTGGATTAGGCTTTGTGATTTATCTTAATATGGCCTTTTGGTTAAAATTAAAGGATTTGGTGTATACTAAAAGAACTTCAGTTTTTGATTTATAAGTATGTTAAAGCGATTTGGGTCTAAAATATATATAGCCTTAGCTTTACTAATTACTGTAGTTGCGGTAGGAGTAATAGGTTTTCGTTTTTTTTCCGATTATTCTTGGGTCGATGCCTTGTATATGACAGTTATTACAATGTCTACTGTAGGGTTTGGAGAAGTAGAGCCTTTAGATGATACGGCAAAGTTATTTACGGTTTTTTTAATAACAACAAGTGCAATAATTTTAGGGTATTCTTTATCCGTAATTACAGAATATATTGTAGGTAAAAGTGATCCTCAAAGAGTACAACATCGAAAACTGCAAAAAATGATGAACAAACTAGAAAATCATATCATTATTGTCGGCTATGGCCGAAATGGGAAACAAGCTGCAGATAAACTGTTGGCATATAATAAGCCTTTTATTATTATAGAAAATGATAAGGCAGTAATCGAAAAATATCAAAGTGATGAACTTTTTTTTCTAGAAGGTAATGCTACAGAAGATAATGTATTAATAGATGCAAAAATTAAAGATGCCTTTTGTTTAATCTGCACCTTGCCAGAAGATGCTGATAATCTTTTTATAGTGTTATCCGCAAGACAAATTAACAGAGACCTTAAAATTATAAGTAGAGCATCACAAGATGCTTCTTATAAGAAAATAAGATTGGCAGGAGCAGATAATGTGATTATGCCGGATAGAATCGGAGGGGATCATATGGCTTCTTTAGTAGTGGTACCAGATTTAATCGAATTTTTAGATAATTTATCAATAGTAGGTAAACGATCCATAAATATAGAAGAGGTTTCTTTCGAGGATTTGTTTGATGATAAAAAAGAAAGAACTATTCGTGAGATTGCCATGCGATCAAGAACAGGATGTACTATCATAGGCTATAAGTCCGCAGAAGGTGAATATATTGTAAACCCAGAAGCTGATACCATTTTAAAGCCAGGTTCTAAAGTTGTTGTCCTAGGAAGACCTGAGCAGGTAAATCAATTGAATAAAGAGTTTAATATTTAGATTAGCGTAAAAGATTTAATCGTTAAATTATTGTAAACAATGGTTTTTTTTAGCATCTTGCTCACTTCTAAAAAACTAAATTCAATTAACTCACACATTATGAAGAGAATTCTTCTTTCAATTTTAGCACTCACAATCCCATTTTTAACATTTGCGCAGGAGACTGCAGAAAAAGGTTTAGATGAAACAATAAATGAGGTATTTGCGGATTATACAGGTTGGTTTGTTAACGCTATTTTTTATCAAATACCAATAAATGAAGGTGTTGGTATTCCATGGGTAGTAATAATGTTACTAGGGTTTGCAACTTTTTTTACATTCTATTTTAAGTTTATTAATATTGGAGGATTTGCAACAGCGATTAATGTGGTAAGAGGTAAGTACGATGAAATTGATGATCACGGTAAACCAGAAGATACTAATGTTAATGTTGTTGATGGTGATATAGTGGATACTATTAAAGATGAAAGTCAAGAAGGAGAAGTTTCTCATTTTCAAGCGCTAACAGCTGCATTGTCTGGTACAGTTGGTTTAGGGAATATAGCAGGTGTAGCAATAGCTATTACGATAGGTGGACCAGGTGCTACGTTTTGGATGATTGTGGCTGGTTTATTAGGAATGACTTCTAAATTTGCAGAATGTACATTAGGGGTTAAGTATAGAGACGTTGGAGAAGATGGAACGGTATATGGTGGTCCAATGTACTATCTTAAAAAAGGTTTGTCAGAAAAAGGTGCCGCTGGATTAGGAAAAGTTTTGGCAGTACTTTTTGCTATATTTTGTATTGGTGGTTCTTTTGGTGGAGGAAATATGTTCCAAAGTAATCAGGCTGCACAAATTTTTAATGAGATTGCTGGTTTTGACGGAAGTAGTTCAGGATTAATATTCGGAATTGTAATGGCTATATTTGTTGGTATAGTGATTATTGGAGGGTTGAAAAGAATTGCTTCGGTTACAGAAAAAGTGGTTCCTTTTATGGTTGGAATCTATCTGTTAGCTGCGTTTGTAGTAATTGGGATGAACTTCAGTGAAATTGGTAGTGCATTTGCTGCTATTTTTAATGGAGCATTTGCTCCAGAAGGAGTTGTTGGAGGTTTTGTTGGAGTTTTGATTCAAGGATTTAGAAGAGCGGCTTTTTCTAATGAAGCAGGAGTCGGAAGTGCAGCAATAGCTCATAGCGCAGTAAAAACAAATTATGCCGCTAGTGAAGGTATAGTAGCTTTGTTAGAACCATTTATTGATACTGTAGTTGTTTGTACTATTACTGCATTAGTAATTGTTATAACAGGTAATTATTTAGATCCAGGTGCAGCTTCAGGAGTTCAACTTACTTCTAATGCCTTTGCAAGTGCCATTCCTTGGTTTCCTTATGTATTAACTATTGCTGTTGTATTGTTTGCTTTTTCCACTATGATTTCTTGGTCTTATTATGGATTACAATCTTGGTTGTTCTTATTTGGAAAAACAAAAAGAAATATAATGACTTATAAAATAGTATTTTGTTTGTTTACAGTTCTTGGCGCTTCTATAAGTCTTGGTGCAGTTACAGATTTTTCTGACGCAATGATTTTTGCAATGGCTGTCCCTAACTTAATAGGAGTTTCTTTATTATTGCCTAGAGTAAGAGAAGAATTGAAAAAGTATAGAGATGCTATAAAAGCTTCTAAAAATTAAGATTTATTTATCGTCTTAACATGAAAAATACTGAATCCCATTTCGAGATACACAGACGTTTCCGAAATGGGATTCTTCTTTTAGTACTATTAATGTTCTTTTTAATAGGAGTGTTGTATTTTTTTCCTAACACTATAAGTAGTGAGGACAACTTTGTAGCTTATACAGAATATCAGGTACAGATAGATTCATTGAAAAATGAAGCGCTTAAAAAGAAAAAGGAGTATAAATTAAAGCAGTTTAATCCAAACTTCATAACGGATTATAAAGGGTACGTTTTAGGGATGACAACGGATGAATTAGATAGACTTTATGCATATAGAAAAAAAGAGAAGTGGATAAATTCTGTATCTGATTTTAAAAAAGTTACAGGGGTTTCTGATTCATTATTAGCAGTAATTTCGCCTTTATTTAAATTTCCGGATTGGGTACAAAATTCTAAAAAGTCAAAACCTTATAAAAAAGTACGATATCCTGTAAAATCTTTTGCTCAGAAAGAAGATCTTAATAGTGTTACTTCTAAGGAATTTCAAGAGATTATTGGTGTGCCTGATTTCATTGCAGATAGGATTATAAAATGTAGAGATAGATTAGGTGGCTTTATAAGTGATATACAACTTAAAGATGTTGAAGGTTTATATGATAATCAGCGAGAAAAAATCCTATCTATGTACACCGTTAAAGAAATTAGAAGCTTTGAAAAAATTAATATTAATAATGCTTCAGTAAAGGAGTTAATGGAAGTTCCTTATTTTGATTTTGAGACTGCGTTAGAAATTAAAGATTTTATAGATACACATCAAGGGGTGTCTAATTTTGAAGAATTAGGAAAAATTGAGGGTTTTTCTTTAGAAAAAATAGATAGAATAGCATTATATTTGGAATTAAATTAAAAATCGGAAAAAATTACCGTGATTATTGATAATATGTAAATTCTTTAAAGAGTTTTTTATGTTTTTATTTATGGTAATATGTTAGCTATATAAATCAAAGTTATCATTTAAACAACATGTATTTTACAGAAGAGCACGAATTATTTAGAGAAAGTCTAAAAGATTTTTTACAAAAAGAAGTAGTTCCACATATAGAGAAGTGGGAAAAAACTGGTGATATTGAACGTTTCATTTGGGAAAAGTTTGGAGAAATGGGCTATTTCGGGATAGCTTATCCAGAGGAATATGGAGGATTAGGACTAGATCTTTTTTATACCGTAATATTTTTAGAAGAATTACAGAAGATAAATTCTGGTGGTTTTGCTGCAGCTATGTGGGCACATGTTTATTTGGCAATGACTCATGTAAATAAAGAGGGCGATCATAGAATTAAAGAAGAATATCTTAGATCGAGTATTTCTGGAGAAAAAATAGGATGTCTATGTATTTCCGAACCATTTGGTGGTTCTGATGTGGCAGGTATGAGAACTACTGCGGTAAAGGATGGAGATTTTTATGTTATTAATGGCTCTAAAACATTTATTACCAATGGAGTTTATAGCGATTATCTTATAGTAGCTGCCAAGACTACTCCAGAACTGGGTAATAAAGGGATTAGTATTTTTATTATGGATAGAGAAACTCCTGGTATTTCTGCAACTAAATTAGATAAATTAGGTTGGAGAGCGTCTGATACGGGTGAGATAGCTTTTGATAATGTTCGAATTCCTGCTAATAATTTGATGGGAGAAGAAAATAAAGGTTTCTCCTATATTATGCAGCATTTTGCATTGGAAAGATTGATAATGGGTATCAACGCTCATGCTAGAGCAGAATATGCTTTGGATTATGCAATTAAATATATGAGTGAGAGAGAAGCTTTTGGAAAAACAATCGACAAGTTTCAAGCGCTTCGTCACTCAGTTGCTGATATGGCTAGTGAATTAGAAATGTGTAAAGAGTTTAATTATTCTATAGCTAAAAGATTAAATGATGGACAGTATGTAGTAAAAGAAGCAAGTATGTCTAAGTTAATGTCTACAAAAATAGCTGATGAGGTTATTTATAAATGTCTACAATTATTAGGAGGATATGGCTATATGGAAGAATATCCTTTAGCAAGACTTTTTAGAGATAGTAGATTGGGTCCAATAGGAGGAGGTACTTCTGAAATTTTAAGAGAGATTATCGCCAAAATGGTAATCGACAAGAAAGAATACAAACCAGCTGTGAAAGCATAATTATAGGTTGCTTTTTTGGCGAAAATTGTTTTCAATTCGCCAAAATGGTAATCGACAAGAAAGAATACAAACCAGCTGTGAAAGCATAATTATAGGTTGCTTTTTTGGCGAAAATTGTTTTCAATTTGCCAGAGGTAATTATAAGAAGACGTTTCGCTTGCTTATAAAATTTTAAAAGGCTTTTTATATGTCTTAAGTTTATAGACATATAAAAAGCCTTTTTTCTTCTTATTGTCTAGCTAGTGTTTATATGAAATAGTACAACTTTTTTAATCAAAAGAAGGATTGATAATTTTTTTTACTTCCAAATGTAAATTCGATTAATGTACACCAACTTGTAAACTTTATCCCTGATATAGATACGATAATCTCAAATCAGTAGAGGTGTTATAGGGTTCCTTTCAACTGTTTTTTTTCCTTCTAAACACTTTTTTTTCGTCTTCATCTTACTTCTTTTTTCTTCAGCGTACTGTGGTTGTAGTATTGCATCACAAATCATTTATTTAAAAATATTTTAATCAATTATGAAAAAGCTAATAACACTTTTTATTAAACTCAATACATTGTTTTTTTTGTGTATCACTTTTGGATGTAGTAATGATGATTCATCAGGTCAAGAAGACCCAATTGTTGGAGAACAACCCTTAACATATGAGGGTGTGTTTGCTATTGGAGAAGAGATTCCTCCGTTTGATGATGAAAGAGTAGAGAATATTGTATCTGTAGAAGAAACTGCAGTAGATGAAGATAATGGAGACGGAACTACTTCGAGATTTGTTTGTGTGACCGAAACCATAGATTTAAAGGATGGTACTGGGGAATTCAATTTATTTGACACAAATGCAGAAGTCATATTTCCTGGTAATTTATTACAAGGAAAAACCTTGTCCGAGCCCACACCTTCTCCTATTGTGGTTGAACGAGCAGGAGGAACTATTTCTGTAAATATTAATAACGGAAATCTACAATCTTCTGCAGAAGTAGATGAGGTAAAACGAAGTACTATACAAGATGCTATTAACCAAATTATAAGCACATCTGGTGAAGAGGCTCCAGCAAATTTTACAGTAGATATCGAACAGGTAGAGTCTGAAGAACAACTGGCTATTGAGTTAGGTGTTAGCATACGTGCGTTCAGAGTAAATGTTTCTAGCAATTTTAGTTTTAGTACAGAAAAAGAATTCAATCGTACACTGGTTAAATTGGATCAAAGTATGTATACTATGAGTTTTGATTTGCCTACAGATATTGGACAGATTTTTGACGAAAGTGTTACTCCTGAGGATTTAGCACCATTTGTACAACCCGATAATCCGGCAACTTTTATTTCCTCTGTGACTTTTGGACGTGTTTTTTATATGTTGATAGAATCAACTTCTTCTCGTCAGGAAATGGATGCAAGTATTAATGCAAGTTTTAGCGGTCTGGCAGTTAATGCTTCTGCTGGCTTGGATGTTTCCTCAGTGGAAAGCTTAAATGACTTAAAAATAAAAGTCATTGCATATGGAGGGCCTTCTAGTGGTGCTTTTGAGTTGATTGGCGAAACCAATATTCAAAATATTGCTTCAGCATTAGGAGAAACTTCTGACTTGCGCTTTGCATTACCTATTTCATATGTAGTAAGAAGTGTCGAGCGCCCTGATCAAATCGTGGGAGTAAATCTAGCAACAGAGTTTGGTAGAACTACTTGTGAATTAAAAGGCCAATTGCCACTATCAGGATACCAAAATTTAGTAGATATTTTTGGACAAGACGACAAAATAGGAGCTGCTTTTAATATAAAGGATACTGTTATTGCTGTATACAATGGAACTGGTGTTAAATATGCTATTTACGATGTAGGATCAGGAACAGTACTAGGTGTGTTTGATCACAATGACCCTAATGGACCTCTAGGAGTGAGTGGTTTAGATAATGTGGGTGCTGGTTTTAAAATTGCAGAAGAATCAAGAAACTTTGACAATACCACAGTAGTGCTGACAGATTTAGGAGGCCTTGTTTCGCAACGATTCTTTATAAATGGTAATTTTGAAATTAATGATACAAACCCAATAGGCGTTTATTTTTCTAGTACTGAACTTATTCAAGACATCTTAAGTGACGCTAACTCTCCATTCGGTTTTCCTGGAGATGGAATTGTAGCAGGAGCTGGTTTGCCATTATCTATGGGTGTTAACAATAGAACTTCATCACTGGTTTTTGCAAGTGGGTCTTCGATATTTATGCAAAGTCTATTTGATAATGCAGGAAGAATGGACAATGCTGATGTACAGAATATAACGGCATTAGGTACGCAAGAAAATCCTATGTTTGATAGAATAAATGCGGCTGCTATTGTACGTTTTGGTGCTGGATCTGAACAACTTCTGCTTATTAATAAAGACGGAGATCTAATGATGTATCTAGACGAAATAGCAACAACTTCATCTAGTAATTCTGTGTTTAGAATAATTACAGACCGTAATTTTAGAGCAAACTATTCTGGAATTAGAGTGCTGCAATAATATTTTGTGAGTATTATACCTCTGCAAACTTTACCTGCTTATTTATAGTAATTGCCCTGAAACCCTTCCCCAAGTTTACTTTTCATGATTCCCCGATGGCTTTGCCTCGGGGTTTCTGATATATTTCTATTTTAAAAGTTTGAATTTTCTTTTTAAAATAAATAGTACGGTAAAACATAGGATTTGGATTGTATAACCTAAGACTAAAATGAAATAATAGACGGAAGCACTTCCGTAATCTTAAGAGAGATTATCGCCGAAATATTTTTATTTATACTGTTTAAAATCCTTGATCTAGAGATGAAAATTAAGTCCGAACTGAGAATTTTCTTTTTATTGAGCTTAAAAAATGATGAATTGCTACTTTTCGGAGCTCATTTTTAAATACATGATAAAATTTTATTAACACGAAAACGTTTGAGTAATTCTTCAAACGTTTTCGTGTATGTAAAAATATTACATTGTGGGAAATTTAACACAAAAAACACTTTTTATGAAAACTATTAAATTCGTTTATTTTCTGTTGACGGTATTTTTTATCGTTTCATGCGGTAAAGACGAGGTTTTAGATTCAGTAGAGCCTGAATCGATTAAACCAGAAGAATCAATTTCTACTAGAGCAGGTCTTAAAACTATTGGATCTGGGGTAATGATGCAAGCTTTTTATTGGGATGTTCCTGCAGGTGGTACTTGGTGGAATGTTGTAAAAGGAAAAGTTAATGCTTGGAGTAATGCAGGTGTTGATGCTATTTGGTTGCCTCCTGTAAGCAAAGCACAAAATGGAACATTCTCTATGGGATATGATCCATTTGATTATTATGATTTTGGCCAGTACAATCAAATGGGTAGTACAGAGACAAGATTTGGATCTAAATCAGAATTAGAATCTTTAATCTCTAATGCTCATAATAAAGGATTAAATGTGATAGCGGATATCGTAATAAATCATAATAGTGGTGGAGATTTAGAATGGAATGAATTTGCTGGTAAAAATACCTACACCAAATTTGAACCAATGTCTAATAAGTTTAATAGGACTAAATATGATTTTCACCCTAATGAGGCATATAATTCTGATAGTGGCATTTTTGGTGGATTTCCTGATCTTAGTCATAACAAAGCTTATGTGCAAGATTGGCTCTGGAAAAGAAGTAATTCTGTAGCTAAGTACTATAAGAATACGATGGGGTTTGATGGATACCGATTTGACTATGTAAAAGGATTTGCTCCTTGGGTAGCAAAAGAATTTAGAAAGTCTACAGGTGCGTTTGGAGTAGGAGAGTATTGGGATGGAAATGTAAATACATTAAAATGGTGGACAGATCAAGCAGAAATGTCAGCATTCGATTTTGCTTGTTACTACAAAATGAGAGATGCATTTGTAGGGAATAATCTTAATGCACTTAGTGGAGATATGCTCTGGAAAAGAAATGCTAGTAGGGCTGTGACTTTTGTTGCTAATCATGATACTGATGAGATTTATACAAATAAGTTATTAGCATACGCTTACATTTTAACTCACGAAGGATATCCTGCACTTTTTTATAGAGATTACGAAGACTGGTTGGATAAAAATAAGTTGAACAATCTTATATGGATTCACAATAACTTGGCTGGAGGTAATACTTCAAATCTATGGACGGATAATGATGAGTATATTGCCAGAAGAAATGGTGGTGGAGGAAAAAATGGTTTAATTGTGTATATCAATAATTCCGATTCTTGGAAAGAAAGATGGATTCAAACAAACTGGTCCAGCCGAAGAATAAAAGATTATACTGGTAATTCGAGTTGGGAACCGGTAACTCAAGGAGGGAAATGGGTTAAAATACAAGCTCCACCAAAAGGATATACCGTATGGTCTCTTAAGTAACAACTTGATATATTCTCACTTATGTGAAAAATATACGATATAAATCAGAGACAGCTCTTGTGTCGATTACAAATAATTTTGTAGATATAAGAGCTGTTTTTTTGTATTAATATTTGTGTGTGTAAAATAAAAAACGAAGAATAATTAACTTCGTGAAGAAAAAGCTTTGTAGATAATACTTTTGTGTTATCTTTGCACCCTAATTTTTAAAGAAAGGAGGTAACACTATGTTAATTATACCAGTTAAAGACGGAGAAAATATAGATAGAGCGTTAAAACGTTTTAAGCGTAAATTCGACAGAACAGGAACTATGCGTCAGCTGCGTAAGCGTCAGGCGTTCACAAAGCCTTCTGTAGAGCGCAGAGCTCAAGTTCAAAAAGCGCAGTACATTCAGCACTTAAGAGATCAAGAGGAAATTTAAAAAATGTTGAAACGTTGTATGTTTTGATTTCTTATATAGAAATTAAACTTCGTTTTTCAGTATATATAAATTGAACCATTAGATGTAAAAGTTTTATACTTTTGCTTTCTAATGGTTTTTTTATGTTTATTAAAGAGTTTGTAGATTATTTACTTTTAGAGAAAAAATACTCTACACATACTGTTTCTGCGTATAAAGCGGATTTGCTGTCTTTTGTTAAGTTTTATGAAGATGAATATGATATAAAAGATATTTCAAAATCGAATTATACTCAAATCCGTTCTTGGATAGTTAGTTTGGTTGATAAAGAAGTTTCTAATAGAACAATTAATAGAAAAGTATCTTCTCTTAAGACTTATTTTAAATTCTTGCTTAAGTCAGAACAGATAGATAAGAATCCATTGGCTAAGCATAAGGCGTTAAAAGCTTCTAATAAGCTTCAAATACCATTTTCTGATGTAGAGGTTGATCTTGTTTTAGAAGAGCTGTCTAGTGGTGTGGATTTTAAAAGTGTTAGAAATAGGTTAATCGTGGAGTTATTTTATGCAACTGGAATGCGTAGGATCGAATTGGTGAATCTTAAGATTAAAGATGTTGATGTCTCGTCTAAACAAATCAAAGTCTTGGGTAAGCGAAATAAAGAGCGATATGTCCCATTAATCCCATCGGTTATTAAAACTATTGAGCAATATATGGAGTTGCGTAAAGATGTAGTTAAGGAGTTAGGAGATTCTTCATTACTACTTACAGAAAAAGGAGTTAAAATATATGAAACACTTGTTTATCGAGTCATAAATGGCTATTTTAGTAATGTATCTTCAAAAGTTAAAAGAAGTCCGCATATATTGAGACATTCATTTGCGACACATCTACTTAATGAAGGCGCGAACTTAAATGCTGTAAAAGAATTACTAGGTCATTCTAGTTTAGCAGCTACTCAGGTGTATACGCATCAAAGTATAGCACAGTTGGCAAAAGTATATAAGCAATCCCATCCAAGGAATAAAAAATAAACTATAAGCTGCTTTGTTAATTTCTTTTAGGTTTTAAGTATTTGTTTAACCAATTAATATAACACCTATGAAAGTGAACTTGCAATCCGTAAATTTTAATGTAGATCAGAAGTTGATAGATTTTACTCAAGCAAAATTGGATAAGTTAGAAAATCATTTTAGTCGTATTATTTATGCTGATGTTTTTCTAAAAGTTATGAATACGAGTGGTAAGGAAAATAAAATCACAGAAATTTTGCTGAGTGTTCCAGGAGATGAGTTTATAATCAAAAAAATAAATAAAAGTTTCGAAGAAGGTGTGGATGAGTGCGTTAGTTCGTTGGAGAGACAGTTAAGGAAACGTAAGGAAAAATTAAATACACATGTTTGATGATTTTTTTTTAAAAAATGTTTTGTGTAAGAAATAAATTCTATACATTTGCAGTCCGTTAGAAATAGCGGACTTTTTTATGCTTAAAAAAGTAACCAAAAGCCGATGTAGCTCAGCTGGCTAGAGCAGCTGATTTGTAATCAGCAGGTCGTGGGTTCGAGTCCCTCCATCGGCTCAAAAAAAGGTTAAGATTTAAAAAAAATAAACCTTTTTTTTGTAAAATTTTGAATTGTAAAATATTTGATTACTTTTGCGCTTCGAAATTTAGAAGTTCATTCTAAAATAATGATTTAAATTGGGGAGATACTCAAGCGGCCAACGAGGACAGACTGTAAATCTGTTGTTTTTTAACTTCGCAGGTTCGAATCCTGCTCTCCCCACAACCTTCAATTTTGATTTCAAAATTGTAAATCGCGGGAGTAGCTCAGTTGGTAGAGCGTCAGCCTTCCAAGCTGAATGTCGCCAGTTCGAACCTGGTCTCCCGCTCTTAAAAAATACAGAGCTAATCTTGATGCATTATTAGCATTGGATTTTTAAAATAGAATGTGATGAATCGGTTTTCTTTTTATGTTAAATAAAGGACTCTGGTTTATCATTGTGTACTTTAAAAAGCCGGTGTAGCTCAGGGGTAGAGCGTTTCCTTGGTAAGGAAGAGGTCACGAGTTCAAATCTCGTCATTGGCTCTTGGTTCAGAAGCATTAATTGAACACTAATATATAACTAAGATTAAATAAATTAATTATGGCAAAGGAAACTTTTGATCGTTCCAAACCGCACTTAAATATTGGTACTATTGGACACGTTGATCACGGTAAAACAACTTTAACGGCTGCTATTACTAAGGTATTGGCAGATGCTGGTCTTTCTGAGGCTAGAGATTTCGATACTATCGATAACGCTCCAGAAGAAAAAGAAAGAGGTATTACAATTAATACATCTCACGTAGAATACCAAACAGCTAATCGTCACTATGCACACGTTGACTGTCCAGGTCACGCCGATTATGTAAAGAACATGGTAACTGGTGCTGCTCAGATGGATGGTGCTATATTAGTGGTAGCTGCTACTGATGGACCTATGCCACAAACTCGTGAGCACATCCTTTTAGGACGTCAGGTAGGTATTCCAAGAATCGTTGTATTCCTTAATAAAGTGGATATGGTTGATGATGAGGAGCTTTTAGAATTAGTAGAGATGGAGGTTAGAGATCTTCTTTCTTTCTATGAGTATGATGGAGATAATGGACCTGTAGTTGCTGGATCTGCACTTGGAGCTCTTAATGGAGAACAGAAGTGGGTTGATACGGTTTTAGAATTAATGAAAGAAGTAGATGCTTGGATCGAGGAGCCATTACGTGAAATCGATAAAGATTTCTTAATGCCGATTGAAGATGTATTTTCTATTACTGGTCGTGGTACTGTAGCAACTGGACGTATAGAAACAGGTATTGCTAACACTGGAGATCCTGTTGAGATCATCGGTATGGGTGCTGAAAAATTAACCTCTACTATAACAGGTATCGAGATGTTCCGTCAGATCCTTGATAGAGGAGAAGCTGGAGATAACGCAGGTATCTTATTAAGAGGTATTGAGAAAACTCAGATTTCTCGTGGTATGGTAATTACTAAGCCGGGATCTGTAACTCCACACGCTAAATTCAAAGCTGAGGTTTATATCCTTAAGAAAGAAGAAGGTGGACGTCACACTCCATTCCATAATAACTACCGTCCTCAGTTCTACGTTCGTACAACTGATGTAACTGGAAACATTGCGCTTCCTGATGGTGTTGAAATGGTAATGCCTGGAGATAACTTAACTATTACTGTTGAGCTTATTCAGCCAATTGCAATGAATGTAGGTCTTCGTTTTGCGATCCGTGAAGGTGGTAGAACAGTAGGTGCCGGTCAGGTAACTGAAATTTTAGACTAATAATATAGATGATATAAGGAAAGGTATTCGTTACGACGAATACCTTGACTTATGTATACGGGTTTAGCTCAGTTGGTAGAGCACTGGTCTCCAAAACCAGGTGTCGGGAGTTCGAGCCTCTCAACCCGTGCTTAGAAAGTTGGAATTATATATGTTTAAAAGCATAATGATTTTAAGATAAGTTTCAAGTGACAGGTTTGTCGTTAAAAAGAATAAAAAGATGGCTGGATTAATAAATTATATTTCGGAATCATATAGCGAGTTGAAAAATCACGTTACTTGGACTCCTTGGGCAGAAGCACAAAGATTGACTTTAGTTACTATTGTATTTTCTGTTATTTTTTCGCTAGCTATCTGGGGAGTGGATACTGTGTTTAGTAATTTGATAGAGTATTATTTCACTTTAGTTAAATCATAATTATTATGGCTGAAGTTAGTAATACAAAAAAATGGTACGTTGTACGTGCTGTAAGTGGGCAAGAAAATAAGGTCAAGGACTATATTGAGAGAGAAATCGCTCATATGGGTATGGAGGATTATGTTTCTCAGATCTTGGTGCCGACTGAAAAGGTAGTACAGATTCGTAACGGAAAGAAAATAAATAAGGAAAGAGTGTATTTTCCTGGATATGTTATGATAGAAGCTAACCTGTCTGGAGAAATTCCTCATATAATAAAGTCTATTAATGGAGTTATTGGTTTTCTTGGAGAAGTAAAGGGTGGAGATCCTGTTCCTTTAAGAAAAGCAGAAATTAATAGAATGTTAGGTAAGGTAGATGAACTTGCTGTGAAAACTGATAATGTGGCTATTCCTTATACTGTTGGAGAAACAGTTAAAGTAATTGATGGCCCATTTAATGGTTTCAATGGTACAGTAGAGAAAGTAAATGAAGAAAAGCGTAAGCTGGAAGTAATGGTAAAGATTTTTGGAAGAAAGACACCATTGGAGTTAAGCTATATGCAAGTTGAAAAAGTATAATAATTGTTACATTATATATCCTGAATTGTTCTTATTGCTTCCACTTTATAGAACAATTCTAATTTAAAATTAGAAAAATGGCTAAAGAGATAAGTAAGGTTGTAAAACTTCAAGTACGTGGAGGAGCGGCTAATCCGTCCCCACCAGTTGGACCTGCTTTAGGTGCTGCCGGAGTGAATATCATGGAATTCTGTAAGCAATTCAATGGTAGAACACAAGATAAGGCTGGTAAAGTATTACCGGTTGTTATCAATGTTTACAAAGACAAATCTTTTGATTTTGTAATTAAAACTCCACCTGCAGCAGTTCAAATACTGGAAGCAGCAAAAACGAAAAAGGGTTCAGGAGAGCCAAATCGTAAGAAAGTAGCTAGTGTTACTTGGGATCAAGTTCGTGCAATAGCAGAAGATAAAATGCAAGATTTGAATGCATTTACTGTTGAATCTGCTATGAAAATGATAGCCGGTACCGCTCGTTCAATGGGTGTAACTGTAAAAGGACAAGCTCCTTTTTAATCCAAAAACGTGTAGAAAATGGCAAAAGTAACTAAAAAGCAAAAAGAAGTTAGAGCTAAAGTTGAAAAGAATAAATCATATTCAGTAGACGAAGCTTCTGCTTTAGTAAAAGAAATAACAAACGTAAATTTTGATGCATCTGTAGATTTAGCAGTTCGTTTGAACGTAGATCCTCGTAAAGCTAATCAAATGGTACGTGGTGTGGTAACTTTACCTCACGGAACAGGAAAGGATGTTAAAGTTCTTGCATTGGTAACACCAGATAAAGAAGCTGAAGCTAAAGAAGCTGGTGCTGATTTTGTAGGTCTTGATGAGTATCTTGATAAAATCAAAGGTGGATGGACTGATGTAGATGTGATTATCACTATGCCAAGTGTGATGGGTAAATTAGGTCCATTAGGTCGAGTTTTAGGACCTCGTGGTTTAATGCCTAACCCAAAGACTGGTACTGTAACTATGGATATAGCTAAGGCTGTTTCTGATGTTAAAGCTGGTAAGATAGATTTCAAAGTTGATAAGACAGGAATCGTTCACGCTGCAATTGGGAAGTCATCTTTTTCTGCTGATAAGATAGCGGGAAATGCAAAAGAATTATTAACAACATTGGTGAAGTTAAAACCTGTGGCTGCTAAAGGTGTATATATAAAATCTATTTATATGTCTTCTACTATGAGCCCTAGTTTAGAAATTGATTCTAAGCACTTTGCTGGGTAATTAAGATATACGATTATGACAAGAGAAGAAAAATCACAAGTAATTGAAGACTTAACTGCTCAGTTAGCTGAAAACTCTAATATTTATTTAGCTGATATTTCAGGATTAGATGCAGGAGCAACTTCAAATTTACGTAGAGCTTGTTTTAAAGCTAACGTATCATTAAAAGTAATTAAGAATACGCTCCTTGCTAAGGCAATGGAGAAATCAGATAAGGAGTTTGGAGAATTGCCTGAGGTATTAAAAGGTAATACTTCTATTATGTTTTCTGAAACAGGAAATGCTCCAGCGAAGGTTATTAAGGAATTTCGTAAGAAATCTGAAAAACCTTTATTAAAGGGAGCTTTTGTAGAGTCAGCTATTTTTGTAGGTGATGAAAACTTAGAGGCACTTGTTAATATCAAGTCTAAGGAAGAAGTTATCGGAGATATTATTGGCTTGTTACAATCACCTGCTAAGAATGTTATTTCGGCATTAAAGTCAAGTGGTGGTACTATAGCTGGTATTCTTAAAACATTATCCGAGAAAGAAGGATAATCTAAGCGTGTACGCACTTTTTAACAAATTATATTTCAATTAAAAAAATTATTTAAAACGATAGAAAATGGCAGATTTAAAAGATTTCGCAGAACAATTAGTTAACTTAACTGTAAAAGAAGTTAATGAATTAGCAGATATACTAAAAGAAGAGTATGGTATTGAGCCTGCTGCTGCTGCAGTAGCTGTTGCTGCTGGTGGTGCTGGTGGTGGTGAAGCTGCAGAAGAAAAATCAGAATTTGATGTAATTCTTAAAGCTCCAGGAGGTGCTAAGTTAGCAGTTGTAAAATTAGTAAAAGAATTAACTGGTCTAGGTCTTAAAGACGCTAAAGGATTAGTTGATGGTGCTCCAAGTGCAATCAAAGAAGGAGTAGCAAAAGATGAAGCAGAAGCTCTTAAAGCTCAATTAGAAGAGGCTGGAGCAGAGGTTGAGCTTAAGTAAGCTTACCAAATATTGACATAGAGGTTTAGACCTGGAGAATTTTCTCTAAGGTCTAAACCATTTTGCGTATATAAATATGATGTATTAAAATACGCTGTTTTTTAAATTTTAATTTAATTCCGTCCATTGATGTTAGCAACGCAAACTGAAAGATTGAATTTTTCTTCCGTAAAGAATAGACCTGATTATCCTGATTTCTTGGATATACAGATCAAATCCTTTCAAGACTTTTTTCAATTAGAAACAAAGTCAGAAGAAAGAGGAAATGAAGGTCTTTATAATACCTTCATGGAAAATTTCCCGATTACGGACACACGTAATCAATTTGTACTTGAATTTTTAGACTACTTTGTAGACCCACCAAGATATGATTTGCAAGAATGTATAGAGAGAGGTCTTACATATAGTGTTCCGCTTAAGGCGCGTCTAAAACTTTTCTGTACCGATCCTGAACACGAAGATTTTGAGACGATTGTACAGGACGTATATTTAGGAACAATTCCTTATATGACTCCTAGTGGTACATTCTGTATTAATGGAGCAGAACGTGTTGTTGTATCTCAATTACACCGTTCACCAGGTGTTTTCTTTGGACAATCATTCCATGCAAATGGAACTAAGCTATATTCTGCAAGAGTAATTCCTTTTAAAGGATCTTGGATAGAATTTGCAACAGATATCAATAGCGTTATGTACGCATATATTGATAGAAAGAAAAAATTACCAGTAACTACTCTTTTCCGTGCTATAGGGTTTGAAAGAGATAAGGATATTTTAGAAATTTTTGATCTTGCAGAAGAAGTAAAAGTTTCTAAATCTGGATTGAAAAAAGTACTAGGGCGTAAGTTAGCGGCACGTGTATTAAATACATGGCATGAGGATTTCGTAGATGAGGATACAGGAGAGGTTGTTTCTATAGAGCGTAACGAAATTGTATTAGATCGTGATACTGTTCTTGATAAAGATCACTTAGATGAGATCGTGGATTCTGGAGCTAAAACTATTTTGCTTCATAAAGAAGATAATCAGAAAGGTGATTATGCGATAATCCATAATACATTACAAAAAGATCCTACGAATTCTGAAAAGGAAGCCGTAGAACATATATACCGTCAATTACGTAATGCAGAACCGCCTGATGAGGAGACTGCAAGGGGTATTATTGACAAGTTATTCTTCTCTGATCAACGTTACAACCTTGGTGAAGTAGGTCGTTATAGAATGAATAAAAAACTAGGTCTTAATATTGAAATGGATAAGCAAGTGCTTACTAAAGAAGATATTATTACTATTATAAAATACTTAATTGAGTTAATCAATTCAAAAGCTGAGATTGATGATATTGATCACCTTTCTAACCGTCGTGTAAGAACTGTAGGAGAACAATTATCACAACAGTTTGGAGTTGGTCTAGCACGTATGGCACGTACAATTCGTGAACGTATGAATGTTAGAGATAATGAAGTATTTACACCTATTGATTTGATTAATGCAAAGACATTGTCTTCTGTAATTAATTCTTTCTTCGGGACGAATCAGTTATCTCAGTTTATGGATCAAACGAATCCATTAGCAGAGATTACGCACAAGCGTCGACTTTCTGCTTTAGGACCAGGTGGTTTATCAAGAGAGCGTGCTGGTTTCGAGGTTCGAGATGTACATTATACACACTATGGTCGTTTATGTCCAATTGAAACTCCAGAAGGACCGAATATTGGATTAATATCTTCACTAGCAGTTTTTGCCAAAGTGAATTCAATGGGGTTCTTAGAAACTCCTTACCGTAAAGTTGAAGATGGAAAAGTAGATTTAAGTGAGTTTAGATACTTAAGTGCGGAGGAAGAGGAAGAAAAATTAATAATGCAAGCGAACTTGCCGTTAGAAGAAGATGGTAAGATTCAAAGTGATAAGGTAATTGCTCGTATGGAAGGTGACTTCCCGGTGATAGAACCAGCATCTGTAAATTATGCTGATGTTGCTCCTAATCAAATTGCCTCTATTTCTGCATCTTTAATTCCTTTCTTAGAACATGATGATGCGAACCGTGCATTGATGGGATCGAATATGATGCGTCAGGCAGTACCATTATTAAGAGTTGATGCACCAATTGTTGGTACAGGACTAGAGCGTCAAGTAGCTTCAGATTCTCGTGTATTAATTAACTCAGAAGGAGCAGGAGTTGTTGAGTATGTAGATGCACAAAAGATAACTATTAAGTATGATAGAACGGAAGAACAAAGAATGGTAAGTTTTGATAGTGATTCTAAAACTTATAATCTTATTAAATTCCGTAAAACGAATCAAGGTACTTCTATTAATCTTAAACCGATCGTAAGAGTTGGTGATAGAGTAAATAAAGGACAGGTTCTATGTCAAGGTTATGCAACTGAAAATGGAGAACTTGCTTTAGGAAGAAATATGAAGGTTGCCTTCATGCCTTGGAAAGGATATAACTTTGAGGATGCAATCGTAATTTCTGAGAAGGTTGTTAGAGATGATATCTTTACTTCTATTCATATCGATGAGTACTCTTTAGAAGTAAGAGATACTAAGTTAGGGAATGAAGAATTAACTAACGATATTCCTAATGTTTCTGAAGAAGCGACTAAGGATCTTGATGAAAACGGAATGATCCGTGTTGGTGCTGAGATTAAGCCAGGAGATATTCTTATCGGTAAGATTACGCCAAAAGGAGAAAGTGATCCTACACCAGAAGAGAAATTATTAAGAGCTATCTTTGGTGATAAAGCTGGAGATGTTAAAGATGCTTCTTTAAAAGCTTCACCATCTTTACATGGTGTTGTTATAGATAAGAAATTATTTGCTCGTGCGATAAAGGATAAGCGTAAGCGTTCTCAGGATAAAGAAGATATTTCAATCTTAGAGCGATCGTATGACGCTAAATTTGCATTATTAAAGGCAGAGTTAGTAGATAAATTATTCGTAATCGTTGGAGGTAAAACTTCGCAAGGAGTTATTAACGATTTAGGAGAAGAAGTACTTCCAAAAGGTAAGAAGTTTACTCAAAAAATGCTTAATAGTGTTGATGATTATGCTCATCTTACTAAAGGGACTTGGACTACTGATGATAGTCTTAATAAGATGGTTGCGGATCTTATCCATAACTTTAAGATTAAAGAAAATGATTTACAAGGTAACTTGCGTAGAGAGAAATTTACGATCTCTGTGGGAGATGAATTACCTTCTGGAATTATAAAACTTGCTAAAGTTTACATTGCTAAAAAACGTAAACTAAAAGTAGGTGATAAGATGGCAGGTCGTCACGGTAACAAAGGTATTGTTGCCCGTATCGTAAGAGAAGAAGATATGCCATTCTTAGAAGATGGAACACCAGTAGATATTGTATTGAATCCACTAGGGGTACCTTCTCGTATGAATATTGGTCAGATCTATGAAACTGTACTAGGTTGGGCTGGTCAGAAATTAGGTAGAAAATATGCTACTCCAATTTTTGATGGAGCTTCTTTAGATCAGATTAATGAATTTACAGATGAAGCTGGTATTCCAAGATTTGGTCATACATATTTATATGATGGTGGTACAGGAGATCGTTTTGATCAACCGGCAACTGTAGGTGTGATTTACATGCTTAAGTTAGGTCATATGGTTGATGACAAAATGCACGCACGTTCTATTGGTCCTTATTCATTGATTACTCAGCAACCACTTGGTGGTAAAGCTCAGTTTGGAGGTCAGCGTTTTGGAGAGATGGAAGTTTGGGCATTAGAGGCATATGGTGCTTCTGCTACCCTTCGTGAGATATTGACTGTTAAATCTGATGATGTTATAGGAAGAGCTAAAACATACGAAAGTATTGTTAAAGGTGAGCCTATGCCAGAACCTGGATTACCAGAATCATTCAACGTACTTATGCACGAATTGAAAGGTCTTGGTCTAGATATCAGATTAGAAGAATAATATAGATTAGGAAATCGTACCCCGAGAGTAATCAAAGGGTACGTTTACACTATTTGTTATTCAAAATTAAATTACAATAATTCTTAAGTAACCATATATTATGGCAAGAAATAATGATAAGAATGCAGTAAAGAGATTTAATAAGATCTCTATAGGTTTAGCATCTCCTGAGTCTGTTTTAGCAGCATCACAGGGAGAGGTTCTTAAGCCTGAAACTATTAATTATCGTACTCACAAACCAGAACGTGATGGTTTGTTCTGTGAGCGTATTTTTGGACCTGTTAAGGACTTTGAGTGTGCTTGTGGTAAATATAAAAGAATTCGTTACAAAGGGATCGTGTGTGATCGATGTGGTGTAGAAGTAACTGAAAAGAAAGTTCGTAGAGATCGTGTTGGTCATATTAATTTAGTTGTACCAGTTGCACATATTTGGTATTTCCGTTCGCTACCTAATAAAATAGGATATTTATTGGGTCTTCCTTCTAAGAAGTTGGATATGATAATTTACTACGAACGTTATGTAGTAATACAACCAGGTATCGCAAAGAATGAAGAAGGTGAGCCAGTTCAGAAAATGGACTTTCTTACAGAAGAAGAGTATCTTAATATCTTAGATAGTCTTCCTCAAGAGAATTTATATCTAGATGATACAGATCCTAATAAATTTATCGCTAAGATGGGTGCGGAATGTCTTATCGAAATTCTAAAAAGAATTGATCTTGATGAGTTATCTTACGAGTTAAGACATAAGGCAAATAATGAAACTTCTAAGCAGCGTAAAACTGAGGCCTTAAAACGTCTTCAGGTTGTAGAATCTTTACGTGATGCTAATAAGAATAGAGAAAATCGTCCAGAGTGGATGATTCTTAAAGTGGTTCCGGTGATTCCACCAGAATTACGTCCATTAGTACCGTTAGATGGTGGTCGTTTTGCTACATCTGATTTAAATGATTTATATCGTCGTGTAATTATTCGTAACAATCGTTTGAAGCGTTTGATGGAAATCAAAGCTCCAGAAGTAATTTTACGTAATGAAAAACGTATGTTACAAGAATCTGTAGATTCTTTGTTTGATAATACTCGTAAAGCTTCTGCGGTTAAGACTGACTCTAACAGACCTTTAAAATCGCTTTCAGATTCTTTAAAAGGAAAACAAGGACGTTTCCGTCAGAACTTGTTAGGTAAACGTGTGGATTATTCTGCTCGTTCCGTAATTGTTGTAGGGCCAGAATTGAAATTATTCGAATGTGGTCTTCCAAAAAATATGGCAGCTGAATTATACAAGCCATTTGTAATCAGAAAATTGATTGAGCGTGGTATAGTAAAAACAGTAAAGTCTGCCAAGAAAATTATAGATAGAAAAGAGCCTGTAGTTTGGGATATCTTGGAGAATGTTCTTAAAGGACATCCAGTATTACTAAACCGTGCTCCTACGCTTCACCGATTAGGTATTCAGGCATTCCAGCCAAAACTTATTGAAGGTAAAGCAATACAGTTACACCCATTAGTGTGTACAGCATTTAATGCCGATTTTGATGGTGATCAGATGGCGGTGCATTTACCATTAGGACCAGAAGCAATATTGGAAGCACAATTATTAATGTTAGCTTCTCATAACATTTTGAATCCTGCTAATGGTTCGCCGGTTACTGTACCTTCTCAGGATATGGTATTGGGTCTGTACTATATGACTAAATCTCGTAGATCAACACCTGAATTAGTTATTAAAGGTGAGGATTTAACGTTCTATTCTCCAGAAGAAGTAGTTATTGCTTATAACGAAAAACGTCTTGATATTAACGCTAATATTAAGGTTAGAACAAAAGATATCGAAGATGGAGAAGTGGTAACTAAAATTATAGAAACTACTACAGGTAGAGTTTTATTTAATGAAAAAGTTCCTGAAAAAGCTGGTTATATTAATGAAGTATTAACCAAAAAATCTCTTAGAGATATTATTGGGGGTATTTTAAAAGTAACTAGTGTACCAGAAACTGCTGCTTTCTTAGATGAAATTAAAACGTTAGGATATAACTTCGCATTTAGAGGAGGATTATCCTTTAGTTTAGGTGATATTATTATTCCTGCAGAGAAGCATAAAATGATCGCTGATGCTAATGGTCAGGTAGACAATATAGTTGCTAATTATAACATGGGTCTTATTACTAATAATGAGCGTTATAACCAGGTAATTGATATATGGACATCGACCAATGCGGAATTGACAGAATTGTCAATGAAACGTATTAGAGAGGATCAGCAAGGGTTTAACTCAGTATATATGATGCTTGATTCTGGAGCCAGGGGATCTAAAGAACAGATTCGTCAGCTTACAGGTATGCGTGGATTAATGGCAAAACCAAAGAAATCGAATTCAGCTGGTGGAGAGATTATTGAGAATCCAATTCTTTCTAACTTTAAAGAAGGTCTTTCGATTCTTGAGTACTTTATCTCAACACACGGTGCTCGTAAAGGTCTTGCGGATACTGCACTTAAAACTGCCGATGCTGGATACCTTACACGTCGTTTAGTTGATGTTGCACAAGATGTTATTGTTAATATCGAAGATTGTGGAACATTACGTGGGGTAGAGGTTACTCCTTTGAAGAAAAATGAAGAAATTATTGAAGGTCTTGCTGCTAGAATTACCGGTAGGACTTCATTAGTAGATGTTATAAACCCTCTAACTCAGGAAGTGCTTGTAGAAGCAGGAGTTGAGATTGATGATGTAACTGCTAAAAACATTGAGAATTCTCCAGTAGAATCTGTTGAAGTTCGTTCAGCATTAACTTGTGAGGCTAAAAAAGGTATTTGTGTAAAATGTTATGGTCGTAACCTAGCAACTGGTAAAACAGTTCAGCGTGGTGAGGCAGTTGGTGTTGTGGCAGCTCAATCGATTGGAGAGCCTGGAACTCAGCTTACATTGCGTACATTCCACGTAGGAGGTATTGCAAGTAACATTTCTGAAGAAAATCAATTGAAGTCTAAATTTGCTGGTAAGGCAGAGATAGATGAATTGAAAACTGTAAAAGGTCAAGATTCTGACGGAAATGAAATTGATGTGGTAATCTCTCGTACTTCTGAAGTTAAGGTTGTAGATCCTAAAACTAAGATCGTACTTAGTACAAACTTAATCCCTTACGGTTCGCAGTTATTTATTAACAGTGGAGATACCGTTAAGAAAGATCAAAGTATCTGTCAATGGGATCCATATAACGGTGTGATCATTTCAGAATTTGCAGGAAAAGTAAGTTATGAAAATGTTGAACAAGGTATTACTTATCAAGTAGAAATAGATGAACAAACTGGATTCCAGGAAAAAGTAATCTCAGAATCTCGTGATAAGAAAAAAATACCAACGCTATTAATTATGGGTAAAGATGACGAAGTTCTTCGTTCTTACAACCTTCCGGTTGGAGCCCACTTAATGGTTGATGACAATGATAAGATTAATGTTGGTAAGATTTTAGTAAAAATTCCTCGTAAGTCAGCAAAAGCTGGTGATATTACAGGAGGTCTTCCACGTGTAACGGAATTATTTGAAGCACGTAATCCATCTAATCCTGCTGTAGTTAGTGAAATTGATGGTGTAGTTTCTTTTGGAAAAATTAAACGTGGTAATCGTGAGATTATCGTAGAATCTAGGATAGGTGAGATCAAGAAGTATCTTGTGAAGTTGTCTAATCAGATTCTTGTTCAGGAGAATGACTTTGTTCGTGCTGGTATGCCATTATCTGATGGTTCTGTAACTCCAGAAGATATTCTTAAGATCAAAGGACCTTCAGCTGTGCAACAGTACTTAGTTAATGAAGTACAGGAAGTATATCGATTACAAGGTGTGAAGATTAATGATAAGCATTTTGAGGTAGTAGTACGTCAGATGATGCGTAAAGTAAGAATTCAAGATCCAGGTGATACTATTTTCTTAGAGAATCAATTAGTTCATAAATCAGATTTCATCCAAGAAAACGATGCTATCTTCGGAATGAAGGTGGTAGAAGAAGCTGGAGATAGTGAAAACCTAAAAGCAGGTCAAATTATTTCTCCAAGAGATCTTAGAGATGAGAATTCTATATTAAGAAGAGAAGATAAAAACTTAGTAGAAGCAAGAGATGTTACTCCTGCGACGGCGACTCCAATCCTTCAGGGTATTACAAGAGCGTCACTTCAAACTAAGTCATTTATTTCTGCAGCTTCATTCCAGGAAACTACTAAAGTATTAAACGAAGCTGCTGTAAGTGGTAAAGTTGATGATTTAGAAGGATTAAAAGAGAATGTAATCGTTGGACATAGAATTCCTGCAGGAACGGGTATGAGAGACTACGAAAGTATCATAGTTGGTTCTAAAGAAGAATTCGAAGATCGAATGGAACAAAGACAAGAAGTAAATTATAATTAATCAGTTAAGCCTGCCAATTGGCAGGCTTTCTGTTTTTAGAAAGCTATTGGCTTTTGTAAAATAATATAAAATGGCAGAGGAAAAGAAACAAAAACAAAATCAGTTAAATATAGAGTTGGATGATGCAATAGCTGATGGAGTATATAGTAACTTGGCAATTATTAATCACTCGGTATCCGAGTTTGTGGTAGACTTCGTTAATATTATGCCGGGACGGCCTAAAAGCAAAGTAAAGAGTAGAATTATCTTAACTCCTCAACATGCTAAAAGATTATTAAAAGCTTTAGGTGATAATGTGTCAAGGTTTGAAGCTGCTCATGGCGAAATAAAGGATTATGATCAACCACCAATCCCTTTAAATTTTGGACCTACAGGACAGGCATAACAACATATTGTTATAAAATATATTTGCCCATTGTTTTTTTAACAATGGGTTTTTTTATGAATACTATAGAGTTTGATAAGGAAATATATTTTTAGTATCTTAAACTTTCTTTTATTTAATATAACAGATATGTCCGACAGAATTAAAACATATTCAGAATTTTATAGATTTTATCTTACTGAACATCAAAATAAAACGAGTAGGACTTTACATTTTGTAGGGACCTTTTTGGTTTTTATTATTATAGGTATTGCTATATATAATGGATGGGGTTGGAAGTGGTTTTTGGTTCCTTTAGTTGGTTATGGATTTGCATGGGTTGGTCATGCTTTTTTTGAAAAGAATAAACCTGCAACTTTTAAATATCCTTTTTGGAGTTTGATTTCAGATTTTAAATTGTTTTTTGAGATTCTTTTGGGAAAACGAGCGTTTGATAGTTCGAAAGATTAAAAATAGTTTTTGATTATAAATAAAGTATTTACCATAAAAATTAATGATATATAAATTAAAAATGGATCAAATGTTTTTTATTTGATCCATTTTTAATTTAAAAACATAATGTACTGTAGTTTGTTCTATAAATCACGCTAAAAAGCTATTTAAAATGATTTTAGAATTCAGATGTAAAATGAAAAATGATAGAAGGATATTTTTGTTGTGTCATTTGCAAACTAAAAGAAGAGTCTGCTAAAAATACTAATTGTCCTTGTTTATCCTTGGCAAGGAATTTACTTTTTACTCTTTTGAAATCCTTAAATTCATCATTGTTTTCATCTTCAACTTCTACCCAGCAAGCTTTATGTACATTTAGATTTTCATAAGTACATTTTGCACCATATTCATGTTCTAATCTATATTGTATTACCTCATACTGTAGGGCACCAACCGTTCCGATTACCTTTCTTCCATTTAGTTCTAATGTAAACAATTGGGCTACACCTTCATCCATCAATTGATCAATTCCTTTTGCTAACTGCTTTGATTTTAGAGGGTCTGCATTGTTGATGTACCTAAAATGTTCTGGAGAAAAACTAGGAATACCTTTATAGTTTAACTTTTCACCTGTTGTTAATGTGTCACCAATTTTAAAATTACCAGTATCATGTAATCCCACGATATCTCCTGGGTATGAGATGTCGACAATTTCTTTTTTCTCTGCAAAAAATGCATTTGGACTAGAGAATTTAAGTTTTTTGTTATGTCGTGTATGTAAATAGGGTACGTTACGTTCAAAAGTTCCTGATACTATTTTAATAAAAGCTAATCTATCTCTATGTTTAGGATCCATATTTGCATGGATCTTAAATACAAACCCTGTGAAATCTTTTTCGTCAGGTTGTACGACTCTTATATCACTTTCTTTAGCTCTTGGAGTTGGAGCTATAGATATAAAGCAATCTAGTAATTCTCGAACACCAAAATTGTTTAAAGCAGAACCAAAAAAAACAGGTTGTAAATCTCCTTTTTGATATAATTCTTTATCAAAAGATGGGTAAATACCTTCTACTAATTCAATTTCTTCTCGCAAGGTATCTGCAGCAGTATCTCCGATTAAAGTTGTAAGTTCAGGAGATGATAAATCGGATACTTCAATAGTTTCTTCAATATTTTTTCTGCTATCTCCACTAAAAAGGTTGATGTTCTTTTCCCAAATATTATAGATACCTTTAAAATCATATCCCATACCAATTGGAAAGCTTAAAGGGGTTACTTTTAATCCAAGTTTTTGTTCTACTTCATCCAAAAGCTCGAAAGCATCTTTCCCTTCTCTATCCAGTTTGTTAATAAAAACAATCATTGGAATATTTCTCATTCTACATACCGAAACTAGTTTTTCGGTTTGTTCCTCTACACCTTTGGCAACATCAATAACAACTATAACGCTATCAACAGCGGTTAAAGTTCTAAAAGTATCTTCTGCAAAATCTTTATGCCCTGGTGTATCTAATATATTTATTTTAACTCCTTGGTATTCAAATGCTAGAACAGAAGTAGCTACAGAAATTCCTCTTTGACGTTCGATTTCCATAAAGTCACTAGTAGCACCTTTTTTAATCTTATTTGATTTAACAGCCCCTGCTTCTTGAATTGCACCACCAAATAGAAGTAATTTTTCCGTTAATGTTGTTTTACCTGCATCAGGGTGAGAAATGATACCAAAGGTTCTTCGTCGCTTTATTTCTTCTGAGAATTTCATTGTAGTTCTATTGCTAAAGTTTGCAAATATACTATATAAATGTACAATGAAGATAAGAGACTTAAAAACTACGTTATTTTGAAATGTTATAAATTTCAGTCGTTTTTCGCCGTTCGAAAAGTGTATTTCGTCGAAAAAAAGAAAAAAATTTGGGGAATTAAGTGTTAATTGTTCTAATGTATGCCATATTTGTATATATAATGAATTACGGTTTTACCGTATATTTGTAATATTTTAAAAAAAATATAAATATTATTTAGATATTTATAAATAGTAAATAAAGGTTATACCCAAGCTTTTATATACTGTTGTAAACCATCGTCATATGAAAAAAATTACCCAAATCTTGTTGGGTCAAAGTACGTTTACGTGTCTTTTGACCTTTAGTTTTATTGTGTTTCTTAATTCTGAACTAAAAGCTCAAACTACTTTTGTAGAAAGTTCGGCTTCTTATAACCTTAATATTGGAGGTAACAAAGATGGAGGTCATGGATGGGCCGATTATGATCTTGATGGAGATTTTGATATTGTTATCAATACTAACGGTCAAGGTTATTTACTGAGAAATGATGGGGGAACATTTTCCGATCAAACTACAGCTCTTGCACCTGATCTTAATTCTAATACCTTAGAGAGACAAGTTCTTTTTCTGGATTTTAATAATGATGGTTATCCAGATTTGTTTCGAAATGATTCTAATCAAGCAAATATTTATCTACAAGATCCTAATACCAATCGTTTTGGTAATGGTACTGGTGGAACTACACCAAATCAAGTTTTTAATGATGGTAATTTTGGGAATGAATTTAATTCTGAAGGTGCTGGAGCCTTGGATTATGATGGAGATGGAGATTTAGATATTTTTATAGATAATCATAATTTTGGTATAGATATTCTTCAGAACGATGGGAATGGTTTTTTTACACATGTAACCAGAAGAGTAGATAGCCCAAATCCGCCATACGATCAGAACGACCCAACTACTTGGCCTTTAGGTTTAGTTCAGGATGCTACAGATGGTGATTATGGATCCGCAACAGACTTTAATAATGATGGGTGGGTAGATATTGTAGCTAGAAAAAGAGGACAAGTAGATCTTTTTACAAATTTAGGTGGAACTTTTCAAGATGGTGTTGATATCGATGATGCTCAAAATGGTAATAAGGGTGCTGTAGGGTTTTATGATTTTGATAATGATGGAGATTTTGATTTGTTTTGGACTGAAAATGGTGATAACCAAATACATAGGAATAATGGTGATGGAACCTGGACAGGATTGGGTGCAGGAACGGGTATTCCAATCAATTTCCCAGGTGCTATAGAAGGCTTAGCTTGTGGAGATGTTGATAATGACGGAGATATAGATATTTTTCTAACAGGTAATAATTCTAGTGCCTTATATCTTAATCAGATTAATAATGGAAGTCCTGCTATGACTTTTATTGACTCTGGTTTAACTTTTAACACTTCTGGAGAAGGGTGTTCTTTTATTGATTTAGATGAAGATGGAGATTTAGATCTTTATATGAATAGAAATGGGAATAATTCATTGTATATAAATCAATTAGGAGCTTCGGCTAGAGGGGATCATCTTTTTATAGATGTGATAGAAGATCGTGATGAATTTGGATTGCTTAATTTGGAAAGAAGATTTGGAGTTGGTGCTACCTTACAAATTTTAGATTGTGATGGTAATGTGATTTCAGGGATAAGAGAAGTAAATGGAGGATATGGACATGGTACACAGGAACCCGGAGTAGTTCACTTTGGCTTACCTGGAGGACCTGATACTCCTATTGTTGTTGAAGTAGCATTTCCTAGGACTACAACTGGTCGGGTGGTTGTAAGACAGCAATTAGTACCTTCTGATTTTAATAATGGTTCTATAAATATACTAACGGCACTTACAACTTCGATTAATCAGCCTCCGGTTGCTCAAGATGATTTTATTAGGACTGATGAAGGAGATGCAGTAACATTTGACCCGTTTGTGAATAATGGAAATGGTGCTGATTTTGATCCAGAAGGAGAGTCAATTGTAACAACAGTAATTACTCAGCCGACTAATGGTTCTGCTATTTTAAATGGAGATGGAACAATAACATTTACTCCTAATCCAGGTTTTTCAGGAACTACTTCGTTTACATATACAATTAGAGATAATGGTACCTGTTTATTTACTGCAGAAACAGATATAGGTACTGTATTTGTTACTGTAAATGCGGATACAGATAATGATGGGGTAGCAGATATTGATGATCTCGATGATGATAATGATGGTATTTTAGATACAGTTGAAAATTCTTGCGGAACTGTAGGTGATTTCGTAAACTTTACTTTGTTGGATGAGGATTTTGGTTTGGGAACTGGAAACAGAGTTTCTACCGATTTTACAAATTATAGTTATGAAGATGGTACTGGTTCTGGAAGTGGAGCTGGTATTCCTGAAGATTTACAAGATGGAGAATATACCGTTTTTGAGGATATTCAGGCTACAGCAAATTTTGCCCCGGTAGTGTGGAAAACTATTGGTGATCATACCACAGGTCCATCTGATTTTACAGGTAGGATGGCAATTTATAATGCAAATAGTACAGCAGGTTTAGAATTTTACAGACGTACAATTCCTGATGTGCAAGAAGGACAAACTATTGATATTTCATTTTGGGGTTTAAATCTTGATTTTGAAAATCCTCCTTCTACCAACACTAGGGTTTTACCTAATATTACTTGTAATATAGAACAAGGTGGCTCTGTTGTTTTTACTTTTTCTACAGGTGATTTACCAAGAACATCAGATTGGCTTGAATTTACTGGAAACTTTGTTCCTTCAGCAAATACTCCGATAGAATTTGTGTTAATAAATAATGCACCTGGAGGCGGTGGCAATGATCTTGCAATCGACGATATTTTGATTACACAAAGATTATGTGATGCCGATGGAGATGGAATTGCGAATCAATTTGATACAGATAGTGATGATGATGGTTGTAGTGATGCTAATGAAGCCTATAATGATAGTAATGCAGATGGAGGTGATGGCGGACAGTTTGGTTCGATAGATCCTGCAACAGTAGATGGTTCAGGTTTAGTTACAGAAACAGGAGTAGATTATACTTTAGGAACAAATGCTAATGTTACTGCTAGTGGAGCAAATATATGTACAGCTCCTGCACCGGTAATATTACATCAGAATCCTGATTGTAGTGGTACTGTTTATAATTTAGTATGGGATGGGTTCGTACCTAATGGTGTAGATCAATTCGATTGGACTCCTGATGGAGCTCTTACCAATACGTTTTCTGATGTGGATGGATCGGGAATAAATATAACTCATACTTTTTCTGGAGAAACGGGGACTTTAGGTACTTGGCCTACAACAGGTTCTACTGTAAGTCCTAGTGTAGATTCTAATGCAACAGCAAACTTAGGTGACGAAGTATTGGAATATTTTACAACTGGTTTCGGAGCAACTGGAATTACACAAACAATAACATTTAGTACAGATATATATTCTGTAGGATTTGATCTTTATCATATTAATGCTAATGGTTCTGGAAATGGAGATTTGTTTACGGTAACTGCGACTGATGGCTTAGGAAATACAATTTTTCCAACATTTACTAATTCTGTGACACCTTCTTACA
This sequence comes from Aquimarina sp. Aq107, assembly GCF_943733665.1. NCBI lineage: Bacteria > Pseudomonadati > Bacteroidota > Flavobacteriia > Flavobacteriales > Flavobacteriaceae > Aquimarina > Aquimarina sp. Aq107. The sequence continues at coordinate 3,450,553 of NZ_OX030782.1, read as the reverse complement.
CTTCTAACAGTGGGACAGGAGTTATTGATGCTAATGCGAATTCAGTAAATAATCAAGATGACCAAATAGGTGTTAATTTTGAAGACCTTGATGGAATAGCTAGTATAACTATTGTGTGGCAAAATTGTACTACTTGTAATCCTTCAGTTCAACACGGTTCTGCAATAGGAGGATTTGATTTTTGTACGGTGATACCGCCATCAGGTGATTTATCGCTTACCAAAGGTGTTGTGTTAACAACGGATGCAGATGGTAGTACGACTGCTACTGCAGGAGATACCGTTACCTTTACAGTAACGGTAGATAATGCGGGTCCTAATAATGCAACTGGAGTTGAAGTAACCGATCAGGTTCCAACTGGTTATACGATTGTAGGTACCCCAACGGTAAGTCAAGGTACCTATACAGTAGGTACCGGAGTTTGGGATGTTGGCACGATAAATACGAGTGGTAATGCTACCTTAACGATAATAGCTACGGTAAATGCTACGGGTACTTATGTGAATGTAGCTGAAGTAACGGCTAGTGATAATTTTGATCCAGACAGTACACCGAACAATGATGTATTGGCGGAGGATGACCAAGATGATGCAGACCCAGGAGTTGGTTTAGTAAGTGATGTATCGCTTACCAAAGGTGTTGTGTTAACAACGGATGCAGATGGTAGTACGACTGCTACTGCAGGAGATACCGTTACCTTTACAGTAACCGTAAGCAATGGCGGTTCTGCAAATGCAACTGGAGTTGAAGTAACCGATCAGGTTCCAACTGGTTATACGATTGTAGGTACCCCAACGGTAAGTCAAGGTACCTATACAGTAGGTACCGGAGTTTGGGATGTTGGTACTATAAATACGAGTGGTAATGCTACCTTAACGATAATAGCTACGGTAAATGCTACGGGTACTTATGTGAATGTAGCTGAAGTAACGGCTAGTGATAATTTTGATCCAGACAGTACACCGAATAATGATGTATTGGCGGAGGATGACCAAGATGATGCAGATCCAGGAGTTGCTCCAGTAAGTGATTTATCGCTTACCAAAGGTGTTGTTTTAACAACGGATGCAGATGGTAGTACGACTGCTACTGCAGGAGATACCGTTACCTTTACAGTAACCGTAAGCAATGGCGGTTCTGCAAATGCAACTGGAGTTGAAGTAACCGATCAGGTTCCAACTGGTTATACGATTGTAGGTACCCCAACGGTAAGTCAAGGTACCTATACAGTAGGTACCGGAGTTTGGGATGTTGGTACTATAAATACGAGTGGTAATGCTACCTTAACGATAATAGCTACGGTAAATGCTACGGGTACTTATGTGAATGTAGCTGAAGTAACGGCTAGTGATAATTTTGATCCAGACAGTACACCGAACAATGATGTATTGGCGGAGGATGACCAAGATGATGCAGACCCAGGAGTTGCTCCAGTAAGTGATGTATCGCTTACCAAAGGTGTTGTTTTAACAACGGATGCAGATGGTAGTACGACTGCTACTGCAGGAGATACCGTTACCTTTACAGTAACCGTAAGCAATGGCGGTTCTGCAAATGCAACTGGAGTTGAAGTAACCGATCAGGTTCCAACTGGTTATACGATTGTAGGTACCCCAACGGTAAGTCAAGGTACCTATACAGTAGGTACCGGAGTTTGGGATGTTGGTACTATAAATACGAGTGGTAATGCTACCTTAACGATAATAGCTACGGTAAATGCTACGGGTACTTATGTGAATGTAGCTGAAGTAACGGCTAGTGATAATTTTGATCCAGACAGTACACCGAATAATGATGTATTGGCGGAGGATGACCAAGATGATGCAGACCCAGGAGTTGGTTTAGTAAGTGATGTATCGCTTACCAAAGGTGTTGTGTTAACAACGGATGCAGATGGTAGTACAACTGCTACTGCAGGAGATACCGTTACCTTTACAGTAACCGTAAGCAATGGCGGTTCTGCAAATGCAACTGGAGTTGAAGTAACCGATCAGGTTCCAACTGGTTATACGATTGTAGGTACCCCAACGGTAAGTCAAGGTACCTATACAGTAGGTACCGGAGTTTGGGATGTTGGTACTATAAATACGAGTGGTAATGCTACCTTAACGATAATAGCTACGGTAAATGCTACGGGTACTTATGTGAATGTAGCTGAAGTAACGGCTAGTGATAATTTTGATCCAGACAGTACACCGAATAATGATGTATTGGCGGAGGATGACCAAGATGATGCAGACCCAGGAGTTGCTCCAGTAAGTGATGTATCGCTTACCAAAGGTGTTGTGTTAACAACGGATGCAGATGGTAGTACGACTGCTACTGCAGGAGATACCGTTACCTTTACAGTAACCGTAAGCAATGGCGGTTCTGCAAATGCAACTGGAGTTGAAGTAACCGATCAGGTTCCAACTGGTTATACGATTGTAGGTACCCCAACGGTAAGTCAAGGTACTTATACAGTAGGTACCGGAGTTTGGGATGTTGGTACTATAAATACGAGTGGTAATGCTACCTTAACGATAATAGCTACGGTAAATGCTACGGGTACTTATGTGAATGTAGCTGAAGTAACGGCTAGTGATAATTTTGATCCAGACAGTACACCGAATAATGATGTATTGGCGGAGGATGACCAAGATGATGCAGACCCAGGAGTTGCTCCAGTAAGTGATGTATCGCTTACCAAAGGTGTTGTGTTAACAACGGATGCAGATGGTAGTACGACTGCTACTGCAGGAGATACCGTTACCTTTACAGTAACCGTAAGCAATGGCGGTTCTGCAAATGCAACTGGAGTTGAAGTAACCGATCAGGTTCCAACTGGTTATACGATTGTAGGTACCCCAACGGTAAGTCAAGGTACCTATACAGTAGGTACCGGAGTTTGGGATGTTGGCACGATAAATACGAGTGGTAATGCTACCTTAACGATAATAGCTACGGTAAATGCTACGGGTACTTATGTGAATGTAGCTGAAGTAACGGCTAGTGATAATTTTGATCCAGACAGTACACCGAATAATGATGTATTGGCGGAGGATGACCAAGATGATGCAGACCCAGGAGTTGCTCCAGTAAGTGATGTATCGCTTACCAAAGGTGTTGTGTTAACAACGGATGCAGATGGTAGTACGACTGCTACTGCAGGAGATACCGTTACCTTTACAGTAACCGTAAGCAATGGCGGTTCTGCAAATGCAACTGGAGTTGAAGTAACCGATCAGGTTCCAACTGGTTATACGATTGTAGGTACCCCAACGGTAAGTCAAGGTACCTATACAGTAGGTACCGGAGTTTGGGATGTTGGTACTATAAATACGAGTGGTAATGCTACCTTAACGATAATAGCTACGGTAAATGCTACGGGTACTTATGTGAATGTAGCTGAAGTAACGGCTAGTGATAATTTTGATCCAGACAGTACACCGAATAATGATGTATTGGCGGAGGATGACCAAGATGATGCAGACCCAGGAGTTGCTCCAGTAAGTGATGTATCGCTTACCAAAGGTGTTGTTTTAACAACGGATGCAGATGGTAGTACGACTGCTACTGCAGGAGATACCGTTACCTTTACAGTAACCGTAAGCAATGGCGGTTCTGCAAATGCAACTGGAGTTGAAGTAACCGATCAGGTTCCAACTGGTTATACGATTGTAGGTACCCCAACGGTAAGTCAAGGTACCTATACAGTAGGTACCGGAGTTTGGGATGTTGGTACTATAAATACGAGTGGTAATGCTACCTTAACGATAATAGCTACGGTAAATGCTACGGGTACTTATGTGAATGTAGCTGAAGTAACGGCTAGTGATAATTTTGATCCAGACAGTACACCGAATAATGATGTATTGGCGGAGGATGACCAAGATGATGCAGATCCAGGAGTTGCTCCAGTAAGTGATGTATCGCTTACCAAAGGTGTTGTGTTAACAACGGATGCAGATGGTAGTACAACTGCTACTGCAGGAGATACCGTTACCTTTACAGTAACCGTAAGCAATGGCGGTTCTGCAAATGCAACTGGAGTTGAAGTAACCGATCAGGTTCCAACTGGTTATACGATTGTAGGTACCCCAACGGTAAGTCAAGGTACCTATACAGTAGGTACCGGAGTTTGGGATGTTGGTACTATAAATACGAGTGGTAATGCTACCTTAACGATAATAGCTACGGTAAATGCTACGGGTACTTATGTGAATGTAGCTGAAGTAACGGCTAGTGATAATTTTGATCCAGACAGTACACCGAATAATGATGTATTGGCGGAGGATGACCAAGATGATGCAGACCCAGGAGTTGGTTTCAGTAAGTGATGTATCGCTTACCAAAGGTGTTGTGTTAACAACGGATGCAGATGGTAGTACGACTGCTACTGCAGGAGATACCGTTACCTTTACAGTAACCGTAAGCAATGGCGGTTCTGCAAATGCAACTGGAGTTGAAGTAACCGATCAGGTTCCAACTGGTTATACGATTGTAGGTACCCCAACGGTAAGTCAAGGTACCTATACAGTAGGTACCGGAGTTTGGGATGTTGGTACTATAAATACGAGTGGTAATGCTACCTTAACGATAATAGCTACGGTAAATGCTACGGGTACTTATGTGAATGTAGCTGAAGTAACGGCTAGTGATAATTTTGATCCAGACAGTACACCGAATAATGATGTATTGGCGGAGGATGACCAAGATGATGCAGACCCAGGAGTTGCTCCAGTAAGTGATGTATCGCTTACCAAAGGTGTTGTGTTAACAACGGATGCAGATGGTAGTACGACTGCTACTGCAGGAGATACCGTTACCTTTACAGTAACCGTAAGCAATGGCGGTTCTGCAAATGCAACTGGAGTTGAAGTAACCGATCAGGTTCCAACTGGTTATACGATTGTAGGTACCCCAACGGTAAGTCAAGGTACCTATACAGTAGGTACCGGAGTTTGGGATGTTGGTACTATAAATACGAGTGGTAATGCTACCTTAACGATAATAGCTACGGTAAATGCTACGGGTACTTATGTGAATGTAGCTGAAGTAACGGCTAGTGATAATTTTGATCCAGACAGTACACCGAATAATGATGTATTGGCGGAGGATGACCAAGATGATGCAGATCCAGGAGTTGCTCCAGTAAGTGATGTATCGCTTACCAAAGGTGTTGTGTTAACAACGGATGCAGATGGTAGTACAACTGCTACTGCAGGAGATACCGTTACCTTTACAGTAACCGTAAGCAATGGCGGTTCTGCAAATGCAACTGGAGTTGAAGTAACCGATCAGGTTCCAACTGGTTATACGATTGTAGGTACCCCAACGGTAAGTCAAGGTACCTATACAGTAGGTACCGGAGTTTGGGATGTTGGTACTATAAATACGAGTGGTAATGCTACCTTAACGATAATAGCTACGGTAAATGCTACGGGTACTTATGTGAATGTAGCTGAAGTAACGGCTAGTGATAATTTTGATCCAGACAGTACACCGAATAATGATGTATTGGCGGAGGATGACCAAGATGATGCAGACCCAGGAGTTGCTCCAGTAAGTGATGTATCGCTTACCAAAGGTGTTGTGTTAACAACGGATGCAGATGGTAGTACAACTGCTACTGCAGGAGATACCGTTACCTTTACAGTAACCGTAAGCAATGGCGGTTCTGCAAATGCAACTGGAGTTGAAGTAACCGATCAGGTTCCAACTGGTTATACGATTGTAGGTACCCCAACGGTAAGTCAAGGTACCTATACAGTAGGTACCGGAGTTTGGGATGTTGGTACTATAAATACGAGTGGTAATGCTACCTTAACGATAATAGCTACGGTAAATGCTACGGGTACTTATGTGAATGTAGCTGAAGTAACGGCTAGTGATAATTTTGATCCAGACAGTACACCGAATAATGATGTATTGGCGGAGGATGACCAAGATGATGCAGACCCAGGAGTTGCTCCAGTAAGTGATGTATCGCTTACCAAAGGTGTTGTGTTAACAACGGATGCAGATGGTAGTACGACTGCTACTGCAGGAGATACCGTTACCTTTACAGTAACCGTAAGCAATGGCGGTTCTGCAAATGCAACTGGAGTTGAAGTAACCGATCAGGTTCCAACTGGTTATACGATTGTAGGTACCCCAACGGTAAGTCAAGGTACCTATACAGTAGGTACCGGAGTTTGGGATGTTGGTACTATAAATACGAGTGGTAATGCTACCTTAACGATAATAGCTACGGTAAATGCTACGGGTACTTATGTGAATGTAGCTGAAGTAACGGCTAGTGATAATTTTGATCCAGACAGTACACCGAATAATGATGTATTGGCGGAGGATGACCAAGATGATGCAGACCCAGGAGTTGCTCCAGTAAGTGATGTATCGCTTACCAAAGGTGTTGTGTTAACAACGGATGCAGATGGTAGTACAACTGCTACTGCAGGAGATACCGTTACCTTTACAGTAACCGTAAGCAATGGCGGTTCTGCAAATGCAACTGGAGTTGAAGTAACCGATCAGGTTCCAACTGGTTATACGATTGTAGGTACCCCAACGGTAAGTCAAGGTACTTATACAGTAGGTACCGGAGTTTGGGATGTTGGCACGATAAATACGAGTGGTAATGCTACCTTAACGATAATAGCTACGGTAAATGCTACGGGTACTTATGTGAATGTAGCTGAAGTAACGGCTAGTGATAATTTTGATCCAGACAGTACACCGAATAATGATGTATTGGCGGAGGATGACCAAGATGATGCAGACCCAGGAGTTGCTCCAGTAAGTGATGTATCGCTTACCAAAGGTGTTGTTTTAACAACGGATGCAGATGGTAGTACGACTGCTACTGCAGGAGATACCGTTACCTTTACAGTAACCGTAAGCAATGGCGGTTCTGCAAATGCAACTGGAGTTGAAGTAACCGATCAGGTTCCAACTGGTTATACGATTGTAGGTACCCCAACGGTAAGTCAAGGTACCTATACAGTAGGTACCGGAGTTTGGGATGTTGGCACGATAAATACGAGTGGTAATGCTACCTTAACGATAATAGCTACGGTAAATGCTACGGGTACTTATGTGAATGTAGCTGAAGTAACGGCTAGTGATAATTTTGATCCAGACAGTACACCGAATAATGATGTATTGGCGGAGGATGACCAAGATGATGCAGACCCAGGAGTTGGTTTAGTAAGTGATGTATCGCTTACCAAAGGTGTTGTGTTAACAACGGATGCAGATGGTAGTACGACTGCTACTGCAGGAGATACCGTTACCTTTACAGTAACCGTAAGCAATGGCGGTTCTGCAAATGCAACTGGAGTTGAAGTAACCGATCAGGTTCCAACTGGTTATACGATTGTAGGTACCCCAACGGTAAGTCAAGGTACCTATACAGTAGGTACCGGAGTTTGGGATGTTGGTACTATAAATACGAGTGGTAATGCTACCTTAACGATAATAGCTACGGTAAATGCTACGGGTACTTATGTGAATGTAGCTGAAGTAACGGCTAGTGATAATTTTGATCCAGACAGTACACCGAATAATGATGTATTGGCGGAGGATGACCAAGATGATGCAGACCCAGGAGTTGCTCCAGTAAGTGATGTATCGCTTACCAAAGGTGTTGTTTTAACAACGGATGCAGATGGTAGTACGACTGCTACTGCAGGAGATACCGTTACCTTTACAGTAACCGTAAGCAATGGCGGTTCTGCAAATGCAACTGGAGTTGAAGTAACCGATCAGGTTCCAACTGGTTATACGATTGTAGGTACCCCAACGGTAAGTCAAGGTACTTATACAGTAGGTACCGGAGTTTGGGATGTTGGTACTATAAATACGAGTGGTAATGCTACCTTAACGATAATAGCTACGGTAAATGCTACGGGTACTTATGTGAATGTAGCTGAAGTAACGGCTAGTGATAATTTTGATCCAGACAGTACACCGAATAATGATGTATTGGCGGAGGATGACCAAGATGATGCAGACCCAGGAGTTGCTCCAGTAAGTGATGTATCGCTTACCAAAGGTGTTGTGTTAACAACGGATGCAGATGGTAGTACAACTGCTACTGCAGGAGATACCGTTACCTTTACAGTAACCGTAAGCAATGGCGGTTCTGCAAATGCAACTGGAGTTGAAGTAACCGATCAGGTTCCAACTGGTTATACGATTGTAGGTACCCCAACGGTAAGTCAAGGTACCTATACAGTAGGTACCGGAGTTTGGGATGTTGGTACTATAAATACGAGTGGTAATGCTACCTTAACGATAATAGCTACGGTAAATGCTACGGGTACTTATGTGAATGTAGCTGAAGTAACGGCTAGTGATAATTTTGATCCAGACAGTACACCGAATAATGATGTATTGGCGGAGGATGACCAAGATGATGCAGACCCAGGAGTTGCTCCAGTAAGTGATGTATCGCTTACCAAAGGTGTTGTTTTAACAACGGATGCAGATGGTAGTACGACTGCTACTGCAGGAGATACCGTTACCTTTACAGTAACCGTAAGCAATGGCGGTTCTGCAAATGCAACTGGAGTTGAAGTAACCGATCAGGTTCCAACTGGTTATACGATTGTAGGTACCCCAACGGTAAGTCAAGGTACCTATACAGTAGGTACCGGAGTTTGGGATGTTGGTACTATAAATACGAGTGGTAATGCTACCTTAACGATAATAGCTACGGTAAATGCTACGGGTACTTATGTGAATGTAGCTGAAGTAACGGCTAGTGATAATTTTGATCCAGACAGTACACCGAATAATGATGTATTGGCGGAGGATGACCAAGATGATGCAGACCCAGGAGTTGGTTTAGTAAGTGATGTATCGCTTACCAAAGGTGTTGTGTTAACAACGGATGCAGATGGTAGTACAACTGCTACTGCAGGAGATACCGTTACCTTTACAGTAACCGTAAGCAATGGCGGTTCTGCAAATGCAACTGGAGTTGAAGTAACCGATCAGGTTCCAACTGGTTATACGATTGTAGGTACCCCAACGGTAAGTCAAGGTACCTATACAGTAGGTACCGGAGTTTGGGATGTTGGTACTATAAATACGAGTGGTAATGCTACCTTAACGATAATAGCTACGGTAAATGCTACGGGTACTTATGTGAATGTAGCTGAAGTAACGGCTAGTGATAATTTTGATCCAGACAGTACACCGAATAATGATGTATTGGCGGAGGATGACCAAGATGATGCAGACCCAGGAGTTGCTCCAGTAAGTGATGTATCGCTTACCAAAGGTGTTGTGTTAACAACGGATGCAGATGGTAGTACAACTGCTACTGCAGGAGATACCGTTACCTTTACAGTAACCGTAAGCAATGGCGGTTCTGCAAATGCAACTGGAGTTGAAGTAACCGATCAGGTTCCAACTGGTTATACGATTGTAGGTACCCCAACGGTAAGTCAAGGTACCTATACAGTAGGTACCGGAGTTTGGGATGTTGGTACTATAAATACGAGTGGTAATGCTACCTTAACGATAATAGCTACGGTAAATGCTACGGGTACTTATGTGAATGTAGCTGAAGTAACGGCTAGTGATAATTTTGATCCAGACAGTACACCGAATAATGATGTATTGGCGGAGGATGACCAAGATGATGCAGACCCAGGAGTTGCTCCAGTAAGTGATGTATCGCTTACCAAAGGTGTTGTGTTAACAACGGATGCAGATGGTAGTACGACTGCTACTGCAGGAGATACCGTTACCTTTACAGTAACCGTAAGCAATGGCGGTTCTGCAAATGCAACTGGAGTTGAAGTAACCGATCAGGTTCCAACTGGTTATACGATTGTAGGTACCCCAACGGTAAGTCAAGGTACCTATACAGTAGGTACCGGAGTTTGGGATGTTGGCACGATAAATACGAGTGGTAATGCTACCTTAACGATAATAGCTACGGTAAATGCTACGGGTACTTATGTGAATGTAGCTGAAGTAACGGCTAGTGATAATTTTGATCCAGACAGTACACCGAATAATGATGTATTGGCGGAGGATGACCAAGATGATGCAGACCCAGGAGTTGCTCCAGTAAGTGATGTATCGCTTACCAAAGGTGTTGTTTTAACAACGGATGCAGATGGTAGTACGACTGCTACTGCAGGAGATACCGTTACCTTTACAGTAACCGTAAGCAATGGCGGTTCTGCAAATGCAACTGGAGTTGAAGTAACCGATCAGGTTCCAACTGGTTATACGATTGTAGGTACCCCAACGGTAAGTCAAGGTACCTATACAGTAGGTACCGGAGTTTGGGATGTTGGCACGATAAATACGAGTGGTAATGCTACCTTAACGATAATAGCTACGGTAAATGCTACGGGTACTTATGTGAATGTAGCTGAAGTAACGGCTAGTGATAATTTTGATCCAGACAGTACACCGAATAATGATGTATTGGCGGAGGATGACCAAGATGATGCAGACCCAGGAGTTGCTCCAGTAAGTGATGTATCGCTTACCAAAGGTGTTGTTTTAACAACGGATGCAGATGGTAGTACGACTGCTACTGCAGGAGATACCGTTACCTTTACAGTAACCGTAAGCAATGGCGGTTCTGCAAATGCAACTGGAGTTGAAGTAACCGATCAGGTTCCAACTGGTTATACGATTGTAGGTACCCCAACGGTAAGTCAAGGTACCTATACAGTAGGTACCGGAGTTTGGGATGTTGGTACTATAAATACGAGTGGTAATGCTACCTTAACGATAATAGCTACGGTAAATGCTACGGGTACTTATGTGAATGTAGCTGAAGTAACGGCTAGTGATAATTTTGATCCAGACAGTACACCGAATAATGATGTATTGGCGGAGGATGACCAAGATGATGCAGACCCAGGAGTTGCTCCAGTAAGTGATGTATCGCTTACCAAAGGTGTTGTGTTAACAACGGATGTAGATGGTAGTACGACTGCTACTGCAGGAGATACCGTTACCTTTACAGTAACCGTAAGCAATGGCGGTTCTGCAAATGCAACTGGAGTTGAAGTAACCGATCAGGTTCCAACTGGTTATACGATTGTAGGTACCCCAACGGTAAGTCAAGGTACTTATACAGTAGGTACCGGAGTTTGGGATGTTGGCACGATAAATACGAGTGGTAATGCTACCTTAACGATAATAGCTACGGTAAATGCTACGGGTACTTATGTGAATGTAGCTGAAGTAACGGCTAGTGATAATTTTGATCCAGACAGTACACCGAATAATGATGTATTGGCGGAGGATGACCAAGATGATGCAGACCCAGGAGTTGCTCCAGTAAGTGATGTATCGCTTACCAAAGGTGTTGTGTTAACAACGGATGCAGATGGTAGTACGACTGCTACTGCAGGAGATACCGTTACCTTTACAGTAACCGTAAGCAATGGCGGTTCTGCAAATGCAACTGGAGTTGAAGTAACCGATCAGGTTCCAACTGGTTATACGATTGTAGGTACCCCAACGGTAAGTCAAGGTACCTATACAGTAGGTACCGGAGTTTGGGATGTTGGTACTATAAATACGAGTGGTAATGCTACCTTAACGATAATAGCTACGGTAAATGCTACGGGTACTTATGTGAATGTAGCTGAAGTAACGGCTAGTGATAATTTTGATCCAGACAGTACACCGAACAATGATGTATTGGCGGAGGATGACCAAGATGATGCAGACCCAGGAGTTGCTCCAGTAAGTGATTTAAGTATTGCTAAGAGTGTAGTATTAACTACCGATGCAGATACTGATACAGTGATTAGTGTTGGAGATACAGTTACTTTTAGTGTTACAGTAACCAATGCAGGTCCTAACAATGCTACGGGTGTTGGCGTAGGAGATACGGTTCCAGATGGATATACGACTATTAGTAGTATTAGTGATAGTGGAAGTGAGAGTGGTGGATTGATTAGTTGGAGTGGGTTATCGATTAACTCAGGAATGAGTTTAGTATTGACCTATACTGCAGTAGTTACAGCTACTGGAAACTATACAAACTTTGCAGAGATTACGGCGAGTGATAATTTTGATCTAGACAGTAGTCCAGATGCTACTCCAGATACAGATGCACCTGTTGAGGATGATGAGACGAGTGCTACGCCTGACGTTCCAAATCTAAGTGTTATCAAGACAGTTAGAGTTACAGGATCTGTATTAAATGATGTAATTGAGTACGATATTGTGGTTACCAATACAGGTAATGTGACGCTTACAAATATTGAGATCACTGATGATAATGCAGATGCAGGAAGTATTGTAGGTAGCCCAATAGTTAGTTTAGCACCAGGAGTTAGTGTAACAGTAACGGCGAATCAAACAATTACTCAGGCTGATATTGATGCAGGTTATATAGAGAACAGTGCTACAGCAACAGGAGATAGTCCATTAGGAGGTCCAGATGATGTTAGTGATGTATCCGATGCTGGTGATGAGACTGTTGAGACACCAGATGGAGATGGTAGTACAGATTCAGATCCTACTAATGATACAACGGTGACTACCTTTACACCATCACCAAATCTAAGTGTTATCAAGACAGTTAGAGTTGCAGGATCTGTATTAAATGATGTAATCGAATATGATATTGTGGTTACCAATACAGGTAATGTTACTTTGACAGATATTGAGATCACTGATGATAATGCAGATGCAGGAAGTATTGTAGGTAGCCCAATAGTTAGTCTAGCACCAGGAGTTAGTGTAACAGTAACGGCGAATCAAACAATTACTCAGGCTGATATTGATGCAGGTTATATAGAGAACAGTGCTACAGCAACAGGAGATAGTCCATTAGGAGGTCCAGATGATGTTAGTGATGTATCTGATGCCGGTGATGAGACTGTTGAGACACCAGATGGAGATGGTAGTACAGATTCAGATCCTACTAATGATACAACGGTGACTACCTTTACACCATCACCAAGTCTAAGTGTTATCAAGACAGTTAGAGTTGCTGGATCTGTATTGAATGATGTAATCGAATATGATATTGTGGTTACCAATACAGGTAATGTTACTTTGACAAATATTGAGATCACTGATGATAATGCAGATGCAGGAAGTATTGTAGGTAGTCCAATAGTTAGTTTAGCACCAGGAGTTAGTGTAACAGTAACGGCGAATCAAACAATTACTCAGGCTGATATTGATGCAGGTTATATAGAGAACAGTGCTACAGCAACAGGAGATAGTCCATTAGGAGGTCCAGATGATGTTAGTGATGTATCCGATGCTGGTGATGAGACTGTTGAGACACCAGATGGAGATGGTAGTACAGATTCAGATCCTACTAATGATACAACGGTGACTACCTTTACACCATCACCAAATCTAAGTGTTATCAAGACAGTTAGAGTTGCAGGATCTGTATTAAATGATGTAATCGAATATGATATTGTGGTTACCAATACAGGTAATGTTACTTTGACAGATATTGAGATCACTGATGATAATGCAGATGCAGGAAGTATTGTAGGTAGCCCAATAGTTAGTCTAGCACCAGGAGTTAGTGTAACAGTAACGGCGAATCAAACAATTACTCAGGCTGATATTGATGCAGGTTATATAGAGAACAGTGCTACAGCAACAGGAGATAGTCCATTAGGAGGTCCAGATGATGTTAGTGATGTATCTGATGCCGGTGATGAGACTGTTGAGACACCAGATGGAGATGGTAGTACAGATTCAGATCCTACTAATGATACAACGGTGACTACCTTTACACCATCACCAAGTCTAAGTGTTATCAAGACAGTTAGAGTTGCTGGATCTGTATTGAATGATGTAATCGAATATGATATTGTGGTTACCAATACAGGTAATGTTACTTTGACAAATATTGAGATCACTGATGATAATGCAGATGCAGGAAGTATTGTAGGTAGTCCAATAGTTAGTTTAGCACCAGGAGTTAGTGTAACAGTAACGGCGAATCAAACAATTACTCAGGCTGATATTGATGCAGGTTATATAGAGAACAGTGCTACAGCAACAGGAGATAGTCCATTAGGAGGTCCAGATGATGTTAGTGATGTATCTGATGCTGGTGATGAGACTGTTGAGACACCAGATGGAGATGGTAGTACAGATTCAGATCCTACTAATGATACCACGGTGACTGATTTAAGTCAAGATCCAGAATTAACATTAGTTAAAACAGGTGTAGCTAGCGGTTCTAATGTAGGAGATGTTATTACATACACTTTTACAGTTACTAATACAGGAGATGTAACTATTGATAATATCTTTATAGATGATATTCTTACAGGAAGTACAAATCTTGCTGTTAGTCCATCAATATTAGCTCCAGGTGAAGAAGGTATTGCTACAGTAGAGTATGTGATTACACAGACCGATATTAATAATGGTGAAGTGATCAATAGTGCAACTGTAATTGGAGATGATCCTGATGACAATGATGTTATTGATATATCTGATAATGGAGATGAGACTGTTGATGATAATGGAGATGGTGATCCTACCAATGATGAGACGATTACGGATATAGAACAGCTACCTAATTTAGCTTTAACTAAGACAGGTTTTTATGTTGATGTTAATGGTGATGATCTTCCAAATGTAGGCGATGAGATTCAGTACACCTTTACGGTAGAGAACACAGGTAATGTTGATGTTACTAATATTGTTCTTACTGATCCATTGGAGGGTATTGTTGTTACTGGAGGTCCAATAGATTTAGCAGTTGGCGAGATAGATATGACCACATTTACTGCTACTTATGTATTAACGGCAGAGGATGTTCTTTTAGGAGAAGTTATAAACCAAGCTACAGTGACTGGTCAGGATCCAAATGGAGATGATGTTATTGATCTTTCTGATGATCCTACAGATACAACAGATGTAGATCTTGATAATGACGGAGATGCAGAAGATGAAACGGTAACAATTATCGAAGGAGTATTTACAGATCCTGATGATCCAATCATAATCTATACAGGTATAACTCCTAATGGAGATGGAATCAATGATGATTTCAGGATTGTAGGTTTAAGAAACTTCCCAGATAATACATTAAGAATCTATAACAGATGGGGAGTTCAGGTATTTGAAGAAGATGGTTATGAACAACCAGGTGTAGAATTATTTACAGGAATAAGTAATGGTAGAGTTACTATTTCGCAGAATAATAAATTACCTGTAGGTACCTATTACTATGTCTTAGAATACATAAATGCGAGAGGAGTAAATACATATAAAGCAGGTTACTTATATATTAACAGATAAATTTATATTTGGAATAGTATATATTTGTTATTCCCTAAATCAAATTATAATACTTATGAATAGACTATTAACAATATTTATGCTGATTGTGTGTAGCTTAATTTCCAATTATGCTGTTGCCCAACAAGACGCTCAGTATACTCAGTATATGTATAATACTATTAGTGTAAATCCTGCTTATGCGGGTAGTCGAGGAGTTATGAGTATAATGGGTTTACATCGTAGTCAATGGGTAGGACTTGATGGAGCTCCACGTACTCAAACATTAACTCTAAATACACCTATAGGAGATAATAATCGAGTTGGGTTAGGTTTGTCAATTGTAAATGACGAGATTGGACCAACTGATGAAACATATTTTGATATTGATTTTTCTTATACGATTCCTACTTCGGATACTGGAAAATTAAGTTTTGGAATAAAAGCAGGTGGACATTTATTAAATGTAGATTTTGATCGTTTGTCACAGTTTGATACTGGAGATCCTCTTTTTAATAATGGAAATATAGATAACAAATTTAGCCCTAATGTAGGTGCAGGTATTTATTATCATACTGATAAGTTCTATTTAGGATTAAGTGCTCCTAATTTATTAGAAACAGATCATTTTGATGAAAGTGCAGCGATAGATAGTAATGGGAATTCCTCATTTATAGCAGAAGAACGAATTAATTATTATTTAATAGCAGGTCATGTTTTTGATCTAAGTGATACCGTAAAGTTTAAACCAGCGATTTTAAGTAAGTTAGTTTTTGGAGCTCCGCTGCAAGTAGATTTATCAGCTAACTTCTTGTTGTATGATAAACTTACTCTTGGAGTAGGATATAGATGGAGTGCAGCATTTAGTGCGATGGCTGGGTTCCAGGTATCAGATTCTTTAATGATCGGATTTGCATATGATAAGGAATCTACAGAATTGGGTAGAACACAGTTTAATGATGGAAGTTATGAAGTTATGTTACGTTTTGAATTATTCAGAAAGTATAACAGAATGCTAACTCCTCGTTTCTTTTAATTAGAATACATCGTTTTTCTGATTAATTATAGAGTTTAGATTAGTTATTTTTATAATATACAATATATAGCCAAAATAAAATGAAGGGATTATTACACAAATTAGTATTTGTTTTTGTTGTGTTTTTCTTTGTAGGTGCTACATTTTCTCAAGAAAGAAAATTGAAGACTGCTCAAAGTCAATATGATAAATATGAATATATTAATGCTCAAGAGACATATCTTAAAGTAGTTAAGAAAGGGTATAAAAGTGCAGATCTTTATAAGAATCTAGGAAATAGCTACTATTTTAATAGTCAATTCGAAGAAGCTTCTAAGTGGTACGAAGAATTGGTAAATTCCTATCCAAATGAAGTAGAACCTGAATATTATTTCAGATACGCTCAAACCTTAAAATCTGTAGGAAGGTATGATGATGCTGATGTGTTTATGAATAAGTTTGTAGAAGCTAGTTCCGATGACCAAAGAGCGCAATTGTTTGAAGAAGAACCTAACTACCTTAAAAGAATAGATTTCCAATCAGGAAGATTTGAGATAGAGAATTCTTCTATTAATTCTTCATATACTGATTTTGGTTCGGCTTTTTTCGGAAGATTTATAGTTTTTAGTTCCTCGAGAGATACTCTTCTATTTAAGAAAACGCTTCACCAATGGAATGAAGAACCATTTTTAGACCTGTATAGAGCAGAATATAATCCTACTAATGGGGAACTTTCTGAAATTGAAAAATTTGACAGCAAGATAAATAGTAAGTTTCACGAGTCTACACCTATTTTTTCTAAAGATGGTAATACAGTTTATTTTACAAGAAATAACTATGACGGTAGAAAATACGGTAGCGATAAGAAAGGAACTAATCGATTAAAAATTTATCGATCTTATAAAAATACTCAAGGTAGTTGGACGACTCCACAAAATTTACCGTTTAATAGTGATCAATACTCCACTGCACATCCAACGTTAAGTCTAGATGAGAAAACACTGTATTTCTCTTCGGATATGCCTGGAGGAGAAGGTCAGTCAGATATTTATGAAATAGCAATTAATTCTGATGGGAGTTTCGGAGAACCTAAAAACTTAGGAAACAGAATTAATACAGAAGGAAAAGAAACTTTTCCTTTCGTTAGTATTAATAATGATTTATACTTTGCTTCAGATGGTCATATTGGACTTGGTGGTTTAGATGTTTATGTAACTCGATTAAACCCTCAAACAGATGAAGAAAAGTTAGTTGTTAACATAGGTAAACCTGTGAATAGCCCTGATGACGATTTTGCTTTTATTGTAGATGATGAGTCTAAAAGAGGATATTTTTCTTCAAATAGAGAAGGCGGAAGAGGGAAAGATGATATTTATAGCTTTCTGCAGTTAGAAGATCTTAAAAGTTTCTGTGAGATCACTATTACGGGTGTTGTTAAGGATAAGGATACTCAAGAATTACTTTCTGGAGCGAAAGTTTCAATCTATGATAGTAGTAATAATTTATTAGAAAGCTTTATTGTCGGAGATGATGCATCTTATAGCCATGTAGTTAAATGTAGTTCTAAGTACTTCGTACGTGCAGAAAAAGAAGAGTATTTGACATTAGAAAAGTTAGTGAGTACTCCAGGAAAGACAGAAACTTTAGATGTACCATTATTGTTAGAGAAAAAGATCAAAACTGCTGATGTAGGGGATGATCTTGCTAAAGTGTTATCGTTAAATCCTATTTACTTTGATTTTGATCAACATTATATTCGTCCTGATGCTGCTATAGAATTAGCGAAAGTTATCGAAGTAATGAATCAATATCCAAATATGAAAATTGATGTAAGGTCTCATACCGATAGTCATGGAAATGATGATTATAACCTTTGGTTATCTGACGAAAGAGCTAAATCTACCGTAAAATATATGGTAGCTAAGGGAATCGCGGCAGACAGATTGACTAGTAAAGGATATGGAGAAACACAACCAGTTAACGATTGTGGAAATGATTCTAACTGTAAAAAATCAGAATATCAGTTAAATAGACGAAGCGAATTTATAATCGTTAAGTAATAGATATGCTTACTATGGTTTAATAGAAAAAACCGTATTAATTTTAAAAAAAACACCTTATATAGTTAAGGTGTTTTTTTATTATATGGGTAAACAATTCTTTATTTTATGTCAAAAAATGCATAGATTATGAATTGCTATTACGATTTCGTAGCTTTGAGCCAATACAAAGCAATGAAAGAAGAAAAAGTCATTTTAGTTAACGAAAATGATGAGCAAATTGGTTTAATGCCTAAGCTTGAAGCACACGAGAAAGCTATATTACATAGAGCATTTTCAGTATTTATTCTTAATAACAAAAAAGAATTAATGTTGCAACAAAGAGCTCATCACAAGTACCATTCACCAAGTTTATGGACGAACACTTGTTGTAGTCATCAACGAGAAGGAGAAAGTAATATTCAGGCTGGAACAAGAAGATTAGAGGAAGAAATGGGATTTACTACGCCTCTTAAAGAAACAATATCATTTATATATAAAGCACCTTTTGATAATGGACTTACAGAACATGAGTTGGATCATGTGTTAGTTGGTCAGTATGAAGAGGATCCTATTATCAATCCAGATGAAGTGTCGGATTGGAAATGGATGCCTATAGAAGATGTAAAGAAGGATATTATTGAGAATCCTAATGATTATACGGCTTGGTTTAAGATCATTTTTGATAAATTTTATGAACATATAGTAATATGAGAATAAAAGCTTGTAGAAAAGCGCATTTTAATGCTGCACATAGATTGTATAGAAAAGATTGGACAGATGAAAAGAATACTCAAATTTTCGGAAAATGCAGTAATCCTAGATATCACGGGCATAACTATGAATTAGTAGTAGCCGTCATAGGAGATGTGGATCCAGAAACAGGTTTCTTAATAGATTTAAAGATTTTAAAAGATTATATTAAGTCTGAAGTCGAAGATTATATGGATCATAAAAACCTTAATGAAGAGGTAGAAGAATTTAAAAAATTAAATCCAACTGCGGAAAATATCGCCTTTGTAATTTGGAATAGACTTCGTAAAAAGCTAGATTTAAGGTATGATATCGAAGTTACATTATTCGAAACTCCACGGAATTATGTAATATACGACGGTAAATAAAATTATTTATGGCCTTAGAATTAGGAAGCAAAATTCCCCAATTTACTGCAATCAAAGATGATGGGGGTGATTTTCATAGCGTAGATTATATTGGTCAAACCCCATTGGTAATTTATTTTTATCCTAAAAATTTTACTCCTGGTTGCATAAAAGAAGCTTGTGATTTTAGAGATAGTTACGAAGATTTTAAAAAAGAAGGGGTAGAAGTAATAGGAATAAGTGCCGATAATGTAAAATCTCACGAAAGATTTAAAAATAAATATAATTTACCTTTTATTTTTTTATCAGATGCCGACGGTAGTTTAAGAAAGCTTTTTGGTGTTAAGTCAGGTTTGTTTGGAGTATTACCGGGAAGAGAAACATATGTTATAGATAAAGAAGGCGTAATTAGGTTAAAATTTAATAGCATTAACGCTTCGAAACATTTAAAACAAGCCATTAGAACTGTCAAAAAAATAATGAATGAGTAACGATTCACTTTACATGCTTAAGTTTCAGCCCATTTTAAAGGAAAAAATATGGGGAGGCACCAAATTAAATAATCTTTTAGGAAAGAAACCTGAGGGTTCTTTTGTTGGAGAAAGTTGGGAGATAAGTGATGTAGAAGGAGATTGTTCGGTTGTTATTAATGGTGAATTTGAAGGAAAAACACTAAAAGAACTTTTGGTTAATTATCAAGAAGAATTGATAGGACAAAAGAACTTTGATAGATTTGGAGCAAAATTTCCTTTGCTAATAAAATTTATAGATGCTAAACAGGATCTTTCTGTGCAGTTGCATCCCGGTGACGAAATCGCTAAAGCGAAGCATAATTCATTAGGTAAAACGGAGATGTGGTATATTACTCAAGCAGATGAAGGAGCTAATATTATAATTGGCTTTAATCAAAAAGTAAATTCTGAATTATATCAAAAACATGTTGCCGATAAGACCATCAAAGATATTTTGCATTATGAGTCGGTTACCGAAGGAGATACATTTTTTGTGTATTCAGGGTTGATACACGCAATAGGAAAAGGAGTGCTGTTAGCAGAAATACAGCAAACATCTGATATTACTTATCGAGTTTATGATTGGGATCGTAAAGATTCTGATGGTAACTACAGAGAATTACATCAACAAGATGCTTTAGAGGCAATTGATTTTAATAATAATTCTGATTATAAAGTAGAGTATACTTCAAAAAATAATCAAATAACTGATTTAGTTCAATGTCCACACTTTATTACGAATCTTGTAGAAGTGGATAAAGAAATTTCTATGTCACATACTAAATTAGATTCTTTTGTAATATATATGTGTGTAAAAGGTAAAGCTCAGTTGATAAATGGGTCTCAAAAAGTTACTATTGCTGTTGGAGAGACAATTTTAGTTCCCGCTTCGATAAAAGAAATTAACTTGATTTCTGAAGGGGCAAAACTACTACAAGTCTATATTTAAAAGTAAAACCGTTTGATAAATGGTTTAAAAGACTAATTTTGCATAAAATATTTTAGAAAATGGCAAATAAAAGAAATCTTAAGAAAGATATTAACTACGTATTAGGGGATATCATAGAAGAAGTATACATCTGGGAAGAGAATAATCCAGATAAAGATAAAAAGGCAGGAGAAGTTATTATAGATGAGGCAATCAACTCTTTTGATGCTTTTATGGCAAGAGTTAGTGATCGTAATGTAGAAAATGCGGCAAAACACTTTAAATCTATCAAAGAAGATTTAGAAAAAACAGCGAAGTCTTTAGCTGAAAAAGTAAATTCATTATAATTTTTTTAAAAAAGTATTTGCAAATATGATTTCAGAAATTATATTTGCAACCGCTTTGCCGATGTAGCTCAGCTGGCTAGAGCAGCTGATTTGTAATCAGCAGGTCGTGGGTTCGAGTCCCTCCATCGGCTCTTAATAGTGTAAGTCCCAATTCCTAAAGGAGTTGGGATTTTTTTTATTGGATATATTTCTAATAAGAATAGAAAATTATTTCGAGTTAAATATCCTTCTTAATACATTCTATTAAATAAACAACCCTAATCTTCTTTAGAAGTTTAGGGCTATTAATGTCTTAAGTGATATCACTTACTATTTTTTAATAACGTTTTTACCAAAAAAAATGTAAGATAACTTTTTAGATACAGCAGTTATAGTAAGGATAACTTGGTGTATTTGGATTAGCGGGATGAAAGTAACATCCAGGAATGTAAGTCGCTCCGCATGCTGGATTATTAACTAAGTCAGTAGTTGTACAACAAGACAATGAAGGATTACAGCATCCACCGCCTCCAGCACCAGGACGTCCTCCTCCAGAAATACCTTTTTGTTCTTTTCTATTTAATTGTTGAGCCCCTTGTAAGTTTAAAATTTTTTTTAACATAATTGTAGTTTAAAGAGTTAATTGTGAGTCAATTAAGTTAATGAAAATTGTTTTAAGTAGCCTGCGGTATTTCTATCAATATTTTATGGTTAAATTACGATGTCATTGTTTTTAGAAAAATATATTTACTGATCTTTTTCTACTCTTTCAGCTTCTTTTGTTTTTCTCTCTTTTAAGTAATCAGTTAGTTGTTTGCCATATATTGATTTTTTAACTTTTGGAGATAATGATTTTGCTACAGTATCTAGATATTTAATATTGGCATCAAAAACTTCGTGAAGAGTTATGTATGGAGCTACTTCTAGTTTTCTATTGGTGATGGCAAAATTGATAGTGTACAAATATTTTTGTCGAAGTAGATTTTTGTAAGCGATATCGTTTTCAGCTAATTTTTCATCATCATTCTGTTTCTTCGCCTCATAATCTTCTTTTATAATTCTTAGATTTCTTTCTTTGAATCTTTTATTCATTTTGTTGTACTCAATCAATTTAGTTTGATTTTTGCCTCCGGCAATAATTGCCTCCTTTTCAAAACCATTCAAAGAAGTGTTGATCGTAATTACTCCTGGCTCTGCAAAAAAATCAATACGATCATTAAATTGAGTTCCATCATGTTTATCTAAAAATAAATAATGAATTTCAGGTTCTTGAACAGTAGTTTGAAATGTAAACTGAGGATCTCCATCGATAACTAAAGAATCTAAGTTTATTAAGATAGTATCTTTAATTTTTTGAAGATATAATGTTCCTTTTTTAAGTCCTTTTACTGTTCCGTTTATAGAAACATTTCCTTCTTTTTTAGGAGAACTACAACTTAGGATGAGAGTAGATAACAATAATATGGTAAAAAATTGTCGCATTGATGGGTTTTTAATTTTGAAAAAATCGAATACAAAGATGCTATAAATTAGATTGAAAAACTAACTTCCAGAAGCAATTTGCATTAATATTGTACATAGAATTGCACCATAGGTTCCTACCACATAACCAAACACTGCTAAGAGTACGCCAACTGTTGCTAGGGATGGATGAAATGCTGCTGCTACTACTGGAGCTGATGCTGCTCCTCCTACATTAGCCTGACTACCCACAGCTAGGAAAAAGTAGGGTGCCTTTATCAATTTAGCAACTCCAATTAAAAGAAGTGCATGTATGGTCATCCAAACCAACCCAATTCCAATTAATCCAGGATTTTCTAATATCATTTTTAAATCCATTTTCATCCCAATTGTTGCAACTAGAATATAAATAAAAATGCTACCGATTTTACTAGCTCCTGCTCCTTCATATTTTTTCGCTTTGGTGTAGGACAGTAGAATTCCAATAGCGGTTGCTATAGTGATCATCCAAAAGAATTGAGAAGTAAAGGATGATAAGGCAGAACTTTTATCATTAAATACTTCGAAGTTATTGGATAAAAATCCAGACATTCCATTTGCTCCCCAATGTGCTAAGCCCACGGTCGTAAAAGCGATAGATAACATAATTATATAATCCGTTAAAGTAGGATTTCTATTTACGCTTTCTGCATAAGAGGACACCTTTTCTTTTAGTGATTCAATGGCACTACTATCCGCTTTTAGCCATTTGTCAATTTTTTTACTTTTTCCAATACCAATTAGTAAAATAGCCATCCAAAGGTTTGCCACTACAATATCTACGAGTACCATACCTCCGTATTTATCAGGATTATATTCGTAAATTTCTAACATAGCAGCTTGATTAGCTCCTCCACCAATCCAGCTACCAGCAAGTGTAGATAAACCTCTCCAGACCGCATCAAAATCAGCACCTCCAACAGTTTCTGGAGAAATTAAAGAGATTAATAAAATAGCGATAGGCCCCCCAATTATGATACCGATAGTTCCTGTAGCGAACATAATTAATGCTTTTGGCCCTAAATTAAAGATTGCTTTTAAATCTATACTAAGTGTCATCAATACTAAGGAAGCAGGTAATAAGTATCTACTTGCTATGTAATATACATTAGAAGATTTTTTGATAATCTCTCCATTAGTATCTAGTTCTTTCCATTCAGGAGATATAATTCCTAAGGAGTTAAATATAGCAGGGAGTAAATAGCACAGTAATAATGCTGGGACAAATTTATAAAACCCTTCCCAAAAACTTGTTTTAATCGATGAAGTGTAAAAAACAAGACCTAAGCATAGCATTAGAATTCCAAAAACAATGGCGTCATTGGTAAAAAAAGGAACATTTTCCATAGTGTGAGTTCATTATATTGTGAGATGCGTTGCAAAATACAATTTTTGGATTAAAATTAAATTAACTTCCTAAGTTGAGTTAATCATTAATCCAGCTCTTTAGAATAGCTATTTGTGCTTCAGTAGCGTCAGGATTCTGTTTAAGAATTATTTTTTCTACAGCAGGAGTAATTACTTTAGAAGTAAGTTTTAAAATATTTTGATTTCGTTCGATCGTAAAAACAACATCATCACCGATATTCCATTTATTAGAATCACTAAAAAGGTCATAAATGTTTTTTATGGTATATGTTTTATTATCGATGCCTAATAGAATATCTCCTCTTTTTATTCCTACTTTTTTTAGAAAGTTATTACGTTCTGCACCAGCAGTAAAAACTACCTTTTTAGTAGTTTCAGAACCTTTAATAAAAGGTTCTTGTTCATGAATAAAATATTCGGAAGGAATTTCTATAGTATTGTAAATCAAACCAGCTTTTTCTAAATAATATCCATAATCAATTGGCGTACTATTCATAACATGAGATTTTAGAAAATCTGCTACTTCTGGATAAGAAACTTCTTTTATTACATCAATCAACTCTTCATCTTTAAAAGGAGTTTCACTTCCAAATCTTCCTGATAATCCTTTTATAAGATCAACAATACCATAAACTCCACTACTTTTTTCTCGCATTATAATATCGATACACATGGAAATTAGAGCACCCTTTTCATAGACATTACGATAATTTTCTAAATATGGATCTTGCAATATGTTTTTACTCATTTCTGCAAAAGAAAAGCTTTGATCAAAATTTTTAGAATTATTTATTTTTTCTAAAATTCTTTCAAAGAAATCTTCTTTTTCGATAAGTGCTTGATTAATCTGAAATAATAAAGAGAAATATTCAGTAGTACCTTCATATAGCCATAAATGCTTTGACATTTTTGGGTTATTATAATCAAAATCATGAATCTCTTCAGAGTGTATACTTAATGGGGTTACAATATGAAAGAACTCGTGAGAAACAACATCTATTAATGATTCATTTAGTTTTTTTAACGGTATTGATTCAGGCAGTACAACAACGGTGGAGGTATTGTGTTCCAGAGCTCCAAAACCTTTTGCATCATCGCTTTTAGAAGAAGAGAGATACAGTAGAATACTATATTTTTTTGTGGTATTAATATATCCTAAAAAATTCTTTTGTGCTCTTATCATTCGTTCAATTTGCGGTATTAATTGCGCGGCACGATGTAGTTTAGTAGGAGAATAAACACTTAATAAAACCTCAATTTCATTGATGTTAAAAGTTATTTTATCCGGAATGGAATACATTATTGGAGAATCAGCTAAATCAGCATATCTCTTAAAAATAAAAACATCTGTATCATATAAAGCTCCTTCTTGTGGCTCTTTTGGTAAATATTCAGATAAAGAAGTTGAAGCTTCCATATCTATGGGATGTTTAATAAAAAGGTTGTACTTATTTTCTTTTTTGTTATCAAAATACCCCACAAAAGCATATAAATTAAGAACAAAGTTTTTGCTTTGTAGAATATTTGTTCCTGTAGGAGAGAATATTTGATGATTGTTTTCTGTATCAAAAGTATCGTTTACTAAATAAGTTATGGAACTTAATTGTTTTGCACTGTTTATTTTCCAGCGATTATCTCCTTGTTTTTTTACATACAATTCGTTGCCTTCATTATCGAAAGCTTTAAAATCTTCGATGTATTTTCCGTAATTATTGTTTTGGTATGTTCCCGGAACAATTTTAGGCAGGTAATAACTGATTGTGTCTGAGTTTATGCTATTGATTTTTAATTCTACCTTCACTTTATCATCTATAATATTTACCAAATCTAAGGATGCAATAATTGGTGTAGTATCTACTTTTATTGCAGATTTTGTTGGTTTGCAACCTGTAAAAGAGTAGATAGTAAAAATGTAAAATATTAGAATTCTAATCAGAGTAATTTTTTTTAGCACAAGTATTAGATATTGTTTTTTATATATGTAGCAACACCATCTTCTTTTCCGGGTAGTGTTATTACATCAGCAATTTTTAATGTTTCAGGTTTCGCATTGGCAACAGCTACTCCGGTACCAACAGCTTTTATCATAGCAATATCGTTATAATTATCGCCAAAAGCTACTGCTTCAGAAAGAGAAATGTTATAATGCTCATTAAGCAGTAATTCAATCGCAGTTAATTTTGAAATACTTTTATGAGCAATTTCAATATATGTAGGCTTTGATCTATATAAGTGTAATGTTTCGCTAAAATGTGTTTTTAAAAAAATAAAAGCTTCTTCAATATATTTTTCGTCCCCCATACACATAATCTTATGAGCTCCTTTTTTTTCCGCTTTCCATTCTTCTATAACTTTTTTTGTTGACTTGACAACTGGAGTTACTTTAGTGTTTTGTGATTCTCTATTTGCCCAAAAATCCATTTCGGGAACAAACCAATCATCATTATGATACAAGCTTATATGAAATGAGCTCTTATTATTAAAGTTGTCGAGTTCCTGTATTATATCTGGATGTATAAAGGTAGAATGAATAGGTTTTTTATCTACTAGAACTAAACCTCCATTATAACAAATTAGTGGTAGGTGAGTGATATCTAATTCTTCTTGTAAATGTATCATAGCACTTGGCATACGAGAAGAAATTAATATAACAGGAATAGTATCTTTTATTCGTTTTATTTCTGAAATAGTAAATTCAGAAAGTTCTCTTTCTGCGTTAAGAAGTGTTCCGTCAATATCAGAAAATACAATACGATGTGAATTCAATTAAATTAGCTTAGGGTTAGTGATTCTTCTAATTGGTTAGTCTTTTACGAAGTTAGCAATACTAGAGATAACTTCTGGCATAATTTTAAGCCAGTATTCGTTATAAGATTTATGGTTTTCTAGTCTACTACCTTTTATTTCTCTAAGTATGTGATTCATATTTTCTATAATTACATACTCGGCATTAGGAGCGGCCTCTTTTAATTTTTCTGCTTCAGAGACTTCTACTTGTAAATCTTTATCACCTTGTAATATTAGAATTGGTATTTCTAAGTTCTGTATCTCTTCTGAAGGAGTATACTTAATCCAAGATTTCATAAAAGGCTGTAATTGATAACCAAATATAGATTCTAAAGCTGGATCGTAATCTGTAGCTCTTCCTTTTTCTTTTAACTCAGTAAAAGCTACTGCGGCACTTTTATCCAAACCTGGTGCCTGTTTTTCTAATTGTTGTATTACAATTTGATCTACCGATTGTGCATTTCCTGCAATTGATATAAAACCATCAACATGTTCCTTGGCAGCTACAATCCCGATTAAAGAACCTTGTCCGTGACCAGCCAAAACTACCTTCGTGTAATTGCCGTTTTCCTTGAAATATTTAACTATTGCTTGTGCATCTTGAATAAAATGTTCTAATAAAATTTCATGCTCTCTAATTCCATAAGCATCAATTTTAAACAATCTTTTGTCATAACGATAAGATGCTACACCTTTCTTTGCTAATGCTATGGACAATAATTTAAAAGCATCATTTTTAGACATTCTGTCATTTCCTTCTCTGTTGATAGCTCCAGCATCCATAATAAAAATAACAAGAGGAACGCTATCGTCGGAGTATGGAGTTGTTAATGTACCTTCGATAAGACGATTAACTCTAACGGTCGCAGAATTATATTCCTTTTCTTCTTTCTCTTGAGCGAAACAAAATGTTGTAAAAGCAATCAGAAATAATGAAAATCTTATTTTCATATATATTGGGGTTTATAGGATATGTCTTTATGAAACGATAAATATGCTACCATATTTTTGATCTAAAATTCTTTTGGTAAAATATCTTTGTTAAAAATAATATTTAACGATTCACTAACATACCCTTTTTTATCTTTGCTTCAAAATATATACCAATGATTACCCGATACATTACCTTTTTATTATTGTTTACTATTTCCTTTAGCGCATTCTCATTTAATGATGATTGGGGTAAAACCGGTCATAGAGTTACAGGAGAGATAGCAAATAGCTATCTTACAGAAAAGGCAAAAAGAAATATTTCTAACATTTTAAAGGGCAAAGGATTAGCGTTTGTATCAATTTATGCTGATGAAATAAAAAGCGATGATCGCTATAGAGGCTATAGCCCCTGGCATTATGTGAATTTTTCTTTTGACAAAAAATATGGAGAAGAAACTCCGAGTAAACATGGAGATTTGGTTCAAGGAATTCAAAAATGTGTAGAAGTTTTGAAAAGTGCGGACTCTTCTGAAGAAGATAAAGAGTTTTATCTTAAAATGTTAGTGCATTTTATTGGTGATTTACATCAACCATTACATGTGGGAAGAGGAGAGGATAAAGGAGGAAACGATATCCAGGTACGTTGGTTTAGAGACGGGTCTAATTTACATAGAGTTTGGGATAGCGAAATGCTAGATTATTATGGCATGAGTTATACCGAATTAGCTGATAATGCAGATGAATTATCCACATTAGAAGTAGAAGCAATAAAAAAAGGCGAAGTATTAGACTGGATATATGAATCACAGAGTCTTGCAAAGAAAGTATATGCTTCTGCAAATATTGGAGAAAAGTTAGGCTATAAGTATATGTATAATAATTTTCCAATTGTAAGAGCCCAATTACAAAAGGGAGGAATACGTTTAGCTAAAATATTGAATGATATTTTTGGTTAAATAAAACTATAATTTATTTACTTACTGTAAGATCTTTTCGGTACTGTTTAGGAGACATAGAGAAATACTTTTTGAAAGTCTTAGTAAGATGACTCTCATCAGTATATCCTAATTGATAGGCAATTTCTGCAATAGTAAACTCTGTATTTTGTAATCTATATTCTACAAGTTTCATTTTGTACTTAGTTACATATTGATGTATGGATTCTCCAGTTGCCTTTTTAAAATAAGTACTTATTGAGCTTTGTGACATATTAAACTTATTAGCCATATAACTAATTTTGGTAAGATCATTGTCATATACATTTTGTCTAATATGACCAAGTATTTGATCTATTCTCGAATCGTTTATTGAAACATTTCTATCATGAGAACTGTATTTGTCAGAAATATTACGTACAATAATACTTAGTATAGTACTGATTGCATTCGAAATTATCTCTTGATAATAAATCTTTTCATTTTTAAACTCTTCCATAACTACATTATGAATATCCCAGATAATACTTCTGTCTTCTTCATGAGAAATTACATCTCCTGGAATGATATTAGGATGATGTAGTAGTTGTTCAATTCGTTGTAACCAATATTTCCTATCGGGTAAGTTGACTTTACTAGAAAATAAAAGTTCGGTAAATTTAAAGTGAGTAAAACCAGAATGTTTTTCTATTTCAAAATGATGGGTGTCTTCTGGAGCAAGTAGAAAAATGTCATTTTTTTTATATCGAAATCGGATACCATTAATGGTGTGATAACCGCTTCCTTTTTCGACAAAAATGATCTCAAAATAATTGTGATTATGAGGTTCCGCTTCCCATTTATCGAATGAATATTGATGTACAACAAAGGTCTCGTGTAAGGTATAACGATTCATAATCAATTTTTCTTTTGTTTTAAAGTTACAAAAATAAAATCAAACCTAATAACTGTTTTGTACAAGTGTTTTTGAATATTTTTACTTTATTTAACTGATAATTAACTATTTATGTTTTAAAAGTACAGGTAGTTCCTATAATTCTACAAGTAGGTAATTGATGGCACTAGATATTTTTGTCCTGCGAATTTTTCACACAAATCAGCAATGAGGTTTAGAGTTTATTTATATACAGTAGTACGGATACTGTTCGGGGCTTTTTTAACTGTGCACAGTACTTATAATGTGATTGTTTATTCAGAATTTCTGAATGAAATTGATACGTATTTTACAAGAATAACAATTTTTAAATATGACTTGGTT
The DNA here is from genome assembly GCF_943733665.1 of Aquimarina sp. Aq107. NCBI lineage: Bacteria > Pseudomonadati > Bacteroidota > Flavobacteriia > Flavobacteriales > Flavobacteriaceae > Aquimarina > Aquimarina sp. Aq107. The sequence continues at coordinate 3,420,615 of NZ_OX030782.1, read as the reverse complement.
GAAGCATTAGCCCCATTAGTCCCTTTTGAAGAATTTGTCTTGGGAATGTTTCTGATTCTTGGTTATTTTACTAGAAATACGCTAATAAGTGCATCGATTTTGTTTTTATTTTTATCATTCTTTTTATTAGATGCAAATTCAATAGAACTATCGATATTACATTTAGGATTTTTTATACTCACCTTAATATTATGGAAAAAAGATAATTACAATTTAAAATCTATGGATTATTCTCGAGATATGTATCTAATGATATAATAGATATCTCTAATCTCACTTTAGATAATTAAAAACTAATTAATAATCCTGAAGGTAAGATTAATTCGTGGATTTGTAATTTTCTTAGATTTTGGTAATTGATGTAACCAATTCTCTTGAGTTTTTCCGCGCATTAGAAGTAGACTGCCGTGTTGTAATAATAGTTTTTGCTTTAGTTCTTTAGTTTTATGTTTAAAATGAAACCATCTTTCTTCGCCAAAACTTACAGATGCGATTATTGGTTCTGGACCAAGTTCTTTTTCATTATCAGAATGCCAACCATTACTATCTTGACCATTACGATATAGATTTAGTAAACAAGTTGTGAAAATCTCAGAACTTACATCTTCTACCTTTTTTTTAATCTTTAATAAATGATCTGTAAATAGATGAGGTTGCATGGTGATGTTAGAATATGAATAGGTATTTTCATTATTTGCATAAAGGGCAGTAAGGCGAGGTTGCTTATGGGTTTTCCCAAATACCTTTATGTTATCTTGTTGCCATTGAATGGACTCTTTTAATATTTCAAAAAAATGATCGGCTTCGGTTTTTTTAAAAAGAAATGGATAATAATGTACATCTCCATCTGCCATTTTTAGCTGAATATGTTCGTTTTGAGAACTAAATAGATTCAATGATTTTGTTTTTTAAAGATATGATTGTGCCCAATAAATCAAGCCAAATTGAAGTAATAACCTGAAAATGAGAATTGATTTTGGTAAATTTAAACCTGCTTTTTTATTCATAAGCATATGTATATGAACAGGAAAAAATAGAATTAACATGCATATAATAGACCAAATAGAAAAAAACCGTGTCTGGGAAAATAAAAGACCTATACCAGCAATGATCTCAGTAATACCACTTAGGTATACTAGTTGCTTATGATATGGAATATATAGCGGCATAATTCTCATAAATGCCTTTGGTTTAATAAAGTGAAAAATACCGGCAATTATAAAAATACCGGATAAAATATATAAATGCCAACTCATTAAACTCCAGTTGTTTTTGCCTTACCAGCACTGCTAAGTGCAAAATCTTTACTTCTTTTCATATGCTTTATGAAACTTACTTTTCTAAAACGTAATGCACTCCAATCTTCATCAATAGCTACTTGTCTTACAGGTTCTAAGTTATAGTCACCTAAAACTCCCCATCCGTTATCTCTTGTGATTTCAGACTTGTATTTTTTAGAACTTTTCTTAGGATAAGCAAACCAAAGAATAGCATCACCAACTAATTTAGGAAAAATAGTTTCGATTCGGTTTTCGATTTGTTTTTGTTCCATAACAAAGACTAGTGCAAAATCAACTTCAGATACTTGTATTAAAGATTCTTTTACTATAACATCCTTTAGGCAATCTAGTTCTTTGCAAAATCCTTCTGGTTCATTCAGTATTAATATCTCATCAAGTGATGGAGGTAGTTGTAATTTTTTGAATAATGGAGTCATGAGTTTGAATTTAAGTTTGGATATCCTGTGTTTACTACAAGATACAAAAAATAGAGAAAGTATAATACAATTATTAAGTCCTTTTGCATCGTGTAAACGAATACTTTTTTATATACATCGTTTTTTAAAAGTTTTACGGCACTTAGTATTTTCCATAAAATAAAAAGAAAAGTTATAGTTAATATAGCATTGTTTTTAAAGCCACACAAACTCATATTATGAAGGATTTTTTTAGAATTCTAAAACCCTTATGGATAGGATTGATAATAAGCATATTGTTAATTTCATGCGAATCAAAAGAACTACAATCCGATGATCAACAAATTATATATGATGATTTTAGTTTAGAGCAGGCATATCCAAATGAAACAGGAGAGTTGTTACAAATCACTTTAAATGGAGAAGAGATAGATGTTGAGAGCATTAATAAATATTACATTTTAGAAGGTGATATAAAAATAGAATTATCTGATACAAACAAAGGAGTAGGTAGAACTGGTGGGAGATGGCCTAATAACATTGTGTATTATGCAATCCAGAGTGGAATGCCTAATCAAGCTCGAATAACAAATGCAATAGCTCATTGGGAATCTAAAACAGCGTTAAGATTCGAATCTCGCACAAATCAATCCAATTATGTGTATTTTAAAAATGGATCAGGATGTTTTTCATACGTTGGGCGTATTGGAGGACGCCAAGATATCACCTTGGCAAATGGATGTTCGACTGGTAATACAATTCATGAAATTGGGCATGCTATTGGATTATGGCATGAACAAAGTAGAAAAGATCGAGATCAATATATTAAGGTAGTATTCGAAAATATTCAAAATGGTAGAGAATTTAACTTTAAAACTTATATAGAACAAGGCCAGGACGGTAATGAATACACTTCTAATCTAGATCTAGGAAGTATTATGATGTATGGATCATATGCTTTTTCTAAAAATGGTCAGCCAACCATAACTCGTATTAATGGGAATACGTACAATGCTCAACGTAATGGTTTGTCTGATAGTGATGTTATCGGAATTAATAAGATGTATCCGGCGCAGGTTTCTAACAATATAATTGAACTAAAAGGGAGTAATGGTAAATATGTGAGCAGCGAAAATGGCAGCGGACCCATGAATTGCAATCGAACAAGTCCACAAGTATGGGAGAAATTTGAAGTAATAACATTAGGTGGTGGAAAAATAGCACTTAAAGGGAATAACGGAAAATATGTAAGTAGCGAGGATGGTACTAAGCCTATCACTTGTAATAGATCACAAATAGGTTCTTGGGAACAATTTACATTAGTAGATAGAGGAGGAAACAAATACGCGTTAAAAGGAAATAATGATAAGTATATTAGTTCAGAAAATGGCGGTCAATCAATGACTTGTAATAGAATATCAATAGGAAACTGGGAGGAATTCGTAATTTTGGGATTGTAAACTTTACTGAAGTTGTGAATAAAAAAAACACCGCTTTAAAAGCGGTGTTTTTTGTTTAACTAATATTTTTAGTCAATGATTTTAGAGTTTTCGGGATCATCAAATAATTTACCTTCATTTTCTAGAAATGTAATATCACTAATAGTAGCTTCCCCTAACTTATCAGTCATTCCTTTTTCTGAAGTCCAACCGTAAAATTCCCATTTTGTTGCAAAAGGAATAGAATCTATAGAGGTAAAGTCTTTATAGTGTATGGCGTGAGGATCTGCCTCAGCTTTAGAAGTATCACCATCACTTCCGAAAGTAACAATATAAGCAGCAGCTTGTAGTGATTTAGCAACTGGATCAGCATAAATCACATACCAATCATCAGGCGCATCTCCTGTTCCGGCTTCAAAAGTAAGTTTAGCGGTACTGTGTATAGTATTATTAAGAGTTCTATCATCTTGCATTTCCCATTTCGTACCAGGATCACTTAACTTGTATGGTAACCCAAAGAAATAAGTCCAAGTAAACATATCGAAACGAGCTCCTTTATCATTAGCATCAGCAGGACAGAGATATACCTTCTCTCCATCATAAATAAGTTTACTTTCATCTTTTTTATCAATTCTAATTTTTGATGAATTAGTGAGCATGGTAACTTTACCCTCTAAGTGTTCTTTTCCGTTGAAAATAATTTTAATGTAAAAACTAACTGCCTTGTGATCTAAAAACTTATCCTTTTTATGTGCCTTTTCTATGCTTTTAATAAAGTGATCTGAGATTGATAAAGCTCCATCCCCGATTCCACCATTAGGCTCCAAAGGAATAGCATCTTTAGTCTCAGTAACTTCAGGAGCAGTTTTTTTTTCTTTTTTCTTTTGATTACAACCTATAATAGAGATCGTTAATAATACTACTAAAATTCTTTTCATAATGAGGGTCATTTGTGTTCATAAACTAAAGTACTAAAAGCATAATTAGTGATATAATCTTTATGAAAATTGTAACAGATTGATGATTTAATTAAGCTAAAATTGTGAAACCATATTTGCTAAATGATATAAATATTGTAACAAAAACCATATAACGTTTACTAATTCGATAGATATCTACATAATTTACATCAATCTAAATAAAATCAAATGAAACATTTATTAAAATCATTTATGGGGGTGTTCATAATATTATTATGTGCGTCATTTACTCAAATACATGGACAAGAAGTCCTAGGAACTTGGAAAGGGAAACTATCTGTGCAGGGTACAGAAATGCCTTTAATATTCCATATAGAAGGAAAAGAAGGAGCTTTATCTTCTAAAATGGATAGTCCATCTCAAGGCGCAAGTGGAATTCCTATGGATACTACGGTTTTTGAAAACAATCAATTAACTTTGACTTTTAAACAAGCAGGGATCAAATATGTGGCAGCTCTGGGAAATAATAAGTTAACAGGAACTTTTTACCAAGGCGGAATGGAACTACCATTAGAAATGGAAAAATCAGAAAAAACAATACCTGGAAATCCAACATTGGTTTCTTCTGATGTCGAATTAGATAAAATTGCAAGTTTGGATCAAGGTAATTATAAGTATTCAGTAGAAGATTACTTTGCAAGACCAAAAGCAAGAAGTTTTCAGTTTTCTCCAAACGGAAAATACCTTTCTTATCGAGAGAAGGATGAGAATAGTAAAAATCACGTATATGTTAAGGAAATAGCTTCGGATAAAGTAACTAGGGTAATCGAAGAAAAAGAAGAATTAATTCGTGGATATGGTTGGGCTAATAATGAACGACTTGTGTACGTAATGGATAAAGGAGGAGATGAAGACTACCATCTTTTTGCAGCAAACATAGATGGAACCGATCAGAAAGAATTAACTCCGTATGAAGGTGTTCAGGTAAATATATTAGAAGGCCTAAAAGAGGATAAAGATCATATGATCATCTCTATGAATAAGAATAATAAACAAATCTTCGAACCTTATAAAATCAATATTGTTACAGGAGAGATTAAGCAATTATTTAACAATGAAGATGCTGCAAATCCAATAGCAGGCTATAATTTTGATAAGGATGGTAATCTACGAGGATATGGAAAGATAAGAGATGGAGTAAATGTAGATTTCTATTACGCTAAAGAAGATGGAAAATATGACGTCCTTAAGCAAATGAATTGGAAAGACACTTTTTCTATCCTAAACTATGATTATTCCACAGATAACCCTCATGATGCGTATGTGGTATCTAACTTAGATACAGACAAGTCACAAATCTACTTGTATGACTTGAAAAAAGATAAAGTAATTAAGAAGTTATTCTCTAATGATAAGTATGATGTCTCTAATCTTTCTTTATCCAGAAAAAGAGGATATGAATTAGATTATTTCTCATACCAAGGAGAAAAAAGAGTAATCATTCCTGTTAGTGATTATTATAAGAAATTACACGAAAGAATTTCTAAAGAATTTCCTGATCACCAATATTCTATAGCAGGAAAAACTGATGATGAAGATAAATATTTGATCTTTTTCCAAAGTGATAAATTGTACGGAGTGTATTACTCATATGATGTTAAAAAAGATGAGTTTAAGTTGCTGTATAACTTAATGCCTCAACTTAAGGAAAATGATATGGCAGAGATGCGTCCTATTACTTTTAAGAGTAGAGATGGATTAACGATACACGGATATATTACATTACCTAAAGAAGCAATACAAGGTAAAAAAGTACCTTTAATTGTAAATCCACATGGCGGACCACAGGGAATAAGAGATTCTTGGGGATTCAATCCAGAGTCACAGTTGTTTGCAAGCAGAGGATACGCTACATTACAGGTAAATTTTAGAATTTCTGGAGGGTATGGTAGAGAATTCTTAGAAACCGGATTCAAACAAATTGGAAGAAAAGCTATGGATGATGTAGAGGATGGATTACAATATGTAATTGATCAAGGTTGGGTCGATAAGGATAAAGTAGCAATTTATGGTGGTAGTCATGGGGGTTATGCTGTACTACGCGGGTTAACAAAAACACCAGATTTATATGCTTGCGGAGTTGATTATGTAGGAGTATCTAATTTATTTACTTTTATGAGAACTATTCCTCCATATTGGAAACCGTACTTAAAAATAATCAAAGAAATCTGGTATGATGAAGACGTAGCTGAAGAAAAAGCTATTATGGAAGAAGTTTCACCAGTATATCAAATAGATAAGATTAAGAAACCATTATTTGTAGTACAAGGGGCAAATGATCCTCGTGTTAATATTGATGAATCTGATCAAATCGTAAAAGCGCTAAGAGAAAAAGGGTTTGATGTTCCTTATATGGTAAAATATGATGAAGGTCATGGTTTTGCAAAAGAAGAAAACTCTGTAGCAATGTATAAGGCAATGATGGGATTCTATGCAAAACACATTGGGAAAAAGACAACTACAAAACCTGTTAAAGGATAATTTTTAACTTGATTATGTAGTAAAAACCTCCTGAAAACTTGGGTCAGGAGGTTTTTTTATGTCTTTAAAGAAGAATATGATAAGAAAACTATAGAGACAATACTTTTAAAAGTGGTTTCTCAAAAAAAGTAAAATCTGACATTATTGGTTCTTTATCTTCTGGACGTTTGATATGAGGCAATCCATAGGTGATAAACTGAATTTTTCCATTCCTGTCTATGATAATATTTCTTGGATATGCTTTACTACCTAGTACATCCTTTAAAAAAGGCTCTGCATCTACTAAATGTTCAAAATTATAAGGATGTGTTTTCAAAAATTCTTTGGTTTCCTCTTTATTATCTAAAGTCATTGATAAGAATAGTACTCGATCTTTATATTTATTACTAAGTTTGTTAAGTTCTGGCATTTCTTCAACACATGGTTTACATCCATTAAACCATGTATTTAAGAAAATAACTTTTCCTTTTAAATCTTCAAGAGTAACCGTTTTATTGTTTAAGTTTTTCAATTCGAAAGCTGGAAAAGAATCACCAATATCTACCTCAATATCCTTGCGCTGCGCATTTACAGAAATATAACTTACAAAAAGAAAAAATAAAGCCAGTCTCATATATCTTGTATGTTTTTTAATCAATTAAAAGCATACAAGATATTATTTTTTTCATTCAATTTCTTGTTCTGATTTTAATTCCTTTAGTAAGTTTTCTTCATCTTCTAATGTAGGTCTTTCCTGTTTTGTGAAAAATCTCGGAAATAAGCCTATGTACCTGTTAAATAAATCTATTTCTGTATCGATTAAGTCAGTGTCTTTATTTTCAACAAGTGTGTCTATAAGATCTCTATAATATGCTATATTATCCATAATACTTTCAAAATGTTCTTGTTGATTTTCATAGGATAGATTTGCAAAATATTGTAATTGTTCCTGATATTTCTTAGCTACTTGTTTCCAAAGAGATCTTGCTTTTTCATGTTTACTTATCTGATAATAACTATTTATAAAATCGTGTAAAGGAGTATAATATTCGTAGAATTCCAAAGGCATTTTTTCTATTCCTAAATCTAGAATTTCTTCTGCTTTAATCAACTGATTTTCTTTTATTAATTGATTTGCGAGTCTGCCTAAATTGGTCCTGTATGATATCCCATTTTTTCTAGTTTCGGGATCGTGATAAATTTCTGTACTATCTCCATTTCCCCAGTCCCAAGCTTTTACGTTTTGATACATAATATCCGTATTCACTCTGCCTAATTGATAAGGATTGTTTGGATTTACTTTTGTTTTAATAGGGACAAGTTTATAGGTCATTCCATCTAGCTGTAAATAATCTTTCATCCAGATGTAATCGTCATCACCAAAACTACCTCCTGTGAAATAAATAGGACGTTCCCAGTTGTTATTCGCAATGATATCTAACATGACTAATCTATGTTTTGGGATGTAATTTCCTTTTAAATGAATATCTATATAGGGTACAATCTTATCGGCATCTTTTTCTGATACAATTCCATTTTTTAACACCGTCTCTTTATCAACCGGAATCCTAATGTTTTTAGTAGGAAAGGTAGATACTGTTTTTCCATTCATAAGTTCACCCTTCGTTCTTGGATCATTAGAGGTTATCCATCTCATCCAGTTTTTAATATGCATGGTATCTTTTGTTACCTCTTTAAAGAAAATAGCATCGTTGTTTCCATAGGCATAAAATGAATGCTCTAATCCCGAAAGAACAGGTTTACCTTCATAGGCTGCTTTCTTCATTTGATCAACATACCAATCTGTAGCCAATAAATTCGTAATTAAAATCCGTATATCTGTTCGATAGCCTTCTATTTCTTGTGTATACCACAATGGAAAACTATCATTATCTCCAATAGAAAATAAAATAGCATCTTTCTGACAAGAAGATAGATACGTTTTTGCAGAGGATTGAGCAGTATATCGATTAGATCGATCGTGATCATCCCAGTTTTGAGAAATTAATAATGAAGGTGCGGCAAGTAATGAAATTGCAAGAGTTAAATATGCAGCTTTTCTAGTATTAATCTGATTCTTTAAGATATCAAAAAGGGCATAGACTCCAAATGCAATCCAAATAGCAAACACATAAAAAGAACCCACCAAGGCGTAATCTCTTTCTCTTGGCTCAAAAGGTCTTTCATTAAGATATACTTTTAATGACAATCCTGTAAATAAAAAGAATACTAGCAATACCCAGAAATTTTTTCTATCAATTTGGAAGTGAAAAATAAATCCAATTAATCCTAAAATTAAAGGAAGAAAGTAATAGGTGTTTCTTGCTTTATTTTTTAATGTATCTGTTGGTAAATTATTTTGAGAACCCAAACGGGATTCGTCGATAATAGGGATTCCACTGAGCCAGTTTCCATGCAAAGAAGATAACTTGCCTTGGACATCATCTTGTCTTCCAACGAAGTTCCACATAAAATATCTCCAATACATATAGTTGATTTGGTATTGAAATAAATAGGATACATTATCAAAGAAAGAAGGTGGTTTTATATCTAAAAACTGACCAAATGATTCTAAGAACTTGTGATAATCATCATAATCTAATGCGCCAGACGCATACTTTTTTCTAAAATCAATGACTGTTTCAATCAGTTCTTGTTGATCTTGATATTCATTTTTAACAGAGAATTCTAAAGGTCCACTGAATAACATATAATTGCTAATATGTTCAGTGCTCCACATTCTTGGTAATAAAGTTTTATGAGCATTATCCAAGTTTTGTCGGGCATTTTTCCAATCATTAACAATCACATATTTGTTTGTGTTTAAATCTTTTTCATATTTAGGTTTATCGTCTAAATAGGGTTCTTGCTCATCTAAGTTTCCGTAGATTTCAGAGAATTGAGGCCCGTAAAACAGATGAGTTTTTGGATATTGTTCTAGATTATAATAAGCTAATAATTCTCGAGCGTTATTTGGATTGTTTTCATTGATAACTGTACCTGCATTTGCTCTAACCGGAATCATTAACCAACTAGAAAATCCTATTAGAATAAAAAGAATGCAGAGTAGAGAAGTGTTAGCCAAAGGATACCCTTTTTTTCTAGTATATCGTAGACCTACATAAAAACAAATGATCAAGATTGTACCTGCTATTATTGTTCCTGAGTGAAAAGGCAATCCAATAGAATTTACAAAGAATATTTCCGAAGTTCCAAAAAATGCTAATGTGTAGGGGAGTAACATTTTGAAAATGAAAAGTAATGCAGCCACAACAATACTATTAGCAACAATAAAATTTTTGAACGTTACAGTTTTATAATTTTTGAAATAATATAACAAACCTATTGCTGGGATAGAAAGCAATCCCATAAAATGAACACCAAAAGACAGCCCAATAATAAATGAAATTAGAATGATCCACTTATTTCCGTTACGGGTATACATATCTCGCTGCCATAAAAGCCCTAAATAGAACATAACCGATAATATAAGAGTAGCCATTGCGTATACTTCGGCTTCTACTGCATTGAACCAAAAACTATCTGTAAAAGCAAATGCTAAGGAACCAGTAAAGCCGCTACCTAGTATTGTTATGGCTGAGCTAGTTGTAAAACTTGATCTAGAAATTGCTAGATTTTTAAGAAGCAAGGTAATCGACCAAAACATGAATAATATGGTAAATGCGCTTGCAATTCCAGAGGTAATGTTTAAGGTATATGCTATTTGCTCTGGAGCAGTAGCGAAAAGAGAAGCAAATGCACCGATCATCTGAAATAAAGGAGCACCTGGAGGATGTCCAATTTGCAATTTAGAAGAAGCAGAAATGTATTCTCCTACATCCCAAAAACTATTTGTAGGTTCAGCAGTTATTACATAGACTACCAAAGAAATAGTAAATACGGTCCAGCCAAGTAATAAATTCCATTTTTTAAAAAGAGAAATATTCATTCGTTTTGATAGCCTTTGTTTTGGTAATCAAAAGAAGCGTATATATTAAAAAAAATGTGATTTTAGAAGTCGTAATAAAGTACTAGTACGGGTATGATTTTACTTTTTAACTAATAATTCTTTTCTACTACTTATGTTTAACTTGCTGTAAATGTTGGAGATATGAGTTTTTACTGTATTGATACTAATAAATAACTCATTAGCAATTTCCTTGTTACTCTTTCCAGAAATAATTAACTCTTTGATAGTGTTTTCTTGATTGCTTAATGCACTTATGGGCGCACTATTTCCTTTTTTTCGTTTTCTTATAATTAAAAAGACAAGCGTTAATATAATAAACCCAGCAATCCCATTTAAGAACATACTTAAAGAATATTTTTTTTCAGTAATTCTTTTATCAACTAAAGAAAGCTTGTTCTCAAGATATATAAATAAAGAAGGATCAATTTCGCTAGATTTTAATTCTTTTAATAAGCTGTTATAATATGCGGTATTTTCTTTAATGTCCTTTTCTAGTAATTTTTTATCATCAAGTTTTTTAATACTGATTAATTTTACCAATAGTATTTGTAAAGAGTCTTTTATATATCCTTTTGTCCTTAGCAAGTATTCTTCAGTATCAAAGTTATCGTGTAAACTTTCAAATTTAGATTCAAATTTCTTTAACTGTTGCCATTCTTTATCAGCTTGGTTATTGGTAGAATAATTTGCAAATAATGTTTCTCCTTTTTCGAAATGAATAGAATCATTTTTTGATAAAATGAATAACTTAGAATTTTTAACTAATTCTTTATTTTTTGATTCTGATATAGGGTTGAGGTGGATTTTGTATATATGATCAGTAGTATTAAACCATTTTTGATCAAAAGCGAAGTATCCCTTTTCAGAAATATCCGATGACGCTATTGGAGTATATGTATAGCTGTTATTACTTTCATTTAATTCTACCTTACTTAGATGTACTTCTTGTTCCCAATCTTTTGGGTTTTCTATATGTAAATAGCCTGACACGATTTCTTGTCCATTCGTATTAAAACCAATGCAGAGTATTAATATGAAAAGATAAATTTTAGTTCTCATTTTGTCTTATTATCTTAATAGAAAGGAGTGATGTTGTAAAAATAATAAAATATGTAATACATGTATAGATCAGAAATAAAAACCGCTTCTACTGTTAGACAGTGAAGCGGTCTTATAATTTATATCCAAAAAGCTTAATTCTTCTAATTTAAAAATCTTAAAAGAAGAAAAAGTACACGCTTTTCTTTAATTATTTAATCATTTCAAAACTACGTTTGATGAATTCAGTTAATTCTTCACCCTTTAGTAAATTTTGAGAAAGTCTTGCTAGGTCAAGAGATTGCTTGATTAGGCGTTCTTTCTTTTTATCAGTTTTAGTGTCCTTTATTTCACTAATTAAATCATGATTAGTATTTACTATAAGGTTGTACATCTCCGGCATATTACCAAACATGTTCATTCCACCACCTCCAGTTTGTTGCATCTCTTTCATACGACGCATAAATTCTGGTTGTGTAATCATAAACGGCGAAGCATTACTATCCATAGCTTCTAGCTGTACTGTATACTTTTCAGCAGGAATAACCTTTTCCAAATCAGCCTTCAGGCTATCTTTTTCTTCATCAGATAATTTAGAGATAGTTTCTTCATCTTTTTTGATCAAATTATCAATATGATCACCATCTACACGAACAAAAGAAATATTCTCTTTGCTAGTTTCTAATTTTTGGATCAAATGAGAAACGATAGGAGAGTCTAGTAATAATACCTCATATCCTTTATCTTTTGCAGCTGATATGTACGCATGTTGCTCATCTTTGTCAGATGCATATAAGACTACTAACTTATTATCCTTGTCTGTTTGACTATCTTTAATTTTCTCTTGTAATTCATCAAAAGTGAAAAAAGTATCATCAACAGTAGGATATAATGCAAATTTGTCTGCTTTTTCAAAGAATTTGTCTTCAGAAAGCATCCCGTATTCAATAACTACCTTGATGTCATTCCATTTCTTTTCAAAATCTTCTCTATCATTTTTGAATAAAGAATTTAATTTGTCTGCTACCTTACGAGTAATGTAACTAGAAATCTTTTTTACAGCGCCATCAGCTTGTAGATATGATCTAGAAACGTTTAGAGGAATATCAGGAGAATCAATAACACCACGAAGCATCGTAAGGAATTCAGGAACAATACCTTCTACATTATCCGTTACAAATACCTGATTTTGATATAATTGAATTCTATCCTTCTGCATATTCATATCCTGACCAAGCTTAGGGAAATATAAAATCCCAGTAAGGTTAAATGGATAATCGACGTTAAGGTGAATATTAAATAAAGGTTCCTCAAACTGCATTGGATACAATTCTCTATAGAATCCTTTATAATCCTCATCTTTTAGTTCAGAAGGTTGTTTTGTCCAGGCTGGACTTGGATTGTTAATAATATTGTCAACCTCTTCTGTAGGTGCAGGATCTTCTTCTTTTGCTCCTTCAGGTTTTGGTAATGTTTCTGTCTTAGTTCCAAATTTAATTGGAACAGGCATAAACTTGTTATATTTTACTAATAACTCACTGATTCTATTTTCTTCAAGAAATTCAGTTTCTTCTTCTCCAATATGAAGTATAATTTCGGTACCTCTTTCGGTTTTATCATGAGCTTCTATAGTGTAAGTAGGAGAACCATCACAAGTCCAATGGGCAGCTGGTTCATCTTTAAAAGATTTGGTAATGATCTCTACTTTTTCTGCAACCATAAACGCAGAGTAAAAACCAAGCCCAAAATGTCCTATTATACCAGAATCTTTAGCACTGTCTTTATACTTTTCTAAAAATTCTTCAGCGCCAGAAAAAGCGACTTGATTGATATATTTTTCAACCTCTTCGGCTGTCATACCGATTCCTTGATCGATAATATGTAATCGTTTATTCTCTTTATCTACTTTAACTTCAATTCTAGGATTACCATATTCTACTTTAGCTTCTCCGATATTAGTTAAGTGCTTTAATTTTAACGTAGCATCTGTTGCATTAGATATTAATTCTCTTAAAAAGATCTCATGATCCGAATACAAGAATTTTTTAATCAAAGGAAAAATGTTTTCTACCGACACATTAATACTTCCTGTTGCCATTTTTTTATGTTTTAGTTTTAATTATCACTATTGTGATTCTCTATAGTCAAAAAAAATACCAATTATATTTTGCTGACAAACTGACATTGAAATAAAATTGTGAATACAAAAACGTAAGTATATTAATACAATTTCGTCTATTAGAAAGAAGAGAAATTAAGTTTCATTTTTTATGAAACAACTTTAACAATTTTTTTGTTCAAGTTTTTTTACAAAAAGTTAAACAATTATTATCTTTACTCTGTAAAATGAGAATTATGGCAGCATCTAATAAGAAACAAACTGTAGATAGTCAGTACATTATAACGAAGTATATGAACTATGTACTCGAACATGATAAGTACCCTAAATCGGTATACAAATTTTGTAAAGAGTCAAAAATTAAGGAGGAAGAGTTCTATGAGTTTTTTGGTAGTTTGGACAGTGTAAATAAAGGAATTTGGAACACTTTTTTTAGTACTACTATAGATGCAATGAATGGGAATAAAGAATATGATTCTTTATCAAGTAAGGATAAAATGCTAACATTTTTCTTCACTTTTTTTGAATTACTAACACTAAATAGGAGTTATATTCTTTTAGTTTTGAAATATCATGAAATGCCACTTAAAAATTTAGGACAATTAAAAAGTTTACGAAATCATATTAAGGATTTTGCTAAGGAATTAATTGAGGTTGATAATGATGATAAAATGTTTAGGATAGCTAAAAATCCGGTGTCTATATATTCAGAAGGAGCTTGGTTACAGTTTCTATTTCTTTTAAAATTCTGGATGCAAGATGAATCTCCAGGATTCGAAAAAACAGATGTTGCTATAGAAAAATCAGTACATACAATTTTCGATTTATTCGACAATACACCTTTAAGTAGTGTGTTGGATTTTGGAAAGTTTCTATGGAAAGAAAAAACGATGTGGAACTAGATATTTTATAGAAAATTAAAGAATAGAAAAGGAATATGAAGACAATTGATAAAATACCTACATCAAAAATTGGACGAACTACCGAACTTGTAAAGACAGGAGTTAAAGTAGGTGGTAATTATCTAAAATATTATAGTAAAAAAGCAGTAAACCCTAATATTACAAGAGATCAATTAAATGAGAGTAATGCCGCTGATATCTATGATGGGTTAAAAAATTTAAAAGGTAGCGCGTTGAAAGTTGCGCAAATGCTTTCAATGGAAAAAAATATTTTACCAAGCGCGTATGTGGAGAAATTTTCGTTAGCACAGTTTAGCGTTCCTCCATTATCTGCACCACTGGTAAGAAAAACATTTAAGAAATATCACGGAAAATATCCGGAAGAATTATATGATACGTTTGCAACTCAATCTGTTAATGCTGCCAGTATCGGACAGGTACATAAGGCATCTAAAGACGGGAAAAAACTTGCTGTGAAAATTCAATATCCTGGAGTTGCAGACAGTATAAGTTCTGATCTGGCGATGGTAAAGCCCATCGCCATCAGAATGTTTAATTTAAAAGGGAAAGATTCTGATAAATATTTTCAGGAATTAGAAGGTAAGCTACTAGAAGAAACCGATTATGTTTTAGAAGTACAGCAAAGCAAAGATATTACTGGTTCTTGTTCGCGGATTCCTAATTTAAGATTCCCGAATTATTATGAAAATTTATCCAGTAAACGGATCATCACTATGGATTGGATGGATGGTGTTCACTTAAGCGAATTTGCAAAAGAAAATACTGATCAAGAAAAAGCTGATAGAATTGGGCAAGCACTTTGGGACTTTTATATGTATCAAATGCATGTACTGAAAGCCGTGCACGCCGATCCTCATCCAGGGAATTTTCTTGTAGATAAAGACGATAATTTAATAGCAATCGATTTCGGTTGCGTCAAAAAAGTTCCTTTAGAGTTTTATACTCCATATTTTGAGTTAGCTGATAAAGAAAATATCGAGAATCCCGATTTTTTTGCTCTAAAGATGTTCGAACTGGAAATACTCCGAGAAGATGACTCGGCAGAAGAGAAAGCATTTTTCTCGGAGTTGTTCTATGAAATGCTTAGTCTATTCACTAAACCTTTTAATGAAGAGGTTTTTGATTTTGCCGATGAAGATTTTTGGAATAAAATAACAGATTTAAGTGAAAAGTATTCTAAAGATACAGAGTTAAGAAAGATGAATGGTAATAGAGGAAGTAAGCATTTCCTGTATATCAATAGAACATTTTTCGGTTTATACAATTTATTACACGATCTGAAATCAACGATTCGTGTTAAAAATTTTGAAAATTACCTTTAGTCGGTCAATCGACTGACTATGGTTTGTTTATTTATTGGTTAGGTTGTTAGAAAGGCATGCTGTGGTTGGCGTGCCTTTCGCTTTTTTAAGCTTTAATTATATAAAGAAACATTCCTTAAAAAAAAACCGGAAGCTATGGGGTTAGCTCCCGGAAAACACCTTTTAAAATTAAATTTGATGATTGTGCGTTAAGTTTAATTCAAAGATATTTTTTTGGTTGGGGACAAATTAAATCCGGAGGCTCATTAATACAAAACCTCCGGTAAAACGACAATACTAAATAACCCGCTGTGCACTTTAAAACACCAAAATAAAGTATTGCGTTTATGGTTTTTTTAAAACCGGGAACTAAATAATAGTTCCCGGAACCAATTCTGTGAAATATTGAAAATTGAGGCTGCTATCTTAACTAACAGATTTTCAGGGTTTACTAGATTGGTTTTTCTGTATTTTATAGGTTAATGAATCATTATATGTGTTTTTAATCTTCTACATGTTTATCCTTAAAAAACTCGAAGAATTATGTAGACAATAAGTAAGGTGATTATTAAAGCAATTAGGAATAGAGAGGTTTTGGTTAATACACGATGGAATCTATCAAATTTATTCATGATACATTCCTTAGCATTGAACCCGCTGATTCCTGATTAAAACGGAATAGGATTTGTCTAAATAAAGATGGTAAAACTTTAATATAGTTTTCATAGTTTACGATTTAGAGTTGGTTGCTCTTTTTGAATTTTTACTATGATAACAGCCTCGGGTCAAATGTAGGAATTACACTTCGATATTAAATATGGTTTAACAAGAATTAAAATATGGTTTTAACGCATGTTTATGTTTTTAAATTTTTTTAATTATCTTTAATTAAGGTGTTTAATATGTTAAATTAACGATATTTTATATTTAATTTAACAAATGTTATTGTATGTTCAAACGGGTATTTTAACATTTTGTAAACTCTTTTGTCGATATACCGTACTATTTGATAGAAAGTAGTTTTGTGTTATATCATAAGCATAAACTTTATTTCGAATTTTGAACAAGGGATTTTTCCAATGTTGGTATCGTAACACTAATCGTTTTATTAGTTATTCTATTAGAAACTAAAAATCATTTAATTCGTTTTCCTGTTTTTTTTAGAAAAAGATAATTCAAAATTATTATTGACATACGTTTGTAGATTTTATTAGTCATTAGTCATTAGTCGAAAAAAGTGATTTTTATAAAAAATTTTCGCTCTACTCAGATATTTTAAATCAGTAGTTTTAGTCACCATGATTATTAATATTAGTTCTGTCTAAAGTACTAAGCGTTATTGTTTTAAAAAATAAAATAGTTTAATATGAATACACATTCTATATTTCAAAATGATTTAAAGGAAACTTTAGAGTATACATTTTCGGTATATTTAATTCAATCTTCAAATGCTATTTATATTGATTTAGATGAAGAAGATGCTAACGTTTCTTATGTCTTATATAATAAAGAAGGGCAAATTATAAAATCAAAAAATAATTTATCTATAAGAAATAAATTGTCTCTAAATCCTTTTCCTTCTGGGATGTATAAGGTTGAAGTTACTGATAATGTAAATAAAATATCAAAAGAAATATTAAAGTTTTAACTGTGCCTTTTTGTTTTAGTTTTTCCAATAAACATATTATTTTCTTGGACTATATTTAGCATACAAATAAAGAATATGGGGATTTTATTATGCGTGCATACAATAAGATTGCGGTTTCTTTTATCAAAAACATAAGAATACATATCTTGCTCTGCAGTTTTTTAGCAACTTTAGTATTTAGCTATTATTGCACACAATACACACTCAATATTAAAAATATATGTATACTTCAAAAGTAACAGGATTAGGGAGCTATGTTCCTGAGAATGTTGTAACTAATGACGATCTTTCTAAGGTAATGGATACCAATGATGCTTGGATTCAAGAACGAACTGGAATAAAAGAAAGACGACATATCAAGAAAGGAGATGGAAATAGTACTTCTGTAATGGGAGTAAAAGCAGCAAAAATAGCTTTAGAAAGGGCTGAGCTGACAAAAGATGATATTGATCTAATTATTTTTGCGACACTTAGTCCGGATATGTACTTTCCTGGTGGTGGTGTAAGAGTTCAGGATATGATGGATATGGGAACTGTGCCAGCCTTAGATGTTCGTAATCAGTGTAGTGGATTTGTGTACGCATTATCTGTGGCTGATCAATTTATCAAAACGGGTATGTATAAAAATGTTTTGATTATTGGAAGTGAGAATCATAGTGGGGGATTGGATATGACTACTAGAGGTAGAGGAGTTTCTGTTATTTTTGGAGATGGAGCAGGAGCAATGGTTCTATCTAGAAATGAAAAAGAAGATGGGAGTGGCGTATTATCTACTCACTTACATAGCGAAGGAGCACATGCTAAAGAACTTTCATTAGAAGGTCCTAGTACAGATCATTGGGTGCCAGAAATCATTGCAGAGAATGATCAAGAAAATATTCCTTATTATCCATATATGAATGGACAATTTGTGTTTAAAAATGCAGTAGTTCGTTTTTCTGAAGTTATTAATGAAGGATTACAGAAAAATAATCTTACTCCTTTGGATATTAACATGTTAATTCCGCATCAGGCAAATCTTAGAATATCTCAGTTTGTTCAGAAACAATTTAAATTGTCTGATGATAAGGTTTATAATAATATTCAACGATATGGAAATACTACTGCTGCTTCAATTCCAATAGCTTTAACCGAAGCTTGGGAAGAAGGAAAAATTAAAGAAGGTGATCTTGTAGTGTTAGCAGCTTTTGGAAGCGGATTTACTTGGGGAAGTGCTATTATCAAATGGTAGTATTATAAGGAAATAAATAAAATAAAAATCGCGAAACAATGTTTCGCGATTTTTTATATGCACTTGGGTTATTTTTTTTAAAGGCTAATTCAAATAAATTATAACCAAATGGTACTATAATAGACGTAACAAATCGGATAGTGTTACAAAAACAGTGTGTTTTTTACGAATATTTAACTAACTAATCTTTTTTTTAATTAATACTTAAATTTAACAAATATTATAGAGATATTTTATGAATTTAACATATTAATTGATTGATTTAGAGTATTCCGCCGCCACTTTTTTCATTTTTGTCTCTTCTCTTCCTTGAAACTTTTCTATTCTTTCCGCTACCAAAACGATATGATAATCCAAGGAATATTGTCTGCGTCTCTCCTTGAAATTGTCCGTTTTGTTCAAAAGGAAAATCACCTGAGAATCTAAAACGCATGGTATTAAAAATATCATTAAAGTTAATACTTGCAGTTCCTTTTCCTTGTAAGAAATTGTATCTAGCACCAGTATTAATAAAATAGAAAGGTTTTGTCTTAAATTGAATACCTTCTTGTTCTCCGCGATAAAATCCAAATATTTGAAAAGTAAGATTTTTAGTAGCTTTAAAATTGTTGTTCATTCTAAAATTATAGACAACGGCATCAACTTCACTAGCGACCTGAACTATTTCGTCCATTCCATTTACTTCTACAATATCTTCTACAATTCCTTTTTGTGTTTGTGCGTATAAATCAAAACTAGCATTAAAATTCCACCATTTGGTAGGGCGATAATTACTTGAAATTTCTATTCCATATGCAGAGTTATTGTCAAAATTTTCAAAAGTAAGTATCTGTCCTTCTTCTACCGTTGGATCGGCTAGTAAGGTTTGATTAATTTCATCATTAATTAAACGATAAAATGTACCTGCAGTAATTGAACCTCCAGTCAACTTACGTGTATAATTTAATTCGACCGAATTTGTGAATTGTGGATCTAATTCGGGGTTTCCTCTAGAGGTAATCCGTGGTGTACTCCATTCTCTTATAGGGTTTACTTGGTTAAGACCAGGACGATCCACTCGTCTACTATAGCTTAACTGGTAACTATTTTTTTCTCCAGGTGTATATGTCAAATATGCAGAAGGATAGATTGTGAAAATATCATCTTCAAATACTTTTTCATTATTAAAAATAGCTTCTACTTGATAGTTTTCTAATCTAGCTCCCACTTGATATGACCATTTTTCATAGTTTTTACCGTAAGTAGCATATATAGCATGAATATCTCTGTCATAACGATATTTAGAATCATCAAAAAGTGTAGAGCGATATTCATTATCTGTACGTCTTAATCGTCCCTCATATCCTAGTTCTAATTTGGCTTTTTCTGATAATGGATTTACATAGTCAAGATTGATTGTTGTATTCGTTCTTTCGTTGTCCAATATATCATCATAATTGGGAGTTAATCCTCCTACAAAATTAAAATCATCATTGCTGTCACCTTCAAAAACATTATAATCAACTTCTAATTCTATATTATGCCCTTCTTTTTTAAAATCATGTTTATAATCAAAATTATAAGTAGATCCTAAATTGTCACTTTTATTGATTAGATCCTGAAAAATGTTATTTTCTGGGTTGTCAAAAAACAAAATGTCGGTAGTTCCAATAGTTTTTCCATCAAATATGTTTTGATTGGTGTATAATGATATGGTGTTTTTTTCATTTATATAATAATCAAAACCTACTTTGAATAAATGTGATTTATTATTATCCTGAAAACGGAAATCGGTTCTATAATTTTGGTCGCCTCTAAATACAAACCCTTGATTTAAATTTTTTGTAATATTTGCGCCATAATTTCCATAGACGTTTATTTTTCCACTTCTGTAATTTAGGTCTATAGAACTGTTAAATCTAGCATTCTCATCCCAGTTTACTCCAAGATTTATGTTTCCATTAAATCCAATATTAGCGTTTTTACGCAATACAATGTTAATGATTCCACTCATACCTTCTGGGTTATATTTAGCAGATGGATTCGTTATAAGTTCAACTGATTTAATAGAGGTTGAAGGTATTTGTTTCAATAATTGAGTTGGCGAGATATTTGTTGGCTTGCCATCAATTAAAACTTGAACATTTGGGTTACCACGTAGTGCTATATTACCATCTTGATCCACGTTTACAGATGGGATGTTTTGCATTATTTCTGCTGCTGTACCACCAGTAGTAGTTAGATCTTTTCCGATGTTAATTACTTTTCGATCTATTTTTTGTTCAATGGTTGTACGTTCAGCTATGATAGTTACGTCATCTAAAGCTTGTGCCTCTTCTTCTAATGAAACAGTGCCAACATTAATGTCTTTACTTTTTTTAGAAATTTCGATAGGTTGACTATGACTTTTATATCCTATGAACTGTATTTTTAAAATGTAATTTCCGTTGGGGATATCTGTAATTGAAAATGTGCCATCTTCTGTAGTGATACCTCCGCTGATTAATTTGTCAGCGCCATCATTAATTATAATAGTTGCGTACGGTATAGGTTGGTTAAGGTTTTTGTCAATTACTTTTCCTGAGATTGTTCCTAGTATTACATTATTACTGGGTTGCGCTATGACAAGAGAAAAGCAAAATAATAAAAATAATAAGATTGCTTTTTGGCCTGCCTGTTGGCTAGGTAGATTGATTGTTTTCATTTCGAACGTTTATTTGATTGATAATTATGCTAAGCATTGTACTTTGTATTACATAATACAAAGGCATTTGTTTTCCCTGTTTTAAACACGTTGATTAATCGTGTGTTTGATATATGACGATTCATTATAAAATCTGTTACACTAATAATTTTTTTTAACAATAAATTATATAACCAAAAACCGCCCCTTAATTAGGGGCGGTCTTCTTATAATAATCAAATAGTAACACTAACCATCAACTATGAATAAAATTTGATTATTAAGTAACTAACTAACTAAATTTATGAAAAATCATATTTCTTTACCTATAAGACGTGAGTGGTAAGACTTATGTTACACCTGTTTTTTGTTTTTAACATTTTAGCCTTTATTTTTAACTTTTAATGGATAGATTAACTTTATTTTGCAATCAAATTAATACGTATGACATCCAAAAAAAAAACTTTAGTATTAGGTGCTTCTTTAAAATCCAATCGATATTCTAATTTGGCAATAAATAAACTGGTTCGTTTTAATCATGATGTTGTAGCCATTGGATTGCGTAAAGGGGAAGTATCAGGAGTTCAAATTGAAACAGATTTAATGGATTTCAAAAATGTCGATACAGTTACTTTATATTTAAATCCTACCCGTCAAGAACAATACTACAAATATATAGTAGGCCTTAATCCAAAAAGAGTCATTTTTAATCCAGGAACTGAAAACCCAGAGCTTTATAAGGTTTTAAGACAAGCGAATATAGATATAGAAGTAGCTTGTACTTTGGTGTTACTTTCTACGAATCAGTATTAGGCCTAGAAATGTTAGTAATCCATTGAGTGGAAGTAATTCATAACCGATTTTATAACCACCAATGAATTCAGAAGGTATTTTCCATACTCCAATAATAATTAGAACAGATATTAAAGCTACAATCCACGTGTATTTATCTTTGATTTTATAATTAGTAAAAATTCCGAATGCGAATAAACCTAGAAGTGGACCATAAGTAAAAGTAGCTACGGTTAGTAAATTACTGATTACATTTTCCGTTAATACATGCTTAAAAACTATAATCACGATGATTAACAAGGCACTCATGGCAATATGAGTTTTTTTTCGAATCGCTACTTGATCTTGCTTTTCTTTTTTCTCGATACCTAAAAAGTCTACACAGAAAGAAGTTGTTAGTGATGTTAGAGCACTATCTGCGCTACTGTATGCAGCAGCAATTAATCCAAGTATAAATGCAACAGCTAATACGATGCCTAATCCGCCATTAATTGCGATTTCTGGAAACAACAAATCCGTTTTTACATTTCCATCTACAACTGGGGTGGCAATATTAAATTGATCAGCATATATGAATAATAAAGCGCCTAGTAAAAGAAAAATAAAGTTGACCACAATCAATACAAAACTAAAAGAAACCATGTTTTTCTGTGCCTCTTTTAAGTTACGACAGGTTAGATTTTTTTGCATCATATCTTGGTCTAATCCAGTCATACAGATGGCGATAAACATACCACCAATAAATGACTTGAAAAAATGATTCTTTTCTAAAAAGCTATCGAAGAAAAATATTTTATCATAATTTTTTAATTCTTCCGAAGAGAGAAATTCTGAAAAAGACCATCCTATTTGATTATTAATATAATAGATTGCGGTTCCTAAGGCGATTAACATAAATAATGTCTGTAACGTATCAGTCCAAACGATTGTTTTTATCCCTCCTCTAAAGGTATATATCCAGATTAATAGTATAGAAAGTATAACGGTAATTTCGAAAGGTACATTCCATTCGTCAAAAATATATTGTTGTAATACAATTGCCACAAGATAGAGTCTGAAAGAAGCACCTAAAACTCTAGATATAAAGAAGAAGAAAGCTCCTGTTTTATAACTTACTACTCCAAATCTTTCTTCTAGATATTGATAAATAGAGGTGACGTTTAACTTATAGTAAATTGGCATTAAGATATATGCAATAACAAAATTACCAACCAGATATCCAAAAACTATCTGCATATAGCTAAACTGTGCCCCTTCAACCCATCCAGGAACAGAAATAAATGTAACTCCACTTAATGAAGCGCCGATCATACCAAAAGCAACTACGTACCAAGGAGATTGTTTATTCGCTTTAAAAAAGGCTTCGTTTCCCGAACTTTTTCCTGTGAAATATGAAATTAAAAGTAATACACCAAAGTAAGCGGCGATTAAAAGTAGAATATGTATGGGTTGCATATAAAAATTCGAATTAGTAAAACACCAAAATACGAATTAATATTTTTACGATACTAACCTGAAATTATAAGTTATCTGTTTCTGGTATCACTCTCAATGACACCATCACGTAATCGTATTACACGATGCGCATGAGCAGCTACTTCTTCTTCATGAGTTACCAAAATTACAGTGTTACCAGCTCCGTGAATATCATCAAATAACTGCATGATTTCTAATGAAGTTTTGGAATCTAAATTTCCAGTAGGTTCATCTGCTAATATAATGGAAGGTTTGTTAACCAATGCACGACCAACCGCAACACGTTGTCGTTGACCACCAGAAAGTTGATTTGGTTTGTGATCCATACGATCTGCTAAGCCTACATCTGTTAATACTTCTTCGGCTCTTGCATTTCTATCTTTTTTAGAGGTTCCAGCATAAACCATAGGCAGTGCTACGTTATCTAAGGCTGTAGTTCTTGGTAGAAGATTAAAAGTCTGAAATACAAAACCAATTTCTTTATTTCTAATATCTGCTAATTCGTCATCCGTCATTTTGCTAACATCATTTCCATTAAGGTTATAGGTGCCATCTGTTGGGGTGTCTAAACAACCTAAAAGATTCATAAGTGTAGATTTTCCCGATCCAGAAGGTCCCATGATAGCGATATAATCTCCTCGTTTTATTTCTAGATCAATGCCTTTAAGTACATACACTGTTTCTTGACCTAATTGAAAGTTTCTAATGATACCTTTAATATCGATAACGTTTTCCATGCGATGAATTAATTATAGCCGTAAGATACGATTTTAGCTTATATGACGCATCAATGAAGAAGTTGTTACACTCTAATTGTAAAATGTTCTTTTTCTTGTTCCTTTCTAAAAAAAATAAAGCCTAAATCAAAAGTGTCTATAGTAACTTTAACCTTGTAATGATCTTGTAATTTTTTCCAAAATAGCTGATGTTCCTTCGATGAATGTATGGCCTGTAAAAGAAGCAGAGAATCATTATGAACTCTAGAGAATAATGTTTCTAAATATTCTGTGTTTTCTTTCAGTTTGTTGATGTTTAGATATATGAAATCGTATTCTTTGTTGTTGGCTTCAGAATTAGAAATTGAAATGGAATTGTTAATGGTTAAAATCTCTGCAATATTATTAGAGGATTTTTCAGGGATTAAAACCGATTTGTAATCTAGATATGGTATTAATCGATTTATAAGTTTAGCATTCTTAAAATTTATATCAACAGTATTATTTTTAAGAATTGATTTTATTCTGGGATATGCGTCTTTTTTTTTAGAATCATAAAAACACTTAGTAACCAAATTATAAACAAAAGGGGAATGTACGCCGTGTTGGTTAGTAGATTTAATTAAAAACTGAAAATAAGACTTGATTTTAAAAAACATGAATGAAGTAATAAGTATAAGTATCTATTCCATTTTTTCAGAAAGTTCTAACCATCGCATTTCTTTTTCTTCAATACTATCTATAATCTCTTTTAGCTTCGCTGACTCTTCATTAATTTTATCTCCTTCCAAAGAACCATTTGCAAAAAGTTTCTCTATATCTTTTTTCTGAATTTCTAATTTCTTTAGGTCACGTTCGATACGGTTATATTCTTTTTGTTCATTATAGGACAAAGCGGTCTTATTATCTTTTTTCCAAGATGTCTTTGTTTTTGGTTCCGTGTCAATCGATTTAGTTTTTTCTGGTGGTCGACTATTTTCGTAAATACGATAATCCGAATAATTACCAGGGAAATCTTCTATTACTCCATTTCCTCTAAATACAAATAGATGATCTACTATTTTGTCCATAAAATAACGATCGTGTGATACTACAATTAGACAGCCAGGAAAATCTAATAAGAAATTTTCCAAAACATTTAGAGTAACAATATCTAAATCATTCGTAGGTTCATCAAGTATTAAGAAATTAGGGTTCTGTATTAGAACAGTACACAGATATAATCGTTTTCGTTCACCACCACTCAGTTTTTCTACAAAATCATATTGCTTTTTACGGTCAAATAAAAAACGTTCTAATAGTTGTTGTGCAGAAATCTGCCTTCCTTTTTTCAAAGGGATATAGTCACCAAACTCTCTGATTACTTCTATTACTTTTTGCCCTTCTTTGATAGTAATACCTTTTTGGGTGTAGTAACCAAATTTTACAGTATCTCCAATCACTATTTTACCTTGATCAGGTTGGGTAGCTCCGGTAATCATATTTAGAAACGTTGATTTTCCGGTTCCGTTCTTACCAATAATTCCAACTCGTTCTCCTTTTCGGAAAACATATTCGTACTTGTCTAAAAGAACAAGGTTTTCATAACTTTTAGAAACCTTATGGATTTCTAGGATTTTACTTCCTAGTCGTTCCATATTTATTTCTAATTGTATTTCATGATCATTTCTTCTTTTATGCGCTCGTTCTTTTATTTCATAAAAATCATCAATTCTTGATTTTGATTTTGTAGTTCGAGCTTTAGGCTGTCTTCGCATCCAATCCAACTCCTTTTTATAAAGTTGTTTTGCTTTGTTGGTTTCAATTTCTTCATTAGCGACTCTAGCTTCTTTATTCTGAAGATAATAGGCGTAATTTCCTTTGTAGCTATATAATTTTCCGTTTTCAAGTTCTACAATTTCATTACAAACGTTTTCTAGAAAATAACGATCGTGAGTCACCATAAAAAGAGTGAAGTTTTCTTTGGCAAAATATTCTTCAAGCCATTCAATCATTTCTAAATCTAAATGGTTGGTAGGCTCATCCAGATACAATAATTCAGGTTTACTGAGTAGAATATTAGCAAGTGCTAACCTTTTTTTTTGACCTCCAGAAAGTAAACTTACTTTTTGATTTAGGTTTTCTAACTTTAGTTTAAAAAGAATTTGTTTGTATTGTGTTTCAAAATCCCACGCATTCAAAGCATCCATTTGCTCAAAAGCTTTTTGGTAAGCTTCGCTATCATCAGGATTCTGCAGCGCTTTTTCATAAGTGTTTATTACTCGTAAAGTATCATTATCAGCAGCAAAAATGGTTTGTTCGATAGTAAGATTAGGATCTAGATTAGGTTCTTGAGGTAAAAAAGCTACTTTTAGATTTTTTCTATATACGACTTGACCATTATCAGGTTCTTCATCACCAGCAACAATGTTGAGTAGAGATGTTTTACCTGTTCCATTTTTTGCAATAAAACCTATTTTCTGACCTTCATTAATTCCAAAAGAGATATTCTGAAACAGGATGCGTTCTCCAAACGATTTAGCAATATTTTCTACTGATACGTAATTCACTTATTTATTTTAAAATTGACGCAAAGATAAATAGAAATAGATTCTATGAAAGGTTTTACTGGAGGTATAATATTTCTTTTGAATATAATTTAAATATTCTTTTTTCTTTTTTTTGTATATTTTCAATCCTTAAGTCCGATTATAACTTTGCCTATGAAGGAAAAACTACTTGTAATTCCCTTATTGTTATTAAGTATTCATTTTCTATCCGCTCAGGATATATATAGAGATGAATTTAATACAGTTTCTTATAGTAATAATGACGGTAGCTCTAATTGGTCCGGTGATTGGAACGA
Source organism: Aquimarina sp. Aq107 (assembly GCF_943733665.1). Classification (NCBI taxonomy): domain Bacteria; kingdom Pseudomonadati; phylum Bacteroidota; class Flavobacteriia; order Flavobacteriales; family Flavobacteriaceae; genus Aquimarina; species Aquimarina sp. Aq107. Next base: position 3,393,319 of record NZ_OX030782.1, on the reverse strand, counting down.
GGACAATGATGATGATAATCCTGCAGCGGGTTTTATACGTATTACTGGTAATAAACTAAGATTCTTTAGAATTGGAAATGAAATTATCTCTAGGAGTGCTGATTTAACAGGAGCAACATTCGCTACATTATCTTTTGATTGGGAAACAGACAACATAGAATCCAATGAAGAATTATTGATTCAGGTGTCGGATGACGGTATTAATTTTGATACTTTAGGTAGTTTTACTGGCACCACAACAGGAACTTTTAGTGAAGACATTACAGCATATATTTCTGCAAATACAACAATAAGGTTTCTAGATCCAGATAGTACTGTTTGGACTAGTACTGGCGATATTGCTGAGATCGATAATATACAAATTGAAGCTATATTTCCAGATGATCCTCCGGTGATTGTTGTAACGGGAGATAGACACTTTTGTCTCAATGGATCAAATTCTACCCCAGTGGCAGAGACAATTTCTATTACAGATCCTGATGATGTAAATTTAGAACAACTTACGATTCAGGTATCTACAGGATACCAAAATGGATCGGATTTATTAACATTAACAGGTGTGCATCCCAATATTACAGATAGCTGGGATGTTACAGAAGGAAGATTGACATTAACTGGTCCAGCTACTTTTGCAGAGTTTGAGGCAGCTGTTTTAGCTACAGTTTTTTCGTCTACACCTCCTATTGTTAATGGTTTAAGAGAGTTTTCTATAGTTTTGGGATCTCCTTTATTTCTCCCGGAAACAGGTCATTATTATGAGTTTATTCCTTCTTTAGGGATACGATGGGATGATGCCAGAGATGAGGCAGAATTAAGAACTTTTTTTGGACTTCAGGGATATATGGCTACACTCACGAGTGCTATTGAGGCTACTTTTGCTGGAGATCAAATTACAGGGACGGGTTGGATAGGAGCTAGTGATAATTTTGGTTCGGGAGAAGGTGAATGGAGGTGGGAAACTGGACCAGAAGCTGGAACAGTATTTTGGAATGGAGATGAAACAGGAGCTGTAGCACCTGGTGAATTTGCATTTTGGAATAATAATGAGCCTAATGATTATCCTAACGATGCAATACCTGGTCAAGAAAATTATGCGCATATAACAGATGATACTATTGGTATTCAGAATTCATGGAATGATTTACCAATTACAGGAGGAGGCGGAGCTTATCAAGCTCAAGGGTATATTGTAGAGTATGGTGGATTACCTGGTGATCCAGTACTTCAAATATCAGGAGTAACAAGATTAAGAATAAGTTGTACGGTTATTACCAATCGAAATAAAACATATAGAGTTAATTATTAAATGTTTTAGATAAATTAAATAGAGTGCAATTCACTGTTTTTTTAGGCTCAAACTATCTCTTACTAAGCATTGATTTTTTGTCTTCGTCTGGTAATTGAAAATAGGAATATAAAGATCATTAGAAAAATAGCAACTCTAGCTAGGTAATCACCTGCTTTTGCATAAAAAGTGATTTTTTCATTAGTTTTAAGACTTCCTTTTAGAACTCCTTGTTCGTTATAATCTAAAGAAGATACAATATCACCTTTTTGATTTATAATGGCAGAGATACCTGTATTAGCACTTCTTGCGATACTTCTTCTAGTTTCGATTGCTCTTAATTTTGCATAGGCCAAATGTTGTTTATGTCCTTGTGTTACTCCCCACCAAGCGTCATTGGTAATGATCGCAAGAAAATCAGCATCATTTCTCACATAACCAGTAACAAACTCGCCATAAACACTTTCATAACATATAATAGGGCCCGCACCAAGACCTTCTTTAGTAAAGAAAACTTCTCGATCATCTTGTGTTGTTTTTTTGGCAACAGTACCTCCTAAATCTATCATGGCGTCACCAACTAATGGTTTAAAAACACTTTGATAAGGAAAGTTTTCTACTCCAACTACCAGTTTACTTTTATTATAAATTTCTGTTGTTCCATCTTGTCTTACTAAGAAAGCAGAGTTATAATCATCATAGAATACTCCACTTTTGTGCTCATTTGTTTGTGGCCGAACTTTAGCAGGACTTCTAAATACATCTAATAGGGAAATTCCTGAAAGAAAATTAGCATTGGGATAGTTATTAATAATACTACTTGCTGTTTTTCTTGCAATAGAATTATTAAAATTCTTTAGTCTATTATTATCTGCAAAAACAGTTTCTGGAGCTATAATAAAATCTGTCTTTTGGGAAATTTCTTTAGCGGTAAGAGAGCTTAATAATGCACCTACACGATCATCTGAAGTGTTATATTTTTCAGTATAAGGATTTATATTTGGTTGTAGTATAATAACTTCTACATCCTTACCTTCTTCGGTATAGGTTTTTAGAATTATAAATGAAATTACAATTGGAACAATTATAAGAAGTCCATTCTTTATCGCGGATCGATACAAAATAGACTTTTCTTTGTGTTCAATATAAAGTAAAACACTTTTATATAGCCCAATATTTACTGCCCAAATCCATAGTGTCCCTCCGAAAGTACCTGTGTATTCATACCATTGTATCCAAGAAGTGAAATTGGCAAATCCGTTACCCAGATTAAGCCAAGGCCAAGAAAACTGCCATTGCAGGTGTAGGTATTCAAAACTCATCCAAATGCATACTAAGAAGACTGCACCAATAGTAAATGATGATCTTCTGGCAATAATGTGATAGATAAGAAATACTAATGCCATTAATAATGTATTTACAATTTCTGCAAACCACATACCGAAAGGAGTAGAGTTGTATATCCACCAAGTGGTAATCATATTCCATATAAAGAATGCTAGAAAAGCAAAGCCTAATACTTGAGTTTTATGACGTTTATTGTTACGTGTTTTGTATTCTATAATTAATAAAGGGACAAAGCCAAAAAATAGAAATAAAGGAAAACCATAGGTAGGCCATCCAATAGAAAGTAATAAACCAGATAAAATAGCAAGTAAAATGTTTTTCATACGGAGTGTTCTGTCTTAGTAACGAAATTAATCTTATTTCGTTACAAAACTTTAAGTCAAAGCTAAAAAAATGTTATGATTGAATATGTGATATTGTTATCTAAAAATACTCCAGTCTACTTTTATAGAAAATACATTAGAATAAATAGCGGCACTTTGATCTCCTATGTCTGTTAATGCATAATCTACTTGTATTCCTTTATATTGAAAACCAATACCAAAATTTGGTTGGAATCCTACGTTGTCAGAACCATCAAATTGTTCAATATTTTGAAAATTACCAACGCCTCCTCTCAGGTATACTATTTTAGAATAATCTAATTCAAAACCAAAAGCCGGGGTAATACTAATTGCAGATGAGGAAATGATATCGTTAGTCTCTGCAAAACGTACATTCATATCCAATTCAGTGTTTAAACCGAATTTTTTGCCTATGTCAAATTTTCTTGCAGCTCCAAATTGCAATTTGGGAATAGTAATTTCTGTTGTTTCCGGTAATTCTTGATCTCTAATTTGAGGTATTTGATCTTCATCAGGAATACCATCTCCGTTTAGATCACCAATAGCAAAATCTTCTACATTCCAAGCATTAAAAGTTGTAGTGATATCACGTACCATAATTCCAAATTGCCATTTGTTCCTTTGATATTGTAATGCTGCGTCAAAACCAAATCCCCAAGAAGAGGCAAAATCTCCAATAACCCTTCGTATTACCTTAGCATTCGCTCCATAACTCAACCCTTCTATAGGTAATTTTCTAGAATAAGAAAATGTAAAAGCATAATCTGCAGCAGAGAATAAATTGATCCTAGTATAATCAATATTACCATCAGCATCTACAAGACTGGTTGTATCTAAAATATCATCTACTCCAAAACGAATTAAGGAAAGTGCAATAGCACTTTTTTCATCTAAAGGCATCGCAAAAGCTAAATAGTCATAATTTGCAATATTTGCAAAATAAGCTGCGTGCATGAATGATACTTGGTTATCTTCTAAATGGATTAGTCCTGCAGGATTCCAATATCCCGAGTTTACATCACCAGATGTAGCAACTACAGCATTCGCCATCCCTAAAGCACCGGCATCTACACCAATATTTAGAAACTCATTAGAATATTTTCTAGTTTGTGCCGAAGAAAACGATACAACTAAAAGTAGTAATGCAATTATAATTCTTTTCAATCCAAGCAATTTTTGACAAATATCTCACTATTTTTCAACATGATAAACTTTATTTGTGATTTCATATTGTGTAGCCTATGTTAATAGACGAAAATAGTTTGCTATTTTTACACAAAAATCAAATCATATGTGGCTTAAAAAGCAAATCCCTAATATTATTACATTACTTAATCTACTTTGTGGATGTATTGCAACCATCTTTGCAGTTCAGGGGGCTTTAGAATTAGCAGCACTTTTTGTGGCGCTTGGTATTGGTTTTGATTTTTTTGATGGCTTTGCTGCTAGAATTTTGAAAGTACAAAGCGAATTAGGGTTGCAGCTGGATTCTCTAGCGGATATGGTTACTAGTGGTTTAGTTCCGGGAATAGTGATGTTCCAGATGCTTGCTAAGATTTTTGGATACCCCTATCGGGGCGTTTCTGAAGGTTCTGGTCAAGTAATTTCTTATGACTTTATACTTAGTGATTTTGGGTTGAATTATTTGTCACTAGTAGGTTTGCTTATAACACTAGCTTCTGCATATAGATTGGCTAAATTTAATATCGATACACGTCAGACTACCTCGTTTATAGGTTTACCGACTCCTGCAAATGCGTTATTGATTTTAAGTTTACCATTAATCATCAGATATCAGACGCATCCATGGATGTCAGATGTTATTTTAAATCAATGGTTTTTGATCGGTTTAACTTTGATAAGTTGTTATTTATTAAATGCCGAAATTGGACTGTTTGCTCTTAAGTTTAAAACTTGGGGGTTTGCTGAAAATAAAGTCAGATATATTTTCTTATTGCTTACAATTGTTTTGTTTGTATTACTTCAGTTTATGGCAATACCTTGTGTTATCTTGTTGTATGTTTTGATGTCCCTAATTTTTAAGGAGAAAGATGTTGCGCAGAACAATTAATTAAGTAAATGAAAAATATTTACAGAGTACTGTTTTCTATAGTTGGAATATCTTTTATGTTTTGCTGTTCTAGTAAAGTTAGAAATGAATCCATTGAATACGATAGTGGTATTACTTTAATCAAAAAACATGATTCTTTATTTTATATACAGATCAAATCAGATTCTTTAATAGATACTTGGGAGTTAAAATATCCAGTGTATCAATATATGATTGGAGATGTAGATGAAAATGGATCTAATGATATATTAGTAGGAGTTATTAAAACAACTCGATTTGATTCCATAAAAAGAAAACGACTTTTTATTTTTAAAAATTATGAAGGTTATGTCCGTCCACTATGGTTAGGTTCCAGGTTGGGTAAACCTTTGGTAGACTTTAATTTTATAAAAAATAAAGAAGGTAGTTTTATTAGAAGTGTTGAAAAAGAAAAGAGTGGAAAGGTATTAATAGCAGAATATAAATGGCGTAGATTTGGGTTGGAGTTCAAAAGATATATCCATAGAGAAATTGATAGTCTAAGGGCAACACGCATACTTAAAAACGAAAACATATAAATTAAAAGAATTATGAACAGACAAATACTATTTGCTAGTTTCTTTTTGTTTCTAATAGCTTGCGGAGGTGATAAAAAATCCGAAGAAAAAAAACAACTTGAAGTTTCTCCGGATGTTGTAGAAGTAACTGAAAAGGATGATCAGATTATCGAGAATGTAGAGAATCCTGTTCTGATTGATGGAAAACTGGATATAGAACAGCTGGGAGAGGATATTAATTTAGAAATGGACATTTCTTCGTTTAGTCTTTATGAAATTAGGATTTTACGAAACAGTTTTGCTGCTAAACAAGGGTATTGCTTTATGAAAGGGGATCTTAGGTATACTTTTGGTGCTACTAGTTGGTATAACGAAAGAATGGAAAATCGATATTGGGCAGAAGAAGGAGGAAAGGATATAGCACCTATTTCGTATTCTGACCAAGAAACAGTCTTTATTGAGAAATTAAAGAAGAGAGAAGAAGAATTAAAATTAAAGAATTTAGTAAAAAAAGGTAATAGACAATTGGCGAACGTGAACAATGTTGTAAACCTTTTTCAATTAAATGATCCAGCACCCGAATTAATGAGTATGTTAAGTCAGAATGGGTTTGCTATAGTTCCTAATAATAATATTCAGTTATTTCATTTGTATGAACAAAATGATTATGCTGAGTTCCCAAATTTTGTAACTACCGATATGTATATGCAATTGTTTCATATGTATTTTGGTTACATACTTAGACAAATAGAAGAAGAACAATTTATTCCTATACTATCACAGATTTGTGAGTCTATGATAAAGGATATGCAAGAGATTGTAAAAACTACACCTATTGAATCAATAAAGGAAATAGCAAAATTTAATCATACCTATTATGCTATAGCCTATACTGTTTTAACTAACAAAAAAATAGAAGTGCCTTTGGGGTATGAACAACACTATGAAAATGAATTAGTTTCAATTAAAGGAGCAGAGGATAGTACTTCTAAATTTTTAGAATTTGAAGAAGTTAATTTTCCTTATAGCTTATTTAAACCGAGAGGACATTACACTCGTACAGAAACGTTAAAACGATATTTTAGTGCTATGATGTGGCTGCAATCTGCACCTTTTTGCCTCAATAATGATTTACAATTTAAAAGAGCTTTGGTTAATGCTTCTGTTTTAGGGAATAGTCCAAATTTTAAGAAAGAAACATTACAGAAATACAAAGCAATAATGGAACCTATTAATTTTATAATAGGTCAACCAGATAATGTGTCTTTTTTGGATTTAGTAGATTTAATTGAAAAGGAAGAGCTGTCTATAGAAGAAATTTTGCAAAATACGACTGTTATTGAAGGCATGAAGGAGGAAGTGAAAAAAATGGCAGATATTAAGGATAAAATAAGATCAGGTGGTGGAAGTTGTAAAGTTAAAATTAATTTTATTCCGCAACGATATTTATCAGATAATGATGTTCTTCAGAATTTAGTAGATTTAAAAAGTAAAGTTTCTAAACGCCCTTATCCTCAAGGTCTAGATGTCATGGCTGCTTTTGGGAGTGAATCTGCCGAAAATTTATTGCTGAATGAATTGAAAGAAGGTGAGAAATGGAATGATTATCCTGAATTGCTTTCTAATATGCAGCAAGAAATGAATGATTTAGATTGGGATAAGACCTTGTATAACAAATGGATACAAAGTTTGTTAGAATTGCAAAAACCTAATGATAGTTATCCGTACTTTATGCAGACAACAGAGTGGGATAAGAAAAACTTAAATGCATCATTAGCATCTTGGGCAGAACTTAAACATGATTCTATTCTTTATGCAGAACAACCTATGGCAGCTGAGTGTGGATCTGGAGAAGAAGTGCCTAGTCCATATACGGTTGGGTATGTAGAACCTAATATTGGATATTGGAATACGGTAATCGAATTAATAGATCTTACCAAATCTGTTTTAGAAAGAAATAAACTATTGAATTCTAATATTTCCAGAATTACAACAGGTCTAAGAGAAAATGCAGAGTTTTTGTTATCAGCTAGTCAAAAAGAGCTTGAAGGAAAGAAATTGTCTGTGCAAGAATATGGCCAGATAGAAATAATTGGGAGTACATTCGAATGGTTAACGTTGGATTTAGTTAAGCAAAAAGATCAATATCTCGATGGCTGGCATAACGTAAAAGGAGCGGATAAATCTGTGGCTGTTGTGGCAGATATCTATACAGCTAACGGTGATAACAATCCAGATAAAGGAATCTTACATGTTGCAACAGGTAATGTAAATGATATATATGCAGTAGTAGAAATTGAAGGGTATTTATACATAACTAAAGGTGCAGTGTTTGGATATCATGAATTTCATTTACCAATGGGTAATCGTTTAACAGACGAAGAATGGCAAGAAATGCTAGAAAATAATGAAGCAACCGGAATACCAATTTGGATGAAAGATATTATTGTACCAATACCAGTTCCTAAAACGAATGAAAAAATATTCTACAGTTCCGGATGTTAACAGAATTTAGATATTACTTGATGCCTCAATATCGATTAGGTGCGTTTGTTTTTTATTTAATAACCTTTTTAATAGTAGCCTCTTCTTGTAATACAGGTAGAGGAAAAACTGATGAAATTAGTATTGTTTTTGTTGGGGATTTATTGTTGGATAGAGGTGTACGGAATCGTATTGAACATTTGGGGATGAATAGCCTATTTCACTCATCCATAGATTCAGTTTTTCAAAAAAATGCTATTGTTATAGCAAACTTAGAATGCCCGGCTACCGAGATAGAGGAACCGATTAATAAAAAATTTATTTTTAGAGCAGAACCATCTTGGTTAAAGTCATTAAAAGATCATGGAATAACACATCTTAATATGGCTAATAATCATGCGATGGATCAAGGTAGAAACGGTCTCGTGGATACTAATAAAAATATAATAAACAATGGTTTGATCGCCTTGGGGTATGGAGAGAATACGGAAAAAGCCTGTAGACCACAATTAATCGCTACTACTCCTAGGAATGTTTATGTGTTTTCTTCTCTTCAAGTTCCATCAGAAAATTGGACTTTTTTAGAAAACAAACCCTGTGTATGCGAAGATTCTTTTGATACTATTTCTGATAAGATTAAAGAGTTAAAAAGTAAAGAACCTAATTCGGTAGTTATTGTTCAGTTGCATTGGGGAGCAGAACATACTGTAGTTCCACTAACGTATCAAAAACAACAAGCTTATTTATTAATAGATGCTGGTGCTGACGGTATTATTGGGCACCATCCTCATACAATTCAGACGGTAGAGTCGTATAAACAAAAACCGATTTATTATAGTATAGGGAATTTTATTTTTGACCAAAATAAACCTATTAATTCTAAAGGGTTATTAGTGCAGTTACAAGTTCGCGAAAAAGATGTTGTTTTTAATCATTCAGAATTTAGGATAGAAAAATGTACACCAAAAATTTTAAACGACTAAGAAAAGCTATATCTAAAAATCTAATTTCTTCTTTCTAAGTTCAAAATTCTGACCAAGATATACTTTACGAACCATTTCATCTTCTGCTAATTCCTCAGGAATACCTGCTTTAAGAATGCTTCCTTCGAACATTAAGTAGGTTCTGTCGGTAATAGCAAGAGTCTCTTGTACATTATGATCCGTAATCAGGATTCCAATGTTTTTATTTTTTAGTTGTGCTACAATCCGTTGAATATCTTCTACAGCAACTGGATCTACTCCTGCGAATGGTTCATCAAGTAGAATGAAATTTGGATCAGTAGCTAGTGCTCTGGCAATTTCTGTACGTCTTCTCTCACCACCACTAAGAAGATCACCACGGTTTTTTCTAATATGTCCTAATCCAAACTCTTCTATTAGAGACTCCATTTTATGAAGTTGTTCTTTTTTAGAAAGTTTTGTTAGTTGAAGAACACTTAGAATATTGTCTTCTATACTTAATTTTCTAAAAACGGAAGCTTCCTGAGCCAAATAACCAATACCATTCTGCGCACGTTTGTACATAGGAAATTTGGTGATATCGGTATTGTCCAAAGTGATTTTTCCACCGTTAGGTTTAACTAAACCTACAATCATATAAAAAGAAGTAGTTTTACCAGCTCCATTGGGCCCTAATAAACCTACAATTTCTCCTTGATTTACTTCCAGAGAAATCCCTTTTACTACTTTTCGACCTTTGTATGACTTAATTAAGTTGTCCGCTTTTAACTTCATAATCAGAATGACTTCTTTAGATGGTAAGTGTTGCTATAATGAGCAGGTAAATTTATAGTATTTCTTTTAAACCTTAATTTTCAGATGTATTTGCATCTAATGCATCCCAGTACTCATATGCTCTACGAAGATGAGGAATTACAATTGTTCCACCAATTAAAGTTGCAATGCTTAGAGTTTCTGCAACTTCTTCTTTGGTTAAACCTTCTTTATGACAAGTCTCTAAATGATAGCGGACGCAGTCATCACATCTTAATACTGCAGAAGCAACCAAACCTAATAGCTCTTTCGTTTTTACATCCAATGCTCCTTTCATAAAAGCATTCGTATCTAGATTAAAAATTCTTTTAATAATTTTATTATTATCTTCTAGAATACGAGAGTTCATTCTCTCTCTATATTCGTTAAATTCTTCAACTATATTACTCATCTAGTTTGTGTTGTTAATTTTTTATTCTTTTTATTTTCTCTTCTGACAACCATTTTGGAAATAAAAATACTTATCTCATATAATATAAGTATTGGTATTGCAACAATTATCTGAGTAGAGATATCTGGAGGTGTGATTACAGCAGCTAAAATAAGAACAATAACCAATGCATATTTTCGATTACGTCTCATAAATTCCGGTGTTACTAATCCTACTTTACTTAAAAAGTATATAATAATAGGTAATTCAAAAATAAATCCAGATGCAATTACAGAAGCTCTAACTAATGATATATAAGACCCTATTTTTATCTGATTTTCTACAACTTCAGCGACAGAAAAAGTAGCTAAGAAATTTACCGAAAGCGGTGCGATAATATAATACCCAAAAAGGACACCAATAAAAAATAATATAGAAGAGACTATAATAAATCCTCTGGAATGCTTTCGCTCTTTTTCATAAAGTGCTGGTGAAATGAATTTCCAAAACTCGTGTAATATATAAGGGAATGCTACTACAAATCCTGTGGTAATAGATGTCCATATAGCAGCACTAAATTGTCCAGCCATTTCTGTACTTATAAAATTAAAAGGCATTTCTTCTAGACAGCCTTTTTCCATTCCAAAGGTTTCCGAAATACCACATAAAACTCTATAAGAGATAAAATTTGGATCTCTTAATGCAAAGATGATATCCGTAAAAATAGTTTTTATGAAAATAAAGGCAAAAATAGCAACCAAAACTATTGCTAAAGTTGCTCTTATTAAATGCCATCGTAACTCTTCTAGGTGATCAAGAAACGACATGGACTGCGGATCTTTTGTTGCTTTATTTGTCATTATAAAATACCTTCTCTCATTAGATCATGAATATGTAAAAGACCTGCATAATTACCTTTTTCTTCTGCTAACAAATGCGATATTCCGTACTCCTCCAGTCTATCTAGAGCATCTATCGCCATTGCATCTGCATCGATACGTTTAGGATTAGGGGACATAATGTCCTTAGCAGTTAACCCAGCAAAAGAAGTGTTCGTGGTAAGCATTCTTCTTAAATCACCATCTGTAATTATTCCGATAATTTTATTGTCTTCGGTAACTGCGGTTGCACCTAATCTTTTTTCTGTCATTTCTACAATCACAGCGTTGATATCAGAATCTGGACTTACCTCAGGTTTTTCATTTTTGGATACAATATCATTGACCCGTAGGTATAGTTTTTTTCCTAAAGCTCCTCCTGGATGATATTTGGCAAAATCTGTACTAGAAAATCCTTTTAGATTTAACAGACTTACCGCTACAGCATCACCAATAACTAATTGTGCAGTGGTACTGGTTGTAGGAGCTAAATTATTAGGGCATGCTTCTTTTTCTACAAAAGCATTTAAAACAAAGTCTGCTTCTTGACCTAAAAATGATTCCTTATTAGAGGTAATACCAATTAAAGTATTGTTAAAGTTTTTAATCAGAGGTACTAACACTTTAATTTCAGGAGTATTTCCGCTTTTAGAGATGCAAATTACTACATCATCTTTAAGAATATTACCTAAATCACCGTGAATTGCATCTGCTGCGTGCATAAATACTGCTGGAGTCCCTGTAGAATTCATAGTAGCCACTATTTTTGAAGCAATAATAGCACTCTTGCCAATTCCTGTGATAATTACACGACCATTAGAATTGTGAATAGTATTCACGGCTTCTGCAAACTCTTGATCTATAAGCTGTTCTAAGTGTGCAATCGCTTTCGCTTCTTCATTAATGGTTTTTTGGGCAAAAGAAATAATCGTATCGAGGGTGTTCAAAATTTATAAAATTTGCGTGTTATAAATAAAGATTTTATTATCTTTAATTATGCAAAGGTATGTAATACCTTATGAATTTTAAATAGTGCCAGAAAAAAGCTTACTATTTTTAGTTTTGCTTATCTTTGGTAACTTTTAAAAAAAGAACAATCCACTAAATCTTTACTGGGGAAAAAGGTTTTAGTGATAGCGATTTTAATTTAATTGGTATATAAAAGTTAAACGATTTAATGAGTTTGAACGAAACCGACTTACAAGGAGCTTTAAAAAAGTACTTTGGTTTTAGTCAATTTAGAGGATTGCAGGAGAAGGTTATAGAAAGTATTTTAGGAAAACAAAATACTTTTGTTATTATGCCTACAGGTGGTGGAAAATCCCTTTGCTACCAGCTTCCTGCCTTAATGTGTGAAGGAACAGCTATTGTAGTTTCTCCGCTAATCGCACTAATGAAAAATCAAGTAGATGCTATTCGAAGTATTTCTTCTGAAGAAGGAATAGCACATGTTTTAAATTCTTCCCTCAACAAATCCGAGGTTAAAAGAGTAAAAGGAGATATTGTTAGTGGTGTAACCAAGTTACTTTATGTTGCTCCGGAGTCTCTGACAAAAGAAGAATATGTAGATTTCCTAAAAGAACAAAAAATTTCTTTTCTCGCAGTGGACGAAGCCCATTGTATAAGTGAATGGGGGCATGATTTTAGGCCAGAGTATAGAAATCTAAGAAATATTATTAAACGAATTGGAGAAGATATTCCGATTATAGGATTAACAGCAACTGCAACGCCAAAAGTTCAAGAAGATATTCTTAAGAATTTGGCGATGAGTAATGCCAAAACATTTAAGGCTTCCTTTAATCGTCCTAATTTGTTTTATGAGATACGTCCTAAGACAAAAAATGTAGATGCTGATATCATCCGTTTTGTAAAACAAAATTCGGGTAAGAGTGGTATTGTTTACTGTTTAAGTAGAAAGCGCGTTGAAGAGCTTGCTCAAACACTAGAGGTAAATGGAGTAAAAGCAGTACCTTATCATGCAGGTCTGGATGCTAAGACCAGAGCAAAACATCAAGATATGTTCTTGATGGAAGATGCTGATGTAGTAGTTGCTACGATAGCTTTTGGAATGGGTATCGATAAACCAGATGTACGTTTTGTGATCCATCATGATATTCCTAAGAGTATAGAAAGTTATTATCAAGAAACTGGTCGTGCCGGTAGAGATGGAGGAGAAGGACACTGTTTAGCTTATTATGCTTATAAAGATATTGAGAAGTTAGAAAAATTTATGAGTGGAAAACCTGTTGCAGAGCAGGAGATAGGACATGCATTGTTACAGGAAGTAGTAGCTTTTGCAGAAACTTCTATATCCAGACGTAAATTTATATTGCATTATTTTGGTGAGGAGTTTGATGAGGTTACAGGTGAAGGAGCGGATATGGATGATAATGTTCGTAATCCAAAAAAGAAACACGAAGCACAGGAAGAAGTGCAACTCTTATTAAAAGTTGTTAATAGGACAGGAGAAATTTATAAATCGAAAGACTTAGTAAATACGTTGATCGGAAAAAGTAATGCGCTTATTATATCTCATAAAACTCATGAGCAACCTTTTTTTGGAACAGGTAAGTCTAGAGAAGATAAATATTGGATGGCATTGATTAGACAAGTGCTTGTTTCTGGGTATTTGAAAAAAGATATAGAGACTTATGGTGTCATAAGGATTACTCCAGAAGGAAGAAAGTTTATCGAATCGCCTGTGAGTTTTATGATGACAGAGGATCATGTATATGATCAGACTAAGGACGATTCTATTATTACTGCTGCGAAAGCAGGAGGAAAAGCAGGAGGTACCGATGACCGATTAGTTGGGATGCTTAAAGATTTAAGAAAAACTGTTGCCAAGAAATTAGGAGTTCCTCCGTTCGTGGTATTTCAGGATCCATCGCTAGAAGATATGGCCCTTAAATATCCTATAAGTATTGAGGAATTAGGAAATGTACATGGAGTAGGAGAAGGAAAAGCCAAAAAATACGGAAAAGAGTTTGTAGCATTAATCTCTAAATATGTAGATGAGAATGATATCATGCGTCCAGATGATTTTGTCGTAAAAAGTACAGGAGCTAATAGTGGACTTAAGTTATATATTATCCAGAATGTAGATAGAAAACTTCCGTTGGATGATATCGCTGCAGCTAAAGGAATGGATATGCCAGAGTTTATTAAAGAAATGGAAGCTATTGTATATAGTGGTACTAAACTTAATATTACATACTGGATAGATGAAATATTAGATGAAGATCAACAAGAAGAAATTCATGAATATTTTATAGAGGCGGAAAATGATAAAATAGATACGGCGATTGAAGAGTTTGATGGAGATTATGATGATGAAGAATTAAGATTGTATCGTATCAAATTTATTAGTGATGTAGCTAATTAAAGTAGATATTATAGAAATAAAAAAGAGAGGATGTAAAAACATCCTCTCTTTTTTTAGAAGTATTTTATTGATTCCCGTTTACGCATACCCCATTTTGAGGATACCAACCTAAACATAGACATAGAGTTCCATCGATAGAGATTGCTTGAGCACAAGCAGGATTTCCGTTACCTCCGTTAATGGATTTTTGTTGGTTTTTTTTAATTTCCTGAACTCCGTTTTCTTTTAAAATGTTCTTTAACATGTTGTTAGTTTTAAGAATAATTTATAACGCCCTGAACATTTATAGACACTCAAGGTATATGTCTATTTAATATATTAAGAACGATTAATAATATAATTGTTGCTTAAAGAGATGTTAAATAAACAGGGAAAATTCAGTTTTTTATTGAAACTATTATAATTTTTAAGTTTTAAAATAGATTCATTGAAAGATATAAACTAGACGTCGTTAATTCTGAATCTGGGATAGAAGTACTTTTTGATATATTTTTAGCGGTATATTGTCTAAAACCAATTTTAAATCGACCTGATCCTAAACCTCCACCATAAAAATAATCAGTAGTGGTATTTTCTATTTCATTATCTGCGAAAACATTAGACTCTGTACCAATATTAAAATCGACAGTAAGACCTCCTTCTAGAAATAACTCAAACTTAGAGCTTAAGTAAATATGAAATCGTGGTCCAACAGCTACATTGATACTTTTGTAATCTAATTCGAATTCACTATTAGAAATTGCAAAATCCCTACCGTCCATGGTAAAAGCTTTATATGTAGATTCTAAGAAGAAGCTTAAATCTACCTTAGAAAAAGGTATAAAAGTTTCTATAAATATACCATATCTTGGCACAAAAACGTCATCATAACTTACATTACCAGCGCTACCAATAATTGAGTTGTGTGTAAAGCCGCTTACATCTGCAGCGGCAACAATACCTATTTTAGTTTGATTGATTTTTTTACGAATGCTATATTCTATTTCATTGCCTTTACATTCGTTATATTTTTTGAAGTATCTTTTTAAATCTCGTTGTGTGTAAGTTAGTTTAGACACATCTTGATTCTCGCAATTTATTTTATCCTGTAATTGTTGTTGATAAGTGTTGTTTTCTTGTGGGATAATTTTTTTCCCCGGTTTTTTACTTTCATCTGGCGTATAAAATACTTTATATAAAAGTAATTCAGGATATACTGTATTTGGATCTGTATAGAAAAAACGATGTACACCATTTTCAGAGTATTGGTATAAGGTAGTTTTACTTTGTAATATCGTTCTTAAAAATATTTTTTGGTACCTAAGATTAGGATCTTTTGATTTAGTAGATTTACCAACTGTATCTCCATTAAGATCAAATTGCAAGATATATCGTTTAAATCTATAATCTTCTCCTACAGCAAACTCCTTAACATTTTCAATAGTTTCAGTTTTAGGGCTAGAGGATATTGTTCGTTTCCATTCGAATTCTGTTGGGTTATTTCTCCAGGATAGTTTTTTGATTAAGCATTCTTTTCGGTTTCCATCGTTATCGATAAAATAACCAGCTTCATAAAGACTTTGCGCGCTGCAAGTAGCTATACAAAATAGGCCTACTGCAAAATAAAGTAATAATTTCATGTATATGACGATCTGAGTGTGTGAAGCAGCAAATATAGCTTTTTTGTTAAAAATCAGATGGTTTGACGTCTAAATAAGTTTTTTGAAGGAAATCGTAGTTGAAGTTTAGGAAAAGAGGTTATCGAATTCGATAACCTCTTTTATGATTAATTTTCATCATCCTGTGGATTACCATAGTGTGGTTTTAAGATGTTAATAATTCTTGATCGTTTATAGACATTCTAGGTAATATCTATATATATAAGTGTTGTATATCGCATATGTTTATGATTTTTTTGCTTAACTTATCATTAAACATTCATCCCAATTGGTCTCAAAATCAGCCAAATAATCTATAAGAGTAAGTCCTATTCCTGCGATCCCTTCCAATAAAGAAACTTCTTTTTTCCACTTATTTGTACCTTTCCATTGTTTGAAACCAGCATATCCATCAACATGGATTGCTTTGTTTAATCCATCTTGTATCCAAAAATCACAAGCGTCTTTAAAAACAGACATCTGTGTTTCTTTATACATACGTAGAAAGATTTGGGCATTGCCAAAAGATCCATGACATAGTCCGGCATCTTTAACCATGTTTTGTTCATTATTCGTTCTTAGTGCAGCATGCTCCAGAATTTTGATCGCATTTTCTTTTAATGATGTATCCCCTAATGCTTTTGCAGCATACCAAAGTCTGATGCCAATTCCTAGATCTCCATAACACCAGGCGAGCCTACTTTTATATTCATAAAAACCATTTTCGTATATGACATTAGGGAACATTGAATATCCTTTTGTATTTTCTTTTTGGTATTTTAAAATATAAGAAATTGTTAGTTGTAAGAGAAGTTTTGTTTCTTTTTCAAAATATTGATGCTTCGATAACTTTGTAAGAATTCCGACTATGCTAGACATCCCATGAGATAGACCGAGGTTATATACTTTTTCTTTGTGTTCTACACCTATTTCCGAAATCCATCTTATAGTATTCTTATAATTTTCTGATTTTTTACTTATTAGATGTATAAAAAAAAGTAGGTACGCCTGATAGTTTTTTTTCGCGCTATCAGATTTTGTGTTTTCATATCTACTAAGAAAATAAAATGCATACCCTAAACCTCCGTGTAAAAAGTCGTAATTTCCCTTTTGTAGATCGTTAACCATTAATTGATAGAGATAATTGTCTAAATCCAAACATAAATTATCAATATCAATTTCAATAAAATCGTTTTGTTCTAAATGATTGAGAACCCATCCCATTCCTGAAATTCCTGAACAATAGGTACCATGGTTATAACCTTCATTGATCTTTTGGATACAGTTTTTCATCAAACTATTACTTGTTTCAGTGATGTCTTTGTCTAAAAACTTTGCATAATAAAATTGGAATAAGGCAATACCTGATGAACCAGATAAAACGCCAATATTCTCTTTTTGATATTGTTGTTGATCAATAATAGTATTGATTTCTTTCAGTTTTTGATGAAGCTTATCAATGTTCATTGCTTCTTTTAAGTTTATTTATTAGGAGAGAAAAGTCTTTTCTTTTCTCTCCTAGTTTTAAGGTAAATACTTGATTTTTATAAACAGTGTACCTGTACAGAGTCACAGTTCATATCTGTTTCTCCGCAGATATTTTTTGATACTACTTCACAATTTTTAGAAAAACAATTGGGAGTTGCAGAATCAGTAGGACAATAACGGGTTCCTACAGTGCATATAGGTCCTATTAGTGAAGTGTCATTACCACCACCTTTTATCGCAGAACTACCAAGTCTCGAAACTACATTCTTTTTCAAGGATAAACCGTTTAACTTTTTTTTCTTCATGATTTTAATTTTAGAATAATACATCCCTGAACATTTATAGACACTCAGAGTTTGTGTCTATAAGAACGTTCTGGTAGTTAGGGAAATGTTACTATGATTTTTCTGTTTTTTGAAATAATTAACTTTTATAAAAAAACCAGTTAAAAATCAATTTTACTGGTTCTTATCTTTTTTATCTAAATCAGAAATTATTTCTCAATTATCATATTAAAGATTATGAGGGCTATCAGGACCTGTGTCTCCTGATCCCTGGCATATCCATATATAACAGGTAGATCCATTTCCTGCTACGTCGCTGTTGCCATAAGCTTTTACTCCATTTTGACATCCAAAAGGCATTTCTGGCTCACATTCTATTTGCAATCCATTATTTTTGATTCCACCTTTAATTGTTTTTTGTTGATTTTTGTTAATTGAATTAATCCCGTCAAGATTTAAAATGTTTTCCAACATAGTATTAAAATTTAAAAATTTGATTCACCTGAACATTTATAGACACTCAGAGTTTTTGTCTATAAGAACGTTCAGGAAGCTTTCTACATGTTACTATATAAAATTGATTTTTTTTAAGAAATAACTTTGTGAGTTTGTAAGTGATTTATTTACAGGGAAAAACAAAGGAGGTTGATATAAATTTGTTAACCTTCCTTTAATTTTTATGTGCATATCCGTTCTTTCTATTTCTTTTTAATCAAATAGAAACGGTATATAACAAGAACTAATAAAATAATACCTAGACCAATCCACAAAAACAACAAGTTATTAGATTGTGGCAACAACGTTCCGCTATCGCCAATCAGTACAAGCGACGCCCAATAGTGAGGAGATGCTTCTGCATCTGTATTGTTGTTAAGATAATTTAGCTTTGCTGTTCGTAGGGCTGCAGATTTGGTTTGTCCTTTACTTAGGTTTTTGTAAAAGTCAGAGGTAATAGTAGCTGTGGCTTTATCATTGGTGTTCCATAAAGTTGGAATCACGGTATTAGCTCCGGATTTAAAGAATCCACGAGCAAGACTGAATACACCTTCGCCTGTATTAATTTTGCCCAAGGAAGTGTTGCAGGCACTAAGAACTACTAGTTCTGATTGATTATCAATAGTAGAAAGTTGTAGTTCAGTAAGTTTTTCTCGTTGAAAAGCGATCCAAGGGGTTAAAGAGTCGGAAGCATCAGCGTGTGTAGCTAAATGTAATATTTTATATTGGTTGGCTACTTTTTTGAAATTTTGAATAGTCGCCTTTTCGTTAAGTAATAAATCACCAGAATAATAATGTTTGGCATTAACTAATTCCTTTTTGCTATTGGGAAGTGAGGTTAAAATATTTGAAAATGTTATAGGTGCAATGCCTAAATAATCATTTTTTGGCTTACGATCAATTTTTGCATTTTCTTTAGAAAAGGATAGAGAATACGCATAATTTATTTCGGTCTGCTGTATTAAGTAAGTTCCTTTTTTAGGGTTTGTTATGAGTGCTTCAAAAGGAATGTAATTTAAAATATAATCTGGAATAAAAGTAACTTTATTATTTACTAAATGCTTTTGCAGATTTTTAGGGATCAAAGAATTGTATAAGCTGTAAGCTAACTCACTATATTCTGAAATATCTAATGATGTCGTAAATGGTTTGTTTAGTAGCTCTCTGAGTCTATAAATTTCTTTTTGTAGTCTGTTTACATTCTCGATCTTAAAAATTTCTTTTTTATTTTTTGTAATAAACATACCATAAGCTTCTGGAATTACACCAGCGATTCTTTCTGCCATGTTGTATTCAATAATTACTTCATTCGGACTTAGCTCTAGTTTAGATAAAGGTGTAATTTCGGGTATAGAAAAATGTGTAAAATATGTTGGATATATAGGAGCTAATGAATCTCTAATTTTTTTTAGTCTCGCTTGTTTAGACAATAAAACTTTTTGGATTGAATCGGAGGAATTTTGATCTAATAATCTGAGCTTTGATCTTAATCCAACGATAACGTCTTTTAATTTTTTTTCTTTTTCCAAGATACTAGGCGATAAGGCTGTTTTATCTTTTGTAATTTCTTGTAATAATAATAAAGCCTTACTTTTTTCCATGAAATAGTAAGAATCCTCATTTTTCTTAAGCTGTAAACAAGCCTCTAAGCCCATAATGTAAATTTCCGAAGCAAGGCTTCTCCATAGTAATTTAGATCTAGTAGATATATTTTCTTTTAATAACAGATCAACCAGTTGGTCACTTGCATGTGCCGTGCGAATTGCTTCCTCAAAATACAATGAGTCGTTTTTTGTTTTCCCTAGTTCTATCCAGGCTTTTAATTTTCTTTTTAGTAATTCTAGGAAAAAAGTTTTGTTTACTACTTGCTCCAAATCATTTTTTGCAGGGAGCCAGTAGATATCTTTTATTTTTTTATCAAAATAGATTGAAAAAACTGAGCTAAAATTTTCTTGGGCGGCGATATAATTTTCATTTGATAACTCCTTAATCCCTAATCCGAAGAAAATTTTATGTTTAAAGGATGGCGCATAGGAAGCATATTCTAATGCTTTATCAAAAAAGAATTGAGAACGAATAGAATCAATTTCAATAAAAGTCAATCCTAAATTGTAATATGATTTAGCATACTTTTCTTTAAACTCTAATTCTTTCAAAATTGTTAAAGCTTCATCATAACATTTAATACAATTGTCTATGTTTTGGGTTCCAACACCTTCACAATACAAGTTTCCAAGATTGTTTTTTATGTTATATAGTTTTTGCTTATCCATGGTACTGCTATCTCCTAAAAGCTTTTCTGCTTTTAGGAGGTGTTCAATTGCCTTCTTAGAACTTTCTGCAGATCGTATTAAGCGATAACTATAGGCTAAATTGATGTTTCCATATACTAAAAAACCTTTTTGGATATCTTTTTTTGAATAATTTTGTAAAGATTTTATTCTATAGTCAACGGATTTGTAATAGTCTCCTAGGATTTCGTAAGATTCACCAATTAACTCATATGACTTACCCCTTAAAAATTTTGTTCCTCCTAATGCAAGTAGTTTTTCAAAGTACTCAATAGCAATAGTGTAATTTTCATGTCTACGGTTGTAGATGGCGTAATTGTAATAACTTCTTTTTAACAATTCCTTATTGAAGGGAGTAGCTTTTTCTCTTGCTTGATAAGCAATTTCAACTATTTTTATAGCCTCTTCCCACTTTTTTTCCTTATGAATCCATTTAGCTATTTGATGTGCGTCATAGCCCAACTGGGTATAGTTTTCGCTTCTTTCGTGGGTTTTTATTAAACCATAATAAAGCTCTAATTTATTAAAATTAGAGCCAGTTAACTGATGAATAGAATCTAATTCAGGAGAAATTCCCTGACCCTTTGTTGGTAGGGTCAGGAAAAAAATAATATATAATATGAATACTATCTTCTTTTTGTACAATATAAATGATTTATTGGTAATTTATTGATTTCCATATTTCATCACAAGACTCTGTAGATATCCAAGTATAGGACGTTTCAGGACATTCCGAACAAGCTGGATCTCCCTCTGTTTCTTCTAATAAGATTTTGTTTTGTTCAGCCTCATGAACAACGGCTCCATTTGTTTTAGCATTTAATGACTCTAATTTACATTTTATAAAATCGCAATAAGATGTTGGAAGTTCATTACATGGCACATACCACTCATAGATTCCTGCGCAATAAGCAACTGTTGAAGCAAAAATAATACTATAGGTTCCTTTTTTACCCTGTGAGAATTCTAAATAATCCATACGATCTTGCGCGGTTGAATTTTTAGGAAAAACTACATAAATCTTAGTAAAGCAGGTAGCATCTATATTTCCTGAGCCCAAAGCTTTGCTTAAAGAGTTTTGCTTGCCAAATAATTCATTAGAATTTAATGCGTTTTCAGGAATAACATCTCCTATTTGTTCTGGTTTATCATCTGTAGAGCAGCTTTGTATTCCAATCGCAAAAACTGCCGCTACCAATAGTAACGTGATTTTTTTCATTTTTAAATCGTTTTTTGTTTTCATTATTTATTAGTATGTTTCCCTAACCTAACAAATGTTACCACGCGAAAGTAAAAAAAAATTAAATAGTTAAAGATATCTTAATGAAGATAACTGAAATAGATCAGCTAAAACTACTTGTTTCTGGAGAAAAACGGATCATACAAGATTTGTATACAAAAGAGTTTCCTAAGGTAAGAAGTTTTGTACTTAATAATAATGGAAATGCTACGGATGCAGAAGATGTTTTTCAGAAAGCTTTGATGCAATTAATTGCTAGATATAAGGTAAAAGCATTTGTAATTGAGAGTAATTTTAATGCTTATTTCTATACAGTTTGTAGAAATTTATGGCGTAGAGAACTAAATAAACAAAAACGCATAGTAACAAATGATGAGGTTATAGAACATGTTAAAGAAGCAGAAGACATGACGATGTTAACTTTAGAGCAAGAAAAATGGGAGCTGTTTCAGGAAAAGCTAGCGGAACTATCTGATAATTGTAAACAATTGTTACAATTGTTTTTTCAGAAAGTACCATATAAAGATATTGTGGAGAAACTAGGATATAATACAGATAATGTAGTGAGACAACGTATTTTTAATTGTAAGTCACAATTGACTAAATTGATTAAAAAAGATTCGAGATATAACCAAATCAAAGAATTATGAAAGATTACCCGATAGAAATTGATGATTATCTAAGCGGTAATATGTCAACATCAGAAAAAGAAGCGTTTGAGGCAAGATTGCTTACCGATACAGAGCTTTCTAAAGAATTGAAGTTGCAGCAGGATATGCAAGCTATTTATGAAGATCAAAAGTGGGTAGAAGGAAATAAAGATGCATTAAAAACAACAGAAGCTACCCAATTAAAAGCTTTTTATCAAAGTGATGAAGCAGCAACATTAAAATCAACGATTAACGAGGTGATTTCAGAAAACCGATCAAATTCTCAATCAAAGACCCTTTGGTTTATTGGAATAGCTGCATCTATTGCCGTTTTGATCACCGTTTCATTATTTGTTTTTAAAGACACCAATTATGATGATTTATATGCTTCGTATATACATTTAGATGAAATACCATCTTTAGTTACCAGAGGAGAAGACACCAATAAAATGTTAGAAAATGCTCAGTTGTTATTCGAAGAGCAAAAATATAAAGAAGCAATAAAGCTATTTACATCCTATCATAAAAAAGAGAAGTCGATAGATCCACTAAGCTATATTTATAACGGAATCTCTTATATGGAACTCAATAAGTTTGATAAAGCATTGTCGCAGTTTCAACTTTTAGGGAGTTCTAATACATTACAGGCTAAAAAAGCGAATTGGTACAAAGCATTGGTTTTTTTAAAACAAAAGAATAAAAAAGAACTGATAACAGTTTTGCAAACCATTGTTTCTGATAGTAATACCTATAAGTATCAAGAGGCTAAGGAGCTTTTAGCAGAGATTGATTAAGTATGCAGTTCGTTTAGAAGTTTTCATCAGTATTGTTTTGTAGATTCGATGATTGTAAAGAGACAAACAATCATTCGTTTTATGTGTTAAACATTAAGCAATTACCTATCTTTGCAGCTTAAAATTTAACAAGCTTAAAATACGCAGTTATGCAAGACGGATTATACGCAAAATTTAATACCTCAAAGGGAAGCATTTTAGTAAATCTAGAGTATCAAAAGACTCCAGGTACTGTTGGGAATTTTGTAGGTTTAGCAGAAGGGAATATGGAGAATCAAGCGATTCCTCAAGGAAAACCTTACTACAATGGATTGAAATTTCATAGAGTGATTCCTGATTTTATGATTCAGGGTGGAGATCCTCAAGGTTCTGGAGCAGGTGGCCCAGGATATCAATTTGATGATGAAATTCATCCAGATTTAAAACACGATGGACCAGGAGTATTATCTATGGCTAATGCAGGACCTGGAACTAATGGGAGTCAGTTTTTTATCACTCACGTAGAGACTGCTTGGTTAGATGGTAAGCATACTGTTTTCGGTAAAGTAGTAGAAGGACAAGATGTAGTAAATGCTGTTGCGCAAGGTGATACAATTGATTCTTTAGAGATATTAAGAGTAGGAGCTGATGCTGAGAACTTTAATGCTATAGAAACTTTTAGACAATTTAATGGAGCGAAAGCAGAAAGAGAAGCTGCTGCTAAGAAAGCTTCTGAGCAATTATTAGAAGAGTTAGCTGCTGGTTTTGATAAAACAGATAGTGGTTTGCGATATAAAATCATCCAAAAAGGTGATGGTGCTCAAGCAGAAAAAGGAAAGACTGTTTCTGTGCATTATAAAGGAAGTCTAACAGATGGTACTGTGTTTGATTCTTCATACAAGCGTAATCAGCCAATTGATTTCCCGTTAGGAATGGGACAAGTTATTCCTGGATGGGATGAAGGTATCGCTTTATTACAAATAGGCGATAAGGCACGTTTTGTAATTCCACCATCATTAGGATATGGAGCACATGGAGCTGGAGGAGTAATTCCACCAAATGCTACACTAGTTTTTGATGTAGAATTGGTTGGAGTAAAGTAAAACTCTTTTTTACAATAATTTTGAAACCTCTGGAATATATTTCCAGAGGTTTTTGTTTTATTAGACAGTCAACCCTACATAAAAAAGCTACTTTAACTCATAATTAACACTTGTTATCCCTCTTTAAATGTTAATTTATCCATTAAAATAGAGAAGTTTTAAAGAAAAAAGTAAACTTTTACGTCTATAATGCAGATATTTACACCCCTAGTTATAAGATAATAAACCAATACAAAAACCCCATTTTTGATGGTTATGAAGTGGAAGCTACTGTTTTTTTTAACATTTTTTTGTGTAAATTTTTCCTTTACTCAAGATAATGAAGCTACAATGACTGCTATTAAGGATCAAATAGAGATCATTGATAGTTATATCGAGTCTGATGTATTTTCTTTGGATCCTGAGGAGTTCTTGGATCAGATTGCGGATCATGGAGCGGAGCTCAATGGATATTATGAGCACGAACGTTTAAAGAAAATTATAAGAAATATTGGAATGCCTAATGCTATGGTAGTTACGGTATTTTATTTTTGGAATGATCAATTGATTCATGTGAATTATAAGCAACGTCAGTATATGGAAACAAAAAATAATGATGGCTTTGTTGTGATGGATTACTCTAACGCATTTACAAAATTTGAATCAAAACATTATTTTGATAAAGGAAATGAAATTTATAAAATAGTTTCTGGTCAAGCGGTAACTAACATAGAACCAGAGGAAACTTTTGTCTCCTATAGTTTAAGAATGAAATCTTTGTTAGATAATAAGTTTAAAAATAGGGGTACTTATGAGGCGCTACAGGGAAAATGGGTAAATGTTCAATTTCCTAATGAACATATGATTTTTGAAGAAACTATACGATTCAATTTTCGAGATGGGAAATTTCTAAAAAGATTGAAAGTAAAGATTAAAGATGATGTAATGCATTGTTCTTCTCCAAAAGATAAATATATTTATAAATATAAAATAGAATCTTTAAATGAATTTGAACTTGTAGTTAAAGATCTACAGGATGCATCTTCGAGTCTAATCCTTTATAAAAAAATAGAATAAATAATACTATGAATCTTCAATATCCAATAGGAAAATTTAAATGTCCTAATACTATTACTAAAGAACAAATTACTACTTGGATAAAAGATATAGAGGAACTACCCCAAAAAATAGAAAAATTAGTTTCCGGTTTTTCCGAAACCCAGTTAGAAACTCCATATCGACCTGATGGTTGGACAGCAAGACAGGTTATTCATCATATCCATGATAGTCATCATAATGGTTATATTCGTTTTAAATGGGCGCTCACCGAAGAACAACCAGTAATTAAAGCGTATTATGAAGATAGATGGGCAGAATTGTTTGATACTAAATCAGCCCCAATTCACCTCTCTCTAGATTTAATAAAAGCGTTGCATGCTAAATGGGTGTATTTCTTAAAAGGTTTGTCTGATGAAGATTTAGAAAAAGTATTTATTCATCCCGAAGGTGATGTTGCAATTTCTTTAGCAGAAGATATTGGAATATACGCTTGGCACGGAAACCATCATTTAGCACATTTACAGATTGTAGCGGGTACTTTTAAGTAATCTCTTTTATCTTATTATTGTTTCCATTTAATATTGCACCCTATACTTGGTTTTTGGATTTCGGAAACTGTAGCGTTTCTAAGTACTGCATCCAATGCTTGACGTAGGTCTCGACCATTTACAGGAATCCCGTTTCCAGGTCTCGAATCGTCTAACTGTCCTCTGTAAATAAGTTTTAATTCTCCATCAAAAAGATAAAAATCTGGAGTACACGCAGCATCATAAGCTTTCGCTACTTCTTGAGTTTCGTCAAACAAATAGGGAAATGTGTAGTTGTTTTTCTGAGCGGTTTTCCACATGTGTTCTGGAGCATCTTGTGGATAATTTTCGATATCGTTACTGCTAATAGCGACAAAACCAAATCCTTGTACTCTGTAGTCATTAGCTACTCTAGAAATTTCTTCATTTACATGAATAACAAAAGGGCAATGATTGCATATAAACATAACTATAGTACCTTTTTCTCCTTTTATATCATTCAGGGAAACTTTATTATTAGTAACAGCGTCTACTAAAGTGAAATCTGGAGCAACAGTACCTAATGGTAGCATGTTTGATGGAGTACGAGCCATAATGTTTAATTTTTATATTTTCGAAATTACAATATTATACTTTATAAGTATAAAAATTGTTATCTTAGTTACATTCCAAAAAATAAAATTATGAAAACTTTAGAGACTTGGTTTCAGGAATATGCCGTGAGCCATCAGAACAAAACAAATATTGCAATTCATTTTATATGTGTACCAGCTATATTTTTTTCTGTTGTAGGTCTAATTATGAGTATTCCTAGTGATTTTTTAGCTTCCATAATACCAGGTGAAAACCCATTTATAGAAAATTGGGCGTTTATCGTTGCTTTACTTATTTTACTTTTTTACGTTAGGTTATCAGTAAAAATGGCGTTACAAATATTAGTTTTTGTTGCTTTTTGTATAATTGCTAATTACTACATCAGTCAATATGCACCATTATGGATGGTGTCTCTTATTATTTTTGTCGTTGCTTGGATCGGACAATTTTATGGTCATCATTTAGAAGGTAAAAAACCTTCTGCTGCGCAAGATTTACAATTCTTGTTGATTGGACCTGCTTGGGTAATCCAAAAAATGTTTGGAAAAAAATAATATGCAATTACAGAATTGGAAAGATTCAGGATCGTATTACACATATAAAAACTATCAAATATTTTATAAAGAAGAAGGGGTAGGGGAGCCTTTGATTCTTGTGCATGGATTTCCAACATCTTCTTGGGATTGGAGTAAAATATGGGGCACACTTGCAGAAAAGTATAGCGTATATGCTATTGATATGTTGGGGTATGGTTTTTCGGCTAAACCAAGTGATTTTAAGTATACAATTGCGTCCCAGGTTGATATATGGGAAGCCTTTTTAGAAGAAAGAGAAGTTACTTCTTTTCATATACTTGCTCATGACTATGGAGATACTGTGGTTCAGGAAATGTTAGCTAGATTAAAAGAGAATCCAGCATATGAATTTGATATTAAATCCGTTTGTTTTCTTAATGGAGGAATGTTTCCAGAAACTAATTTTCCTACATTAACTCAAAAAATGTTACTCACTCCTTTTGGTTTTATTTTTAAACATTTTATGGGTAGAAATACATTGGCTAAAAACTTTAAAAAAATATTTGGAAGCGATACACAACCTAGTGATCAAGAGATAGATGATTTTTGGGAAACAATAGCTTATAATTCTGGTAAGAATGTAATACCTAAGTTGATAAAGTACCTAAAAGAAAGAGATACTTATAAAATTCGCTGGAGAGAAGCGATACAATATAGCGATATGCCTAAACGATTAATTGATGGCGCTGTTGATCCTATTTCGGGTAAGCATATGGCAGAATTCTATAAAGAAATAGTGCCAAATGCTGATGTTGTGTTATTAGATGCAATTGGTCATTATCCACAAACAGAAGCTCCAAATGAAGTGTTATATTATTATAACCAGTTTAGAAAAAATATTATTTCTTAATTTATTAGTTGCTAATGATGTTTTCGAATAAATACGGATTGTAATTTATTCATATTTCCCCGAAGCCCATTGTATGGTAGGTTCTATCCATTCTTTTAATGGTTTGAAAAGAAATCCATGGCCCATTCCGGTAGTAAGTTCTATTTCTTTAAAATGGATAATATTGCAGGTTGATTCTTTTTGTCTAGCTATGGCAGAGACTCCAAATGGATCTGTTTTTTCATAAATATTCAAAATATTTCCACAATAATTAATTTCAGGAATTTCTATAATATCACGATCCCTAAAACTTGCTATGAACACAAAATTGAGGTCAGGATTATTAGCTATAGTGGATACATATTGAGCGATGTAGCCACCTTTAGAAGTGCCTACAATAGTTATTTTTTCAGGGTTAATATTGTTTGCTAATAAACTATCTATTTGATTTACAATCTTATTTGCATACGTATTAGCATTGACATTGCTATTTCTTTTTTCGCTAATAACTTGGAAGCCACTTTTTTTAAATTCTGAAATGATTTCTTGGTATTCTGTTCTTCCGAATTCTGGGTGAACTTCATGTAGTTCATGGGTTTCTAGAAATCTATTATGAATAAAGAAAATGTATCGGTCATTCTGGTCATTTTCACTTTTACAAGAGGATAACGATAATACCCATAAAAAAATAACTATACGTCCTAGATAAGTATTCATGGGTTTGATAAATTATATTTCTATAAAAATATTTTATTTATAATGTTCTTTTTCCTGGAAGTTACTCAAACAAATAGCTGTTTAGTTACATCTCATCACTAAAGAAAATAGCATTCATTAATAACTTATTAGTACCATACCAAAAAGCTCTAAAATTAGTATTGTCGGTAAATAAAATAGTGTTCCCTCTTCCTAAACTTTGATGTCTAAATGGTACCGTATTAGCCAATGAATCCAAATTCTTTTTGCTGATATATCCGCTTAGCAGTGGTGATTTTGTATATTGAATAGGGTTGTCGTAACTCTGTTTATTAGCTTTGATAAATAAGGTTGTGTTTCTAAAAAGTGATATTTCATCATTTTTATAACCAAAATTTATTGGATGTGATCTATCGGTTTTAGCTTGGAAAATCGCCCCTCCAATGACCTGAGCTCCAAAGAAATCTCTTCTTTGCTCAAACGAAATGTTTTTAGCATCGTTTTCTGGTTTAGAAAATTCGATTTTCATAAGCTCATTGTTTTTAAAAAATTGAGCTGCGTTTCTATATCCGATTAGTGTTCCTCCGTTTCTGATCCAAGATTTAATCTTGTCAATAACATTTTTACCCATTGTTTGATTCCAGCTGTTTGGTAAAATAATATGAGTGTATCTAGATAAGTTTCTTCTTTCTAGGTATTCAGTATTTAGTTTGGTGATAGGAATGTTGTAACGTTGATCCATTAAATGCCAGATTTCTCCAGCATCATATGGTGTGATTCCGCTTCCTGTTAACAATGCGATTTTTGGCAATGATAATGCTCTAAATTGATTACTTCCTAGATCAATTCCTGTTGTTAAACCAGTAGATACACCTGTAATATTTACATGATTTTCTAAAGCAAGATTTTGTAAAAATGCATGAATTTCCTGTGAGTTTAATCTTTGATTCTGAATAGGAATCATAATTGTTCCGTAGTCATAGTTTTTATTTTCAATAGAAAAAGGTTTCATGCCTACTTTAGCCCTCAATCCGCTATTTAAAATTTTATATAATACGGCAGGCGTATAATACTCGTGCCATTCCATAAGGTATGCATAGTTGCTTTTATTAATGCTTTTAGGTTTTTTATAGTCCAACTTAGTAATTTCTGCTCCTAGGTCAGAGGTAGTTGTTTTTTCAGTATAATCTAAATTAAAGGCTAATGGGAATGTCCAAGCAGATACATCATAAAATAAACTGTCTTGAAATTTTGTTCTTTTTTCAAACATAGCCTTGATTAAACGGCTTTGTTTTTGATTTTTTGGAACTACATAGCTATATCCTTTTTTAAATTTTTTGCCGTTTGCAGTGATATCATTTTTTAAATCATAAAACTGAACCTTATGACGTTTTAAGATTTCTGCAAGGTGATAGGTAGAAGCCGCATCTTTTTCATTTCCAAAAATGTAAGATCCTGTTTGCGCTTCTTTTCTAGCATTATTATAAAAGTTGTTTTGATATCTAAGTAATTCTGTGCGCATGGATTTTGCCGCTTCTAATGTAGAGAGTGTAGCAGTAAATTGATTTCTTACTGTAAACGGGAATGTCAATATTCCGTTGTCTGTTTCCTGCGCATGTCCTCGAGAGCTTCCTTGTTCAAATAAAATACCTATTCCTCCATTGATATCAGGGAAGGTGGATCCTTTTCCGTAATAAAAATCATCAAAATTTTCTTCTGTAAAATATAATGATCCTATTTTATTAAAGGCTTCTGCGTGATAGTTAGCAATTTTTTTAGTAAGCTCCTGATTTAATTTAGGTGTTAATGGGTGTGTTCTAGATTGTATTCCAGGTTGAAAGAAAAAACTACTATTAGAGCCCATTTCGTGATGATCTGTGAGAACGTTGGGATACCATTTATGAAAAGTCTCAATTCTAGCTCTTGATTCTGGTAATTGTACAGGTAACCAATCACGATTCATGTCAAACCAATAGTGATTTGTTCTACCTCCAGGCCATACTTCACTGTATTCTCTGTCTTGTGGATCTGTGCTTATGTTTTTACTTTTATTAGTATTTGCCCAATAAGCAAAACGCTGTAAACCATCAGGGTTAAGCGATGGGTCAAATAAAATTACAACATTCTCTAATAATTCATCAACTTGATTTCCTTGTCCAGCGGCTAAATAATAAGCAGCAATTAAACTTGCATTTGAGCCACTTGGCTCGTTACCGTGTATAGAAAAACCTTGGTATACCACTGCTGGCATGGATGCGATCTCGCTAGCACTCTTGCTATTTTGGGTTAGTTGAATATGTTGATTTCGTATTTGTTCTAAATTCTGATGATTTTTTTCTGAAGTAATAGTTAGTAAGATGATAGGCCGATCTTCATATGTTTTTCCTCTATCTTCTATGGTAATACGCGGAGAAGCTTTTGCCAAAACTTTCATGTATTCTACTAATTTATCGTGAGTAACGTGCCATTTTCCTGGAACGAAACCTAAAACACTTTGCGGTGTTGGTATTTCAGGATTATAGGAAACTCCTTTTGGTAAATAATATTCTAACGAAAGGTTTTCCTGAGCAAAAGAAGAAAAGAATAATAGTGATAAGATGATAGTAAAGAAGTGCTTCATTTTAGTTTGTTTGTGCGATTGTATCCTTTAATAGTTTTCGAAAATAAAAAAAACCGCTTCAGAGATTGAAGCGGTTTGCATAAGTTTAACATAAGTTATTATGCCTTATATGTCATCGAAGCTTACATCTGTAAAACTTTCAGTAGAAGCAGTAACTTCTTCATTTGCTGTTGCAGATACTTCTGTATTTTGTTCGTAAGATTTTTGATAATCTTTTTGATGTCTTTCACTGATTACTTCTTCACCTTTTTCATTAACTATGAAATCGGTCATTTCACTTAGTATTTCACTGAAACCAACAAAGTCTTCTTTGTATAAGTAGATTTTATGCTTTTTGTAGTGAAAAGATCCATCATCATTAGTGAATTTTTTACTTTCAGTAATAGTAAGATAGTAATCTCCAGCTTTTGTTGATCTTACATCAAAGAAATATGTTCTTCTTCCTGCTCTTAAAACTTTTGAGAAAATTTCCTCTTTCTCCAACATTTCATTATCGCTCATAATCCTTATTTCTTAATTAATTAGTCTGTTACGATGGAATCAAAAATCTAAAAAAATTGTTAATCGTACAACAAAATATCAAATTTCTTTTTCGCTGAGCTGTTTTAAATATAGTTCTTTATAATATCCATCAACGTCTAACAGTTGATTATGAGTGCCTTGTTGGATGATTTCGCCTTCATCTAAAACAATGATTTTATCCGCGTTTCTGGCTGTAGAAACTCGGTGACTTACTATAAAAGTGGTCTTGTTTTTGGAAATTCTATTGAGATTATTGAGTATTTCTTCTTCTGTCTCTGTGTCAACGGCAGATAAACAGTCGTCAAAAAGAAGGATAGACGGATCTTTAATAATTGCTCTGGCAATCGAAACACGTTGTTTTTGTCCACCTGATAAAGTAATTCCTCGTTCTCCTAAAACAGTATCGTATCCTTTACTAAATCCTTCAATGTTTTTGTGTACAGCAGAATTTTTGGCAGCTTGAACTACTTCAGTTTCGGTAGCATCAGTTTTACCAAATTTTATATTATTCCTTATAGAGTCACTAAATAAGAAAGCATCTTGCGGTACGTACCCAATGGATTCTCTAAGATTTACTAAATTTAATTTTCTTATAGGTTTTCCATCAACTTTAATTTCTCCATCAGAAACATCATATAATCTCCCTAATAAATCAAGAATTGTTGATTTTCCTGATCCTGTCTTTCCAATTATTGCAATGGTTTGACCAGAGTTAATTTCAAAACTAACCTTTTTTAAGGCAGTAATATTGGTGTCGTCGTAGGTAAAAGATACATTGTCAAAAGCTATATTTCCTGTTATAGGTGTTTGCTCGGTGACACTGTTTGTTATTTCCGGTTCTTGACTAAGAAATTCATTAATCCTTACTTGCGAAGCTTCTGCTTGTTGTATAATAGATGTTACCCAACCTACGGTGGCTACTGGCCAGGTTAGCATGTTAACAAAAATAATAAACTCTACTATTACACCAAGATCTTGGATAGTTCCATCAATATATTGTTTTCCTCCAATATAGATTACCATGATATTACTAACACCAATAAGTAAAACCATTAGAGGGAAAAATAGTGCTTGAACTTTTACGAGATCTATGTTTTTTTCCTTATTGGTGTTTGATAAATCTGTAAAGTTTGATAACGTTTGAGATTCTATTCCGTAGGCTTTGATGACAGAAATACCACTAAAAGACTCTTGTGTAAATGTAGTTAGTTTAGCTAAAAATTGTTGAACAATTGTACTTCTTTTGTGTATAGCAACACTTAATTTGTAAATAGAAATGGATAAAATAGGTAGTGGTGCTACGGTATATAAAGTTAATTGTGGAGCAATACTAATCATATAACCAATAACAACAACAAACAATGTAATGGTGTTAACGCTGTACATGATTGCAGGACCAACATACATTCTTACTTTGGATACATCTTCGCTAATACGACTCATTAAATCACCAGTTCTATTTTTTTTATAGAAGTTAAGTGATAATATTTGGTAATGTTGGAAAACTTCATTTTTTAAATCAAACTCGATAAATCGAGATACTACAATAAACGTTTGTCGCATTAAAAAAGTAAAAAAAGCAGCGATCAGAACAGATCCAAAAATCAAGAGTATATTGGTGATCAATCCCGTTTTTACATCTTCTATATTAGTAATACTATTATTGATATATTGTTCTACTATATCTACCGAATCCCCAACAAATTTAGGAACTGCAACTGCAAAAATTCTAGCAATTATAGTAATTACTAGTCCAATAAGGAGACGATATTTATATTTTAGGAAGTACTTGTTTAGATGGCGTAATGCACGCATAAAGTATTGATTTTTAGAAACTCAATTATTAACAAATTCTTAAAGTTTAACAACAAAAAATTTTAAATTCGTAAAAATACCGTATTTTAGCGCTTCAATTTTGACTATAATATAATTATAACATTTTAAAATTTCTGAAAAATGATAACCGAAGTGCTTACTGCGAATCAATTAAAAAAACAAGCTCCTGTGTTTGGGCAATTGTCTTTTAACGATCACGAACAAGTTGTTTTTTGTCAAGACAAAGATACAGGATTAAAGGCAATAATTGGGGTGCATAACACAATTTTAGGACCAGCTCTTGGAGGAACTAGAATGTATAATTATCAAACAGAATGGGACGCACTTAATGATGTATTAAGATTGTCAAGAGGTATGACCTACAAAGCAGCTATTACAGGATTAAATCTTGGTGGAGGAAAGGCTGTGATTATAGGGGATCCAAAAGTAATGAAGACTCCGGCTCTTATGAGACGTTTTGGAGAGTTTGTGCATACACTAGGTGGAAAATACTATACCGCAGAAGATGTTGGTATGGAAACGTCTGATATGGATACTGTACGAGAGGTGACACCTTATGTAACTGGAATTTCTGAATCAAAAGGAGGTGCCGGAAATCCATCTCCCGTTACCGCTTATGGTGTCTATATGGGGATGAAAGCCTCGGCTAAGTTTTCTTATGGGACTGATAATTTAGAAGGTAAGAAAATACTAGTTCAGGGTATTGGTCATGTAGGAGAAGAGCTTGTGCGTTTAACAGCAGAAGAAGGAGCTAATGTAATTATCACGGATATCAATCAAGAAAGACTTGAAGAAGTAAGCGGTAAATATGGAGTAGAAATATATAAAGGAGAAGACTTATATTCTGAAACTGCTGATATTTATGCACCTTGTGCGTTAGGAGCAACAATTAATGATGAGACTATTAATAAATTAAAAGTGAAAGTAATTGCTGGAGCAGCAAATAATCAATTGGCTTCAGAAAATATACATGGTCCATTATTACAAGAAAAAGGAATTGTTTATGCTCCAGATTTTTTAATTAACGCAGGAGGTATTATTAATGTTTATGCAGAAATAGAAGGATACGGTAGAGATCAGATCATGAAAAAAACTGAAAATATTTACAATACGACATTGGATATTTTAAATAAGGCAAAGGCAACAGGTATGACAACGAATGCTGCTGCTGTTAGTATAGCAGATGAAAGAATTGCAGCTAAAAAAAATCAATAGCCAAAAGAATCTAAAATTTACTGTATAAAAAGTGAATTTTAGAATTGGTAGATTAAAAATAATAGTATTTTTGCAGGGCGAAAGTGAGACTCACTTTCGCCCATTTTATTAATGTTCTTTGTAATTTCTTATGTTAACCAGAAGACATATTCGAGTTAAAGTAATGCAGTCCCTCTACGCGCTAGAGCAGACGAAAAGTGATAATCTAGATAAAGAAGAAAAATTCCTGCTATTTAGTATTGATCAGATGTATGATTTGTTTCTTATAAATCTTCAGCTTTTGGTGGAAATAAGAAAGCATGCTGTTGATTTTTTAGAAAAGAGTCAGAAAAAGTATTTAGCAACTTCAGAAGAAAAAAATCCAAATCAAAAATTTATTAATAACGAAGTTCTTTTGTTATTAGAAAAGAATACAGAGCTTAAGGAAGCTATGGATCACAAGAAAATGAATTGTTGGGATCTAGATGATGAGTACGTTAAAATTCTTTGGAAAGAGATTAGTACTAGTGAGTTGTATTCAGATTATATGGATACTAAGATGAGTTCTTTTAAAGAAGATAAAGATTTTATCCTAGATGTTTTCAAAGAAATTATAGCTCCTAATGATAAGTTATATGAGTATATTGAAGATAAGAAGCTTACTTGGATAGATGATTTGCCTCTTATTAATACGGGGATTATAAAAATGCTTAGAAAGGTAAAGCAAAATCATGATGAGCATATGGCGTTACCTAAACTATATAAAGATGCAGATGATAAAAAATTCGCAAAAGATATTTTTAGGAAAACAGCGTTAAACGGAGTAGAATTTGCAAAAGAAATAGAGGGGAAGACCCCAAATTGGGATAAAGATCGAATTGCAGAGTTGGATAAAGCGGTCATTAAAATGGCAATTTGCGAGTTCCAAAAATTTCCGTCAATACCAGTAAAAGTAACAATTAACGAATATTTAGAGATTGCTAAGGAATATAGTACCCCAAAGAGTAGTATCTTTATCAATGGAATTCTGGATAAAATATCTAAAGAATATCAAGAGAGCGGTAAATTAAATAAAGTTGGCCGCGGACTTATGTAGTTCAAAAAAAATAGTATTTTTAACCCTCAATTAATTAAAAACCCAAGTAATGAAAAAAGGAATCTTAATTTTAGCTGGTGTTTTTGCTTTGACATTTATGTCTTGTAAAGATAATGCAGCAGAAAAAGTTAAAGAAGAAAATGTAGCAGATGCTGCAGATCGTGATGCAAAAAACACAGATTTTCCTGTAATGAGCTTTTCTGAAACTGAGCACGATTTTGGAACAATCAATGAAGGTGATGTAGTAGAGCATACATTTACATTTACTAATACAGGTAAAGCACCTTTAGTAATTGTAAACGCAAAAGGAAGTTGTGGTTGTACTGTTCCTGAGTGGACAAAAGAGCCAGTTGCTCCTGGAGCTACAGGATCAATGTTAGTAAAGTTTAACTCTAACGGTAAGCCAAACGCTCAAAACAAGCAAGTTACTATTACTGCTAATACTGAAGCAGGAAAAGAAATCCTTAAGATTAAGGCAATGGTAACTCCAAAAGCTAAACCAGTAAGCGGAACTCCAGTTAGCGAGTAATATTTATGGAAGGATTTGGAGGACAATTACCTTTTATACTTTTGATATTTGTAGTGATGTATTTTTTTATGATACGTCCGCAAATGCAAAAGGCAAAAAAGGAGAAGAAATTTGCTGAAGAGCTTAAAAAAGGAGATCGTGTAGTTACTAAAAGTGGTCTTCACGGAAAAGTCTTTGACTTCAGTGAAAAAAATAATGCAGTTGTTATAGAAACAGGAGCTGGTAAATTAACATTTGATAAATCTGCTATTTCTTTAGAAATGAGCCAGAAATTAAATGCACCACCCGCTGAAAAGAAAAAATAACATATGCTCTTATTAAAAAAAAGCGCCGTATTTAATACGGCGCTTTTTTTGTGTAATATATAAGTAAAGGTTGATTAAGATTTCATGGTAACAATTCGTTGTGGTAGAGGAGCTGCATATCCAGCGGTACCTAAAGCTTCTACAATTCTTTGTCTAGTATCCCAGTATACATCCCAATAGTCATCACAGGTAGAATAAGGTAATGCTAATAATTCTACACCATTTGCACCTAAATTATTTACTGCTACTCTAGGAGCTGGATTTTCCATTACATTTTTGTCGCCTTTCATAACATCCATCACAATTTGTTTTGCTTTTTCGATGTCTGTGCCATATTGGATTCCAAAAGGCATATCTACCCTTAGGTTACCTATGGTTGTTAAATTTGTAATTGTACCGGCAGTGATAGCTCCATTCGGAATAATTTCCGTTTTATTCTGAAAAGTTTCTAAAATCGTAACGAAGACCGAGATTTCTTTTACAAAACCAAGTTTACCTCCCGTTTCGATAAGATCACCTACTTTAAATGGTCTAAAGACAAGTAGCATTACTCCAGCTGCCATATGACCTAAAGATCCATTAAAAGCACCTCCGATAGCTAAACCAACTGCTGCCAATAACGCTGCAAATGTAGCGGTTGGTATACCTACAATACCTGCTATAGAAATAAATAATAATATTTTTAATAAGAAATTTACTAAGGTGACTAAGAATGGTTTTAAGGTGCTGTCTACTTTGCTTTTATCAAAAGCTTTTTTTATAGCTTTCATGATCATTTTTACAATCCAAAGTCCTATAATTAATGCAACAATTCCTCCAACAATTTTGAGTCCATATTGACCAACACCTTCTTGTATAGAATTGAAAAAACCGCCTAGAGAGCTCATTATTGCACCTCCTGTTTCTGTAGTCGCAGATACGGCAGTATCTACGACCTTGTCTGTAGTTTGCATGATTTATGTTTTAAAGTGATTAAATAGTTATCACATAAATCTACTACTATAGTGGGTACATTGTTTTTATTCTTAGATAAGAAAAAAATGTAAAATCGTTAAAAGTTATTAAATCTCGATGAATTGCGAATTACCTTTTTGCGGTAAGTTCGGCGATCTTTATAATCACTTCTACAGCTTTAATCATACTTTCTACAGGAACATATTCATATCTTCCGTGAAAATTATGTCCGCCAGCAAATATATTAGGACATGGTAATCCCATATAACTCAATTGTGATCCATCCGTTCCGCCACGGATTGGTTTTATGAGTGGGGTAATGCCTAACTCTTTCATTGCTTCTTCAGCAATATCTACAATATGCATTACAGGTTCCACTTTTTCTTTCATGTTGTAATACTGATCGTTGATCACTACATGAACCACATCTTTTCCGTATTGTTTATTTAGTTCATCTCCCAATTTTGCCATCATCTCTTTACGAGCTTCAAAATGTTTTTTATCATGATCTCTGATAATGTATTGAAGTTTAGTTTCTTCAACTTCTCCATTCATAGAATATAAATGAAAGAAACCTTCACGATCACTGGTATGTTCTGGAGTTTCTAATCGAGGTAAAGAATTAATGAAATCCTGTGCGATATACATACTATTGATCATTTTTCCTTTAGCATATCCAGGATGCACAATTTTTCCTTTTATAGTAACCACTGCACCTGCAGCATTAAAATTTTCATATTCTAATTCTCCAATTTGACTTCCATCCATGGTGTATGCCCATTCTGCTCCAAATGTTGAGACATCAAATTTATGCGCTCCTCTACCTATTTCTTCATCAGGAGTAAATCCAACACGTATTGTACCGTGTTTGATTTCTGGATGTTGTACTAGATATTCCATAGCAGAGATAATTTCTGCGATACCAGCCTTATCATCAGCTCCTAAAAGTGTAGTTCCGTCAGTGGTAATTAATGTTTGTCCTTTGTATAGTTTTAGATCCTCGAAATAATCAGGAGATAATACGATATTTTCTTCTTCGTTAAGAACGATATCTTTTCCGTCATAGGTCTCTATAATTTGAGGATTTACATTTGCTCCTGTAAAATCCGGAGTAGTATCAAAATGCGAAATAAAACCTATGGTAGGTACTTCATGATTTACATTAGAGGGTAAGGTTGCCATGATGTATGCATTTTCATCAATTGTTACCTCTTGTAACCCTATCGATTTTAACTCTTCTACCAATTTATTAGCTAGATCCCATTGTTTTTCCGAACTAGGAGTAGTATCACTATTAGGGTCACTTTCTGTGTCTATAGTTACATAACTAATAAATCGATCAATAATATGTTTTTTCGGAATCATAGTAACATTTTTTTTCAGAAGATTTCAAAAATACGGTATTATTATAATATGTTGTTTTTAAAAAATAAGAAAACCTTGCCAAGCAAGGTTTTCTGCAAAAGAAGCGATACGATTATTGCTTCTAGGGGTAATAAGTTGTAAATATTAATTAAGAATTTAAAATGTCGTAATGTTGTTATTAGGTTGGTATACATAATTGAATGTAAAAAATCTACTTTCATTAACAAGTGCATCAGGACTAGTTGGAGCATCTTTATAATAACTAAGAATCTCTATTTTGGCGTATTTTCCTTCTGAAGTACGTATTACTAAGATTTTTCCTGGTAAAGGAGTAATTAGGAATAATGGAGATCCAGAATAGTTGTACCAACCTTCGTCACTTCCAGATGGTATAGCAAGTGCATCTGTTGCATCTTGTACAAATAGGCTAGTATCTACAGAAGTGATATCCGACATTGTTCCAGTAGCTATATAAGCTGCGGCGTTTCCGGTTCTGCTGGGTTCATCAGTGGTTCCTTGAGAGACACCTCCGTTAACAATAATTGTTGTCGCTCTAAAAGCAATATCCCAATCGTTTGCATCTGTTGTAATTTCTCCTGTGTCTAAGTCAAATAGTGTAAACTCACCAGAAATTGGCTGGCCTTGTCCACCTTCTTGAGGCGCTGGTAAATTGTTGGTTGTTTCGGATACAAGATTAGCAAGAGCTTGTGTGTCATCATTATCATCCGAGTTTGAAACAAACCCGTCTGGCGCTGTACACGCAAGTTGTGATGTCTCTGCGTTACCTAGTCCATCTCCATCCGCATCTTCGAAAAAGACAGTTTCTGCACATGAATCATCATCACTGCTACATGAAGCTATGATAAGACTAAACGTTAGTAATAAATAAAATCCTCTTTTCATTTTTATAAATATTAAAATTGGTAATTAACTCTTATGTATCCTCTGGTTCCTGGGTTACCGGGGATATTGATGTTTTGATAATTAAGTACATTATCCGCACCTGCTTGTACTTCAAAATTTTTGAACAGTTTTTTGCTTGCTGCTATGTTTAGAGTGGCAAATCCATCAACTACAACAGCATCATCGTCAAATGCATCGAATGTTCCATTTCCATTGGTGTCACCTAACCCATATTTACTTCGATAGATGGCACGAGCATTTACGTTTAATTTCCATTGTGGGATATCCCAAAACACTTTTAGATTTCCATTATGTCTTGATCTATTAAAAAAACCGTAATGATCTTCTTCTGAAAGTACAATGGATGTTAAGTTTTCGTCTCGTACGAATAGTTCTCCATTTTCTACTTGTTCTTTAATATCTTTATTAAAGGCATATAAAAGCTGGTAACCGCCGCTAATTTCTAAATTGTCAAAAATGTTGTAGGTTGCGCTAAACTCTATTCCTTCTGTGTATATTTCGTCAAAATTTTGGTAGCTGAATACATTTTGGCCATTAGTTTTTCTTGCCAGTACGAAGGTGTCTATAAGGTTTCTAAAATCGTTTCTGAAGAAATTAATATCCAGAATAAGTTTTTTGGATTGTCTATAGTTAATTCCAATGTTGTATCCAATAGAACTTTCTGCTTTAAGATCTCTATCAAATGCTTGGATAAGTTCATCCACTCTGGCTTGTCCTTGAGCTGGAGTTAAATTTTCTCCTAATGCTAACTGACCTTGATCAAATAAAAGTTGTAATTCTCTTGGTACTGTTTGGTAACCTAAAACAGAATAACCTACAGAAGGATTCGTGAAGTTTAGGTATAATTGTCGGAAATCAGGAGCTTTAAATCCATATCCCGTAGATCCTTTAATCGAGAGTTGATCAGTGATTTTATAGTTAAATGCAAATTTTGGACTTACTTGGTTATTGTATTCAGAATGGTTGTCGAATCTAGCTCCAATGATAATATTAAGATTTTCTAAAGGATTCAAGTCGAATTGCCCATATATATACTGTGAGTTAAAACTAACTTCGTTTTCAAATAAAGTACGATCTAGAAAATCATATTGATAACCAGCACCGGTGGTTATGGTTCCAGTATTTTTGATAATGTTGTTAGCACGTATTTCGCCTCTAAATAATTTTTGATCAAACAAATTATTGAATACGATATCATTAGTTTCGGTATTTCTACTGATATCTTCTGCAATGTAATTTGTGTAGTAAAATTCATAAGTAGTATTAAATTTTTCTGACCATTTTTGATCTAATTTTAATAGAGCATTTAAATCTTTTTCTACTGCTTCTCCTTGCGCATTTACTGTGATTTCTTGTCCATCTTCATTAGTGTCTGTGAAAGTGAAGCCAGAATTTTGTAATTGATTAAAGTATCTCCCAGAAGCACTTAGTTTTAATTTTTCGTTCACATCATAATAGAATCTACCATTAACCGTATAGTTTTCAATAGGGTTAACCGTTATCGAACGCTCACTGTTATCAGGATTTAAGGTATATCGATCTCTAGAAAAACGATTTCCGAATAAAGCATATCTTACTTTTCCTTTCTTTTGTTGAAATGATAAGTTCATATCTTGGGCGGTAAATGATCCAATACGATAAGAAGCCTGTCCTTTAAGTTTTTCGTTTTTTGGTTTTTCTGTGATGATATTAATAACACCTGCTAACGCTTCGGATCCATAAAGACTGCTTGTAGGACCCTTTACAACTTCAATTTGTTTGATATTACCTACAGTAAGTCGACTAAGATCAAAGTTTCCCGAACTTCTTCCTACTAAAGGAACACCATCCATGAGAATTAAAGTGTAGTCAGAATCTATTCCTTGTATCTGGATGCCTTCAAAACCGCTTTCGTCGGTAGCAAGAATAAGCCCAGTCTGTTCTGCTAAAATGTCATCGATTCGAACACTTCCTGATCGTTTTATGGTGTTTCCGGAGATTAAAGTAACCGGAAGGGGAATAGAAGATAGTTGTCGTTCTGTTCTTGTTGCAGTAAGAATTACCTCTTCTAATTTTTCCGTTTTTAAAGAATCATTTTCCTTAGGGGAAACTTTTGTTTGACAATAGATAGTACTACTTAATAATAATATAAAAACAATGAATTTATTCATTAATTTAGATTAATTAAAAATAATGATTAATTTTGGCAAATATATAATCTTATTTTAATTCAGTCTAAATAAGGGTAGTTAATTTTTTATATTTTAAACTTTTTAATAATTATTAAAATGAAAATTAGTCAGTTAGCAATTGTTTCGTCACTATTTATGTCAAGTTTAGTTATGGGGCAAACAGACAAAAAAGAAAATGATCTTACCGCTATAAAGTCAATGTGCGGTTGCTATGAAGTCACTTTTAACTTTGCAGAGACATTTAATTATA
This sequence comes from Aquimarina sp. Aq107, assembly GCF_943733665.1. Taxonomy (NCBI): domain Bacteria; kingdom Pseudomonadati; phylum Bacteroidota; class Flavobacteriia; order Flavobacteriales; family Flavobacteriaceae; genus Aquimarina; species Aquimarina sp. Aq107. Next base: position 3,350,858 of record NZ_OX030782.1, on the reverse strand, counting down.
CGAATGATTCTTTATACAAGCCTTCTAAAAATAAAATATCGAAAGGATTAGAATGGGCGCAGTTAATTGTTGATGAAAAGGATAAAATATCTATTCAACATATTTTACAAGTTGGTAATCCTACTGATCCACATATTGTAAAACATTGGAGACAAGATTGGGAATATGAAAATCTAAATTTTTACCTCTATGATGGAGATAATAATTGGAAATATGTGCAAAAGCCAGAAAGCGAAGTATCTGGACAATGGTCACAAAAGGTTTTTCAAGTAGATGATAGTCCTCGTTATGAAGGTTCAGCTAGTTGGGTTCATGTTGATGGAAAGAGTTTTTGGGAAAACACAACACCAGCACCACTACCAAGAAGAGAATATACTACCAGAAGTGATTATAATGTTACTATTAGAGGGAATCGTCATGAAATCACAAAAACGGGATGGGTGCATGATCAAGATAATGATAAAGTCATAAGAGAAACGGGTAAAGAAGATGTGATCATTGCAAAAGAAAAAGGATATAATGTCTATAAGCGTGTGGATGATAAGCGTTGTGAAGTAGCTGCTAATTGGTGGAAAGAACATAGTGATAAATGGGCGATGGTACGTGGTAAATGGGATGAAGTTTTTGCTAGAAATAAAGATTTGTCATTAGAGCAGAAAGTAAAAAACAAAGCACTATACAAACATCTTTTTACAGAAGATTATACAGTCGAAGCAGACATTAATTCTATCATAGAATCATTTGTAAAAAAACAATAATATGAAAAACATACATAATATGTGGTTGGTTGTTGTTTTTGTGCTGATCTGTACAGAAATGCAAGCCCAAGAAAATGTTTTTTTAGACAGAGCATACTGGAAATCTAATCCTAGTATTGATCAAATAGATAAGGATATAGTTGCTGGCAATGATCCAACAGCATTAAATAGGTTTGCTTTTGATGCTATTTCATTTGCACTTTTAGAAAAAGTGGATAATTCTACTATAGAATATCTATTAACCAAGAAAGGGAATGATGTTAATAAGAAAACTCACGATGGCAGAACCTATATTTTTTGGGCAATTTATCGGGATAATCTTGAGATGATGGAATTCTTACTTGAAAAAGGAGCGAGAACAGATATTATTGATAGTCATGGATATTCATTATTAAATTTTGCAGCTGTTACTGGTCAAAAAAACACTAAATTATATGATTTCTGTATAGAAAATGGTGCTAATCCGATGGCAGAAAAAAATAACGATGGTGCCAATCCACTATTACTTGTTGCACCATTTCTGGAAGATGAAGCTTTGATCACTTATTTCGTTAATAAAGGTATTGATATACAAAGTCAGGATGATCACGGGAATGGAATCTTTAATTACGCATCTAAAAAAGGTAATACAAAGATCTTAGAGTTGCTTATTAAAAAAGGTGTGGCTTATAAAACGTTGAATGGTAAAGGAGGAAATGCTTTTATATTTGCTAGTCAAGGAACTCGGAATAGTGCTAATAATTTAGAGCTTTATCAATACTTAGAAAATGTAGGTATTCGCCCAGGTGTAGTAACAACTGATGGAGTAAATTCGTTGCATGCATTAGCTTTTAAGAATAAGGAACAAGATATATTCGATTATTTTATAAAAAAAGGGGTAGATATTAATCAAGCAAATAGTAAAGGTGATACTCCTTTTTCAAATGCCGTTTCTAGAAATGATTTAAAGGCGATTAAATATTTGATTAAATACGTAAAAGATATTGATCAGTCTAATAAAATTGGTGTAACGCCATTGATGAAAGCCGTTGGAAGAAATAATATTGACGTTGTTAATTTATTACTAAATAATGGAGCAAATCCATTGCTAAAGGATACAGAAGGGAATTCACTAGCATATTATGCTTTGGAGTCATACGATAAAAAAACTTCAGAAGAGTTCGATCAAAAAATTACTTTACTATTAGAAAAAGGAGTTGATTTTACAGAACATCAAGCAGAAGGAGAAACATTATGGCATTTGGCAGTAAAAGAAAATGATGTAGCTCTTTTAGAAAAAATTGAGAAATTAAATATTCCATTAAATAGTAAAAATGATGAAGGTAACACAGCACTACATTTGGCTGCAATGAAGGCAAAGAGTATTGATGTGTTAAAATTTCTTTTAGAGAAAGGAGCTGATAAAAACATGCAAACGAGTTTTAATGAAACCGTTTTTGATTTAGCATCTGAAAACGAATTATTACAAAAACAAAACATTGAGTTAGATTTTCTGCAAGAGTAGATTGCTGGAAATAAAATATTTGAATAAATGAAAACACTTTTAAAAATAGTATTCTTAACAGCATTAGCTGTTTTTACTTTGGTCTCTTTTACTAATGAAACGAAGACTCAGAATCTTAAGTGTATGATTCAGATGGTTAATTATACAGGAGAAGCTGCCTATGTGGTAATTTCACTTATGAAACCAGATGGGGAGTATGATCAGACTTTATATGTGCAAGGAAAAGATAGTGAGTGGTATAGTGATATTACAGAGTGGTGGAAATTCTATGGAAAAAGGAGGCCAGATATAGATGCGATTTCTGGTGCTACCATAGCTGGAGGAGAAAGAACTATAAGTATTATTAAAATACCTAAGGATAAAATTGATGCTGGATATAAAATTCGTTTTGAAACTGCTGTAGAAGATCAAGAATATTATAAGGATGATGTTGAGTTTGAATTAACTACTGAAACTATTAAGTCTAAAGTGGCAGGGAAGGGTTTTATTAGATATATAAGAATGCTTCCTCAATAATATATAGAATATAATGACTATTTCGTTGTGGAGATATAGCCATCTTCTTTTGGCTATATCTTCTGCTATTTTTTTATTTATTGCTTCAGTAACGGGAGTAATTCTTGCCTTAGAGCCAATATCTGATATTGCAAAACCATATGTAGTAGATAACATTAAAGAGGTAACGATTTCTGAAACTATTGCGGCGTTACGGGAAGAGTATGATGATATTATTGCAATTACTGTAGATGAAACAAATTTTGTAATTGCTTCTGTAGTAACGAAAGAGGGAAATGATGAAAGAATTTATATAAACCCAAGAACAGGAGAGAAGTTAGGTGTACCAAAACGTAAATCCGGAATTTTTAAGTTTGCTACGAACCTCCATCGATCCTTATTTCTTAAAAGTTTAGGGCGTTTTTTTGTTGGCCTTATTTCTTTCTTGTTAGTTGTGATTGCGATTACCGGTATTATTCTTATTGTTAAGCGACAAGGAGGAGTTTTAAAACTTTTTTCAAAGGTTAATAAAGAATACGCAAATCAATTTTATCATGTTGTTTTAGGAAGGTGGTTTTTTGTGCCAATTCTTATTGTAGCATTGACTGGTGTATATTTATCTATTGAAAAGTTTTCTCTACTGCCGAAATATACATCTCCCCATCAAATTAATTTTCAAGGAGATCAGAATACTGATATAATAGCAATCACAGATTTTTCAGTTTTTAAAAAGATATCTCTTGCCGAAGTTAAGAACATAGAATTTCCATTTTCTGATGATATAGAGGATTACTTTAGATTAGAATTGATTAATAAAGAACTTATTGTAAATCAATTTAATGGCAATGTACTTAGTGAGCAAGAATACCCGTTTGTGAAATTAGCAACATATTACGCACTCATCTTACATACAGGTAAAGGCAATGTTTTATGGTCTTTTGTTTTATTGGTTACCTCTATAGTTATTTTGTTTTTTATGTATTCAGGTTTTTATATGACGATTAAGCGTCGTAACGGGAGTAAACTGGTATGTAATAAAGGAGATAAGGATACAAGCGATTATATAATTTTAGTAGGATCAGAGAATGGCTCTACGTATACGTTTGCTAATTATCTAAGAAAAGCACTATTTTCAGTAGGTAAAACAGTTTTTGTAGCAGAACTTAATTCATATACAACATATCAAAGAGCGCAACACATAATTGTTATTACTGCTACTTATGGTGAAGGAGAAGCTCCCACAAATGCTAAAAAATTTAATCAGTTGTTCAATAGTATAGAACCTATTAATGAGCTTCGATTTTCTGTAGTAGGTTTTGGATCTTTAGCATATCCTGAATTTTGCAAATTTGCAGAAGATGTAGATGAATTGTTTAGAGAACATTCTAAATTTACTGCTAGTTTACCGATAGAAAAAATAAATAACAAATCAACAGATGATTTTCGGTATTGGATTCAAAAATGGAGTGTATATGAAGGGCTTACATTAGAGATTGAAGTTTTTAAAGATTTTGCTGATAAAGAATATGATGTTTTTGAAGTCATCGATAGAACACCATTGAATATTGATGATACATTTTTACTTCGGTTGCAATCAAAAGATTCTTCTATTGATTTTAGATCCGGAGATTTATTAGCTATTCGCCCAGATCAAAATACTATAGAACGACTTTATTCAATAGGAAAAGTTGATGGAGGTATTGTATTAAGTATTAAAAAGCATGATTTAGGTCTTTGTTCCTCATATTTAAGCCAATTAAATAAAGGAGATGTCTTAAAAGGTAGAATTAAACGTAATGAAAAATTTTATTTACCTACGAATACAAAGAATGCAGTTTTAATAGCAAATGGTACTGGTATAGCTCCTTTTTTAGGAATGATTGCGGGTGAGAATAAATATGTTAAAACTCATTTGTTTTGGGGTGGAAGAACTCGAGAATCTAAAGAGATATATGAAGATTATCTAAAACGAGGTAGATTAACAAAGCAATTGTACGCTTTTCAAGGGGTTTATTCTAGAGAAGATAATAATGAATATGTTCAAAATGTTATACAGAGAGAGTACAGCGTGATAGTGGATGTTCTTCAGAAAGATGGCCTGATCATGATATGTGGCTCTGTCAATATGCAAGACGAAGTTCTTGACGTTTTGGAAAGCATAATTAAAAATAAATTAAACACTCCATTAAGTACCTTTCAAAAAAATAAACAGATCAGAATGGATTGTTATTGAATCTAATGAATATTATAAAAATTAAATATTTGTATGGTAAAATTTTTGTAACACGTATTTTTGCAAACCAAAAGAAGCTGTTACATGTATAAATCCCTAGTTCGACCAATATTATTTAAATATGATCCAGAAGGTGTACATCACTTTACCTTCAAAATGATTAGAACGCTATCAAAGTTTCCTTTTGTATCAGGTGTTTTTAGAAGTTTATATCAAGTCAAAAACTCCAAATTAGAAAGAGAAGTTTTTGGATTGAAATTTAAAAACCCTGTTGGATTAGCAGCTGGATTTGATAAAAACGCAGTATTGTATAACGAGTTAGCTAATTTTGGGTTTGGTTTTATTGAAATCGGAACGGTTACTCCGAAAGCTCAGGAAGGTAATCCTAAAAAACGGTTATTTCGATTAAAAGAAGATTCTGGGATCATTAATAGAATGGGATTTAATAATGAAGGATTAGAATCAGCGATTACTCAATTAAAAAAGAATAAAGGTAAACTCATAATAGGTGGTAATATTGGAAAGAACACAGATACAGCTCCCGAGGATTATACGAGAGATTACTTAGCTTGTTTTAATGCATTACACCCATATGTTGATTATTTTGTACTAAATGTTAGTTGTCCTAATGTTGGGAGTCATGCAAAACTTAATGACAAAGAATATTTAGAAGAGTTAATTAGAACTGTTCAAAAAGCAAATCTTACATTTTCGGCACAAAAACCAATTGTACTAAAAATAGCTCCCGATTTAAACAACACTCAATTAGATGAAATAATAGAACTAGTTAAGATAACAAAATTGGATGGTGTAATTGCTAGTAATACTTCTGTTAATAGAGAAGGATTACAGACTTCTAAGAAAAGATTAGAAGATATTGGTAATGGAGGATTAAGTGGGCTACCAATCAAGAGCAGAAGTACAAAAGTGATAAAATATTTATCAGAAAAAAGTAACCAAGCTTTTCCTATAATTGGAGTAGGAGGTATTCATACAGCTGCGGATGCAATTGAAAAATTAGAAGCAGGAGCAAGCTTAGTTCAGATTTATACTGGTTTTATCTATGAAGGGCCAAAATTGATAAAAAATATCAATAAAATGGTTGTTCAAAAAGGATTGTAAACTATCTCAGAATTATTTTTTGAGTTTCTGTTGTTCCTGAATTAGTATGAAGTCGCACTAGATAAATTCCAGCGTTTAGATTACTTAAATTTAGATTAATATTACTATTACTTTGTTTAAAATTGTAACGTCTGACTTGTTTCCCTAAAACATTGTAAACTTCAATTTCTTTTATCGTCGATGATTGGTTTGCGTGTATAGATATGTTACCATCACTAGGATTTGGTGAAATAGTGATGTCATTCTTTTGTGTATTAAAATCCTGTACGTTAAGTTGTTTTTGGGTAAAAACTATAGTGCCTATTTTATCGGAATTAAATGGTGAATTTGATGGTGAAAGCATAGCAATAGCTTCGTGAGGGTTAGTAGCATTATTGCTAAGGCTATATCCAGTTCCTTCTTCAGTTCCAGCGTCATATGGGAAAAGATCTATAGAGATCTCTGGGATCCATTGTCCTCCATTGTCTATCAGAGATATGCTGTTTACAGCAATCATCCAGTCAGGACTAGGAGCAATCATAGAGGCAAGACTAACTAGTGGATAATCAGAACTAATCGTAAGATCACTAATTTTAATTGTTAGATTAGAAGAAGTAGGGAATAAATTCGGACCTTCTATAAATTGATCTGCATTATTTGCTGCGATTGCAGTGTTTACTTCGTTAGAGAAGTCACCGAAAAGACCTAATTCAGCAACGTCTTCAATTCCAGGAGTGGCAAAACCACCCATTTCTAAAAAAGTAATGTTATTGTTATGTGTAGCACCTACTAGCTCTGTAAAATGCGCGTTACCAGGTAAAGTTCCGTGAGATGCCCAATTACTTGTAAAAACAATATCATATGTGGCCGTAGTTTGACCATATGTTGTAAATACCAAAAGTAATATAAGAGAGTTTAGTATAAGTTTTTTCATTTGTGAGTTTGTTGGTTATTTTGATTTGTGTTATATGTTTTAAACAGTTAATTAATAAAGAACCCTAATTTTTAATTATGATTTATTAGTAATTAATTTTAAAACGATATGCATATTTTTGAAGCATTTGTCAATAAAATGTAATCTCGTAAAAATTAAGAATGAATTTTGACATCTTATATACGTTTATAATTGCCACGTTGGCCTTATCAATCTCTCCAGGACCTGATAATATTTATGTGTTGATGCAAAGTATTGTTAATGGGAAAAAATATGGTCTTGCCACTGTGGCTGGATTGATGTCAGGATGTCTAGTGCACACTACCTTAGTAGCCTTTGGAGTTTCAGTTATTATTCAAAAAAGTGAAATGTTATTTTTTGCAATAAAATTGATGGGAGCATTGTATTTGTTTTTTTTGGCATATAAAGTATGGAGAAGTAAAGGATCTATTCAGCTTTCTGAGGATTCAGTTGAAAAAAAGAGTGTTGGGCAATTGTTTAGGCAAGGTTTTATAATGAATGTACTGAATCCTAAAGTTTCTATATTCTTTTTAGCCTTTTTTCCTGGGTTTTTATTTAGTCAAGAGTTAAGTAATGTAACGCAGTTTTATGTTTTAGGTTTTTTGTTTATCGTAGTGTCTTTTTTTGTTTTTGGAGGGATAGCAATTATGGCTGGTTATATTTCGGATTTTGTTAAAAGTAATTCTGGGATTGGAGAGTTCTTAAAATGGATGCAAATAATTGTCTTTATTGGAATAGGAATTTTTATCCTTTTTTCTAGAAAATAAATTAGTTACAAAAGGTTGCTATTTCTAGCAACCTTTTTTCTATTTCACATTCATTTTATAAATAATAGAAACCACCTTGACTATTACCTGAACATACAGCTCTATAACCATTTATGATACAATTCCCATTCCTGTTTACGCAAGCAGGAGAAGTCCCTTCGTCATTTGGAGCTGAAGTTACTCCAATCCCAAAGCATATTGAATCTCCTGAAATTCCACCATTAATAGTTTTTTGCTCTTTTCTAGAAATTTCTTTGGTGTTTTCTAATTTTAAAAAATCTTTTAACATGATTTTGTTTTTAAATTATTAATACTATTTTTTGATTCAAATAGTGAACCTCTATTAGTATGTTCCCCGAAAAGTAAAATGTTACTATCAAAAAAACCTTTTTTAAAATGTATATAGATTATTGTCTTTATTGGAATAGGAATTTTTATCCTGTTTTCTGAAAAATAATCATATTTTTATACTCTTAATTGAATTTCTTTTAGATAGAAGTTGATAAATGGCCGAAAAAGTAAAAATCATTGAATGTCCAAGAGATGCTATGCAAGGCATTAAGGATTTTATTCCAACTGAAAAAAAAGTACAATATATTCAATCGTTATTGCGATGTGGCTTTGATACTATAGATTTTGGTAGTTTTGTGTCACCAAAAGCAATTCCGCAGATGGTAGATACTGCAGAGGTTTTATCAAAATTGGATCTTTCGACTACAGAAAGTAAACTATTGGCAATAATAGCTAATGTTCGTGGAGCTAATGATGCTGTACAGCATAAAGAGATTGATTATTTGGGATATCCTTTTTCGATTTCAGAAAATTTCCAGATGCGTAATACACATAAGACTATTGCAGAATCCGTAGAGACTTTACAGGAAATTTTAAACATCGCAGATAAAGCTAATAAAAAAGTAGTGGCATATTTATCCATGGGTTTTGGAAACCCTTATGGAGATCCTTGGAATGTTGAGATTGTGGGTGATTGGACAGAGAAGTTAAGCAATATGGGAGTGAAAATTTTATCACTTTCTGATACTGTAGGTACTTCGAATCCAGAAATTATAGAGTATTTATATGCCAACTTGATTCCAAAATATCCTGATATAGAATTTGGGGCGCATTTACATACAACGCCTACAACCTGGCATGAAAAAGTAGATGCGGCCTACAAAGCAGGTTGTAGAAGATTTGATGGAGCAATACAAGGATTTGGAGGATGCCCAATGGCAAAAGATGAATTAACGGGTAATATGCCTACGGAGAGGATGCTTTCTTACTTTACAACTGTACAGGCAGATACTAATGTAAGAACAATGAGTTTTGAGTCTTCTCATAATGAAGCAACAAAGATATTTACAAAATACCATTAAATAGATAGAGTAATAAAATGAAAAACGTATTAAAAAAAGTAGGACTGTTATTGTTAGTAGTATTAGTAATTATGCAATTTGTTAGACCAGATAAGAACGAGTCAGGATATGAATCGGTAGCTTATTTTGAAAATGATACAAAGCCAACAGAGGAGATAAAGGAAATATTAAAAAGTAATTGTTATGATTGTCATAGTAATCAAACCGTATACCCTTGGTATGCAGAAATAGCGCCAGTTTCTTATTGGTTAGCAGATCATGTAGAAGAAGGAAAAGAACATTTTAATGTTTCTGATTGGGAAGGATATTCTGATAAGAAAAAAGACCATAAGTTAGATGAGTTGATAGAAGAGGTAGAAGAAGGAGAAATGCCACTTTCGTCATATACTTGGATCCACGGTGATTTAGAAAAAGAAGAAATGGAAGTTCTAATTAATTGGACAAGAGAGCTTAGAAAAAAATACACTACAAATTAGCTACAGCATTAAACAATTTGGAAAACTGGTTTATGAATAAAACGATTAAATAATCGTTTAAAATTATTAGTTTTTTTTATCTAATTGTTAAAAATTTAAATTTATTTAGATTTAGTATAAATAAAATTTGCCAGATATATTTGGTTGAATATATTTGCACTTTATTAATTATTTGTAATAAGTCTAAATAAAAAGCAATGAAAATTAAAAGTGTATTCAAAATTGTATGTATATCAGGAACTATCGTTTTAGGTTCTTGTTCTTCTGATGATGATGCAACTCCAATCGTGCAAGTAGAAGCGCCTGCGACATATGAGTTTTTACGTGAAGGAGAAAGTACTGTAAGTTTTAGTGGGCAAACTACCAGAATAGCAATGGCAGAGGTAGTTATTAGTCAATTTCTTGATAACACAAGTACAGAAGCTATTATAGATGCAATGTTTGATCATCAAGAAAATGCAGATGATTTTGAAGATGCAGATTTAAACGCTTCGGATAAAAGTGTAAGAAACAAAACTGCAGCATCAAGAGATTATTTTTCTTCTAACGCTACAGAAGCTGCAGCAATAAAAGCTGATTTTGATGCTTGGATTAATGGTCAGGTTGATGAGGTTTTTCCTAACTGGGCGATAACTGCTACAGCTGGTAACGCAGGAGTTCTTCAGGAAGCTGGAGGTGGATCTAATAGATATATAAATGCTAAAGGATTAGAGTATAATCAGGCTTTTGCTAAAAGTTTGATCGGTGCTTTAATGACGGATCAAGCATTAAATAATTACCTAGGTACAGCTGTTCTTGACGAGGCTGATAATGTAGCAAACAATGATAATGGTGTAGTTGCTGATGGTAGTACATATACTACTATGGAGCATAAATGGGATGAAGCTTATGGATATGTTTACGGTGCATCTGTAGATCCAGCGAATCCTAATGCTACTATTGGTGATGATGATAGTTTTCTTAATAAATATGTTGGTAGAGTAGAAGATGATGCTGATTTCACAGGAATTGCTGATGATATTTATGATGCATTTAAGCTTGGTAGAGCTGCTATTGTTGCTAAAAACTACACTGTACGTGACGAGCAAGCTGCAATTCTTAGAGAAAAGATCTCGCAAGTTATTGCAATAAGAGCCGTTTATTATTTACAACAAGGAAAAGCATCATTAGAGGCTGGTACTGTAGATTATGCAAGTGCGTTTCACGATCTTTCTGAAGGATTTGGATTTGTTTATAGTTTGCAGTTTACTAGAAATTCTGATAGTACTGCTCCTTATTTCACTAGAACAGAGGTGCAAAGCTTGATAGATGATCTTATGGGAGGAACAAATGGTTTATGGGATGTAACACCAGAAACATTAGATGCAATGTCAGAAACTATCGCATCTAAGTTTGATTTTACCGTAGCACAGGCTGGAAGCTAAAAATTAAACAAAATATAAAAATGATAAAAAAGAGGAAGGACTTTATAATAATCCCTCCTCTTTTTTTACATTTGCAAAAATTTATTAAGAATAAATAAAAATAAGATGAAGAAGTTTGGGTTTTTGACAGTGGTTGTTTTAGTTCTTATTCTGGCTGCCTGTTCATCTAGCGATGATAGTGGAGAAACAACAGATAATTTTGATAGAAAAGCACTGTTAGAAAATGTAGCAGATAATATTGTAATTCCAGCGTATCAAAATTTTTCTACTGATATGGCTGCGTTAAAAGTAGCTGCATCGGATTTTGTAAGTACAACGAATGAGTCTAATTTGGCAACTCTAAGACAAGCTTGGTCTACTGCATTTATCTCTTGGCAATCTGTTAGCATGTTTGAAATAGGGAAGGCAGAAGAGATTTCTTTTAGAAATTTTATGAATGTATATCCTGTTAGTGCTGCAAATATAGAAGCAAATATATCTTCAGGAACTTATGATCTTACTTCGGTTTCTCAACAAGATGAACAAGGTTTTGGTTCATTAGATTATTTAATTAATGGTCTTTCTGATTCTGATGATGCTATCGTTGGTTTCTATACAGATGTCACTACTGGTACAAATTATAAAAATTATCTTATTGATCTTGTTACCAGAATGGATGATATGACATCAGAGGTGTTGAATGACTGGACAGATACTTTTAGAGATTCTTTTGTAAATAATAATGGTTCATCCGCAACAAGTTCATTAGACAAATTAGTGAATGATTTTATATTTCATTATGAAAAACACTTACGTGCAGGTAAAATAGGTATTCCTGCAGGTGTATTTTCTGGAACTCCTTTAGATGACAGAGTAGAAGCGATTTATAAAGGAGATTTGTCAAAAACACTTTTTAACGCGAATCTTGATGCATTACAAGATTTCTTTAATGGAAAGAATTTTAGTAGTAGTACCACAGGTCAGAGTTTAAAGACATACTTAGATTTTCTTAATACAATTAAAGATGAGGAAGATTTAAGTAGCCTGATTAATAATCAGTTTAATACAGCTAGAACAATAGCAACTAACCTGAACGAAGATTTTTCTGAACAAGTGAGAACAAATAATAGTCTAATGCTTAATACATATGATGAGCTGCAAAAGAATGTTGTTTTTCTAAAAGTAGATATGCTTCAGGCTATAGCTGTAAATATTGATTTTGTAGATGCCGATGGAGATTAAATATAATCTCGTTCTCTTATGAAATTTCAACTAAACGAATATCTTAAAAAAAATACAGAGGCTGCACCACTTGCAGTCTTTCGTATTTTTTTTGGTTTAATGATGTTCGTTAGTATTATTCGTTTTTGGAGTTATGGTTGGATAGATAAATTATATGTTCAACCAACTTTTTTCTTCTCGTATTATGGGTTTGATTTTATTAAACCTATTGGAAGTTACACATACTTGATTTTTATTGTATGTGCTGTTTCTGCGCTACTTGTTATGATTGGATATAAATATAGAATTGCAATCATAGTATTTTTTTTAAGTTTTACGTACATAGAATTGATGGATAAGACTACGTATCTTAATCATTACTATTTTATTAGTATTCTAAGTTTTTTATTAATCTTTTTGCCGGCTAACGCTTATTATTCGTTAGATGCTAAGGTGCGAGGGATATCCTTTCAGAAAATTCCAGTTTGGACAATTGATACACTTAAGTTACTTATTGGAATAGTTTATTTCTACGCGGGTCTTGCAAAGCTTAATTCGGATTGGTTATTAAATGCAATGCCGCTTAAAATTTGGTTACCTTCTAAATATGATATTCCTTTAATAGGTGGTTTAATGCAGCAGGAGTGGGTGCATTATGCATTTAGTTATACTGGTGCGATTTATGATTTAACAATTCCATTTTTGTTGCTATTTAGAAAGACTAGAGTTTTTGCCTTTATAATGGTAGTTGTATTCCATGTTTTGACCAGAGTTCTTTTTCCAATAGGGATGTTTCCATATGTGATGATTGTGAGTGCATTGATATTTTTTGATGGAAATATACATCATAAGATATTACAATTTATTTCAAGAATATGTAATATTAAGAAAATAGGTTTTGATACTAATAGAACTTTAATTATAAGATCTTTAAGGACAAAAATTATTGTGTCGATAATGGGAGTTTTTTTTGTGATTCAATTACTTTTGCCGTTTCGGTATATGTTATATCCCGGAGAATTGTTTTGGACAGAAGAGGGCTATCGTTTCTCTTGGCGGGTGATGTTAATGGAAAAGGCAGGTTACGCTAATTTTAAAATCGTGGATCAAAAAACTGGAAAACGATTTTATGTTGATAATGATGATTTTTTAACTCCTTTTCAGCAAAAACAAATGGCAACACAGCCAGATTTTATATTAGAGTATGCAAACTACTTAAAAAAACATTTTGAAAAACAGGGGCATCAGAATGTACAGGTATTTGTAGAAAGTTATGTGGCGCTTAATGGTAGATTAAGTAGTCAATATATTGATCCCAAAGTGGATCTTGGAAAACAAAAAGAGTCATTTAAACATAAAACGTGGATTATTCCATTTAAGGATGAGATTAAGGGATTGTAAAGTAGTTGTGTTTTTTTTACTATTAACTACAGTTGTATCGGCGCAATACAAGATTAAGGGGATTGTTGTAAATGAAAATAATCGACCAATTCAAGGTGCCGAGGTATATAATAGATCTACTGGAGAACAAACAATTACAAGAGGAGATGGTAGTTTCGAATTTATGGATGTGGAGCAAGGTGACTACTATTTATCTGTTTTTAGCTTTGATTATGAAATTTTGGAGCGACAAGTAAAGGTAGATAAGGATCTAGAAGTGAATTTTGTTCTAAAAACATTAGGAGAAGAGCTGTCTGAAGTTGTGGTAACACAACGAAGAGAAAAAGTATTTGGACTTAAACGTTTAAAACCTGTAGAAGGAACTGCGATATATGCAGGTAAAAAAAGTGAGGTAGTTTTATTAAGCAATGTTCAAGGTAATTTAGCTTCTAATAATGCGAGGCAAATTTATGCGCAGGTTGCTGGATTAAACATTTATGAGAATAGTACAGGTGGATTACAACTTAATATAGGAGGTAGAGGTTTGGACCCTAATCGTACAGCAAATTTTAATACCCGTCAGAACGGATATGATATTAGTGCTGATGTATTAGGTTATCCAGAAAGTTACTATACACCACCTGCAGAAGCTATTGAAGAAATACAAGTTGTGCGAGGAGCTGCTTCATTACAATATGGAACACAGTTTGGAGGTTTGTTAAATTTTAAAATGAAAAGACCAAATCCAAATAAAAAAATAGAATTAGTATCTCGTCAAACGTTAGGTTCCTATAATCTTTTTACCAGTTTCAATAGTTTAGGAGGTACCGTTGGTAAATTTAGTTATTATACTTATTTCAATTATAAGAAAGGTGATGGGTTTAGAGCTAACTCCGAATTTGATTCTAAGAATGCTTATGTTCATTTGGGGTATCAATTATCGGATCGAACTAAGTTGATCGGGGAGTTTACCTATTTGGATTATTTGGCTAAACAACCTGGTGGTTTAACAGATACACAATTTAATATAGATCCTACATTTAGTAATAGAACTAGAAATTGGTTTGATGTAAATTGGAAATTATTTTCTTTGAAACTAGAACATGAGTTTTCTGACAATACAGATTTTAGTCTTAATCTATTTGGTTTGGATGCTTCTAGATCTGCAGTAGGTTTTAGAGGAATTCCTGGTAGTCTCAATACAAACCCTATTACAGATGTTGATGAAGTAGATGGATCTGGTAATTTTGTGAATTCTAGAGATCTTATTGTTGATAATTTTAGAAATTGGGGAGCAGAGGCAAGATTGCTTACTAGATATGATTTGTTGGATAAGGAGTCTGTTTTTCTTATTGGTTCCAAGTTTTATAAAGCATCCAATGATTCTAGACAAGGATCAGGAGGTCTTGGATCAGGACCTGATTTTAACTTTCAGGATGAGGCTTTTCCTGATTACCCTAATCAATCTTCTTTTGATTTTCCTAATGTTAACCTCGCTATTTTTGGAGAAAATATTTTCAAACTATCAGAGAAGTTTTCTGTTACTCCAGGATTTAGATTTGAATATATTAAAACAGAGAGTGAAGGAACTTTTAATAATGTAGTATTTGATAATGCTGGTAATCCAATTGCTAATAATATAGAGACGGATAATAGAGAATTGGATCGATCCTTTTTTCTTTTCGGAATTGGGTCTAGTTATAAACTTAATAATTCTCTAGAAACTTATGTGAATGTTTCACAAAACTATAGATCTATTACTTTTAGTGATATAAGAGTAGTAAGTCCCACCTTTAGAGTTGACCCGAACATAGGAGATGAAGAAGGCTTTACCGCGGATATTGGAGTAAGAGGCAGACTAAACAATATGTTGTCATATGATGTGAGTGTTTTTGGACTAGTGTATGATGATAGAATAGGCATTGTTTTTAATGATAGGGCTGAACGCGTAAGAGGAAATATCGGAGATGCATTTATTTATGGGGTAGAGAGTTTTGTGGATTGGAATATTTGGAATACATTTTCTGGAGATAATGAAAATTATAGATTAAATCTTTTTGCTAATGCTTCTTTTACCAGTTCAGAATATACATCGTCTGATCTTTCGGGAGTAGAAGGAAACAAAGTAGAGTTTATACCAGAAATTAACTTAAAAACTGGACTTAAATTTGGTTATAAGAACTTTCTAGCAGACATTCAATACACATATCTTTCTGAGCAATTTACTGATGTTTCTAATGCTTCTGTAGCATTGGATGGAGATAATAGAAATGGTATCATTGGTGAGATACCATCTTATTCTATTTTAGATGTATCTTTTTCTTATACCTATAAGAAGTTTAAATTAGAAACAGGAGTTAATAATCTTTTAGATGAAAGTTATTTTACACAAAGAGCTACAGGATATCCAGGCCCCGGAATTATACCATCTGATCCTTTAACTTGGTATGCTACATTGCAATTTAAGTGGTAATAAGGATAAAATTTAACTTTTGTTTACTTGTATAATTAACTTTTGTTCAATCTATGGTTTTAGTTTTAATCTATAAATTTGCTCAAAACACGCATTATGAAAGAGTTTGAGGGTTATGATACAATGATGGCAGAATATTACAATTCGATTTCTGCATTAGTACTTCCGTTGTCTAGTTGGGAATTCTATGGAGAACATAATTGGTTTTTGAATAATTTTAAGAATGATCTTGATTCTTTAAATAAAATAACCAAAAAGTGGGATTTCGAAAATGTATACCATAACGAACTTGTTCATAAAAAATCCGTTATAGTTATTACTAATGCAGATCTTAAAATAGTCTATGCTACTCGTAATATCGAAAAAATGAGTGGATACACGCCGCAAGAAGTTGTAGGTAATTCTCCAAAAATGTTTCAAGGTGAGCAAACAGATCTAAAAACATCCAAGATTATTAGAGCTGCAATTGATAATCAAGAACCATTCGAAGTTTCTATTGTTAATTATAAAAAAGATAGATCTACTTATCTATGTCATATTAAAGGTTTTCCTGTAAGAGACAAAAAAGGAAAATTAATTAACTATATAGCTTTTGAACAAGCTGCCTAAATCTTTCAGCAAGCTTTTTTGATTTCAAATAAAAATAGTTGCTGAAACAATTATTCTCTCAGTTAATAGAGTTAATGTTGATTTTTCCACTATTTGTATTTAATAAAACAATGTATCAAGAATAGGATTTATTGAAATTGTTTTATTCTTGATACATTGCCTATTGGTTTTACTATGGTAATTTCGGAATATGTGGATTATTTTTCTAACCTTTGTTTCTATCCTTTACCTTTATTTTAGTAAATACATTGCTGTATTTAATTTTTGGCTCTTTTAGGATATGGAGGTCTTTTGTGTTCTTTAGGTGGATTGTTTTTCAGTTCCTTCAAGACTATTTCTATTGCTTTTTCTAATTGGGGATCCTTTCCCTTAATTACTTCAGACGGTAATTGATCTACTTCTATGTCTGGCGCTACACCAACATTTTCTACAATGAAACCATCTTCTGTCCAAATTGCAACATTTGGGGCGGTAACACTGGCACCATCAATGAATTCTGGAAATCCTAAAACTCCAACTAAACCTCCCCAAGTTCGTTTACCTACCATTTGTCCTACTTTAAATTTTCTAAACATCCATGGTAACATATCTCCACCAGATCCAGCAGTTTCATCAATGATCATTACTTTAGGTCCTTGAATAGAGGCACTTGGTGTTTTTAGATCTTTTCCATATCTGAAATTCCAATGAGATTGATAAGGGTTTAATAATAAATTGATATAATAATCTGCTATCTGACCACCTCCATTAAAACGCTCATCAATAATAATCGCTTTTTTATTGGCTTGTGGGAAGAAATATCTTTTAAAATACTCGTGACCAGCACCAGCGGTATTTGGAACATATACATACGCTACTTGACCATTAGTAGCTTCGTGTACTTTTTTTAGATTTCCTTCAACCCAATCTCGATTACGTAATCGATACTCACTAGTTATAGGCGTTACTTTTACGACTCTAGAATTTTTATATGAGTTATTAGGACTTATGGTAATTTCGGTAATTTTATTTGCAGTATTCTCAAAAGCACTAAAAAGGTTCATGGTACCTTCGATGTTTGTTCCGTTTACAGCTAATAAGTAATCGCCCTTATTTACTAAAACACCAGGCTCAGTTAGTGGTGATCTTAAATCAGGAGTCCAATTTAATCCTCCATAAATTTTCTTAAATCGATACCTATTGTTTGTTATTTCGTAATCTGCTCCAAGAAGACCTCCGGGAATTCTTTCGGGTGTATTCAGTCTTTCTCCACCTCCTTGTAGTCTATGATGACCTACAGATAATTCGCTACACATCCATTGTATAACTCTGTTAAGGTCATTTCTGCAGGAAAGATGAGGTAAGAACTGTTGATATTTCTTTTTCATTCCTTTCCAATCCGAACCGTGCATTCCTGGGTCATAAAAATAGTCACGATTGATCCGCCATGCTTCTTCGAAAATGTTTTCCCATTCCTTTGTTGGGCTCATTTTTACCTCTATTTCGCTAACTTTTAAGATTCCTTTTCCGGCCTTTGGTTTTTTGGCTAAATCGGTAATCCCCCATCTATTATCCTTTTGATAAAGCATTTTCTTGGCATTAGAAGAAATAACATAATTATCTAATTCCATAACCTTAGTGTCCTTACGTTCGTTTAAATCATATTCGTGTAGTGATGAAGGAATTGAACGGTCTGAAGAGTTTGAGGAAATATATAAAATCTTATTTGCTTGCCCTGAATTTAATTCACGATAGCTACCGGCTTTTATAGGAATGTCAATGATTCTATTTTGTATTCCATCAATATCAATTTGCACGGATTTATTAGAATCTTCCTCTTCTGTAGACTCATCTTTTTCTTTAGGTTCTTCTTCATCACTTTCTTTAGCAAAAGGAGAGATGATATCTTTTCTGAGTGTAGCGAGATAAATGGAGTTGCTAGCTGTCATATCTTGGTTAGACTGATCAAACCAGTTAACAACAGGTCCAGCATCAGTAGAGGCAAAGAAATAAATATAATCCCCACTTGGATCAAAAACAGGATTGGTGGCATTACTTAATCCATCACTTATAGGGTATGATTTTGATTCTAGTATATTGTATAAGAATACTTGCTCAAAGTTAGAATCTATGATTTTTGAATACACAATCCATTTAGAGTCATGAGACCAATCTCCAAAAATATTTCTAAAAGCTCCTGGGACATAGTATTCATCATTGGCAACTTTAGAAACTTTTTTAGAATCGATATCTAAAATATATAAATTTCTACCATTGTCAGAAAAGCTAATTTTTTTACTATCTGGTGACCAATTGGTGTAAGCGTAAAAACCTGTGCCTGGGATTTTAAATTTTCGAGAATTTCCTTTCCCATCTTGCGATTTAATATGTAATTCATATTCTCCAGAACCATCAGAAAAATAAGCAATGTTTTTTCCGTCAGGAGACCAAGAAGGATATTTTTCATGACTTCCCGGGCTTTGGGTTAAGTTTCTAGAATCTCCTTTGTTTTCAGGAACGGTTATAATTTCTCCTCTGTAATCAAAAACTGCTCTTTTTCCCGAAGGCGATATATCAGCGGAGCGCACGTATCGTGAACTTTTTACATACCTATCACGTAATTCCAAGAGATCTGTAGCAATGCCTATAGTTAGTTTAGTACTCGTTTTTGCACTGATATCATATGTATGAAGGTAACCGGCTTGTTCAAAAATTATTTTATTACTCCCTAAATCAGCATTTGTAATAGGGAACTTATCAAATTGAGTAAGTTGTTCTATTGTTTTTGAGTTTATGTCATAAGAAAATAGGTTAAATTCTCCGCTACGGTCACTTAAGAAGAATATGGTATTATCTTTCCACATAGGTTGTACATCATTACTTCCTCCCTTAGGTTGCGGAATTTTTATAATTGATTTATCTCCAAACGAGAACAACCATATGTTTGCTGTTGTACCTCCTCGATAGTTTTTCCATTGATGGAAACGTTCTCTTATTGGTGTATAAGCCATATACTTTCCATCTGGAGAATATGTAGCATGCCAAGCATTAGGTATTTCTAGCTCTGTTGGGAAACCACCATTAATAGATACTTGATAAAGCTTAGAATATCGATTGGTATGAATAGCTCTTTGTGAGTTAAAAAGTACCGAGTTGCCATCAGGAGAAAACCCCAAAGTAGTATCCCTCATAGGGTGCCAGGTTAATCTTTTAGGAATCCCTCCTTCTACCGGAATGGTAAAAACATCAACATTTCCATCATACTCTGCGCTAAAGGCAATTAACTTACCATCGGGAGAAAAAATAGGGTTAGATTCTATTCCTTCATCTATCGTTAGTCTACGGGGTTGAGTACCATCCGATTTAGCTATCCAAAGATCTTCTGCATAAATAAAAGCAATATGTGATTGGCTGATCGCTGGGGTATGCAACATTCTGGTATTAATAGGATCTGTAGCATAAGATTTAATAGAATACAAAACTGTAAAAAACAGTATTCCATAAAGAGTAGTGTTTAATTTTTTCATGATCTTTTTGATTGATGAAGATTTATGTGTTTTTATTTAATTGATGAAATTAAGTTTTTACGAATTGGATTCTGTTAATCATATTTTAAAATAATATAGTTCTCGATCTTTTAAGTGCTATACAAGGATGTGTGAAGATTAATGTTGGGAACCAATATAGTAGTTGTTTAACCTCAAGATGCTTAAGTTTTTACTTAATTATAAATTCCGCAAACTATTGTTTGTTAGTTTGTTAATCTGTTGTTAAAGATGTTTTTGGGATGTAACAATCTTTGATGCCTAGTAGTCTTATAAGCATAAATCAATAAAAACGAATAGAATGAAAAAATTAAATGTTATGCTGTTAGCAGCAGCTTTTGCAATCAGTAGTGTTGCAACTGCAAGTACAAAACCAACAGAGTCAGAAACTAATTTCACGCAGGAAATTAAAGAATTATTAAAAAAGCCTTCTTTTAAAATAGAAGATGAGATTGAGGCTAGTGTTACTTTTACTTTAAACGATGAAGGTGAAATTGTAGTCCTTTCTGTTAACTCTGATAGCGATGTCATTAAAGGTTACATTAAAAACAGGCTAAATTATCAAAAGATAGAAGCTAAACCACGCACTGGAGTTAAATTTTATACGATGCCAGTGAGGGTTGTTGCCTCTTAAGGTATAAGAGTAAAGAAATAGAAAATCCTGGATTCATCAACCAGGATTTTTTTATGCGTTTACTTTCCTGTAATATAGTGTATACTTACGGTTGCCAATTCAGAATTCGGGAATTTAGAAAAATGGTTTGGATCGCTTTGTAATCCTACTTCTTCGATAACTTTAAGGAAGGAATTGATTTCTAAAATATATTGATCAGAAAATCCATGGGTGGCATCATAAGCTGTAGCCGCTGTGCTTCCGATATTATTAGAGACTATGTCTGGAGGTACAGTATGTAATTCTATAACGATTAAACCAAATTTAGCAATATGTGGTTCCCATTTTTTAAAATGATCCTTTAGATTACGTTCTACATCATCATTTTGTAGTAACTTTCCTCTATATGCAAAAGCCCCTGTAGATTCACTAGACGTATTTAATGTAGATATTGGTTCACTCCATATTCTGTTATGATCTAGAAAAGTTCTAACAGATAAAAGATCTTTTAGTTCAATTTTGTGATTTTCTTTTAAATCGTTTTCGAGAAGATCAGGATCGCTAATATCACCCCAAATAACTTTTGCCCAGATATCTGCTTGAATTAAATTTGCTCTTGTAACTTTTAGTGCTGCTTTATTATAATCTGCACCAACTAAAAATAAAGGATGGTCATCTAGGTGTTTACCTCTTAATGTTTTTGATTCAATGATTTCGAAAAGATGAATAAGAAATGCTCCATTTCCGCAACCCATATCAAGAATCCCTTTGGGTTGTTCTTCTAAAGGTTTATTGAATAGACTAATAATAATTTCATCAATTTTTTTAAAGTAGGTGGTGTGAGCTCCTCCGCTGCCCCATACATTCATTTCGCGGTCTACATGGGATTCGTCAGAACTTTTCTCAGTGTTCCATAAAACGTTTGGATCACCAAATAATAATTGATTCATCTGTCTAAACATTGGGATGTAAGAAACTGTTACACCATATGCTGTTGCTCTTTTAGCGAAAAACAACCCTTTGTCAGTAAAAGTGTAGTTGTCGTTATTTTTGCTAAACCACCCTAAATTACTTAAAAACGAAAGGATCGTATCAAAACTTGTAGGAAACTTGTGATATTCATCTGCGCTAAAAGATGCTTCCATAAAATATTTATGAAACATTCCACCCATTCCAAGATGCACAATAGTTGGGCCTACTAAAATCCCTTCGATATGTTTTAAGATTTGATGCTGTATTCTATTTGCAATATCATTTTCGGAAAAAGAAAGGTTAAATGAGTTTTTATACTGAGTAATTAATTTTTCTAATTTATGAAATGGCTCTAATTCGAATTTTCTAGGATGGAATTTTCCAGAGTATTCTAAAAGATCAACAACGCCTTCGTATAAATGGAAATAATCAAATGCTATTTTTGTATATTCATTTAAGGATACTTTGATCTTATTTTGCTTAACTTCATAAATCAACCAACCTTGGGAAGAAAGCAGTCTGAGTGCTACATTTATATATCCAGCATTTCCTCCAAATTCTTCTATGATTTCAGAAACGGATACACTTTTCTTAGTAACAATGTAATCAGTTATTTGTTTTTTTAAGAGTGAATAGGCAACAGGAGCAACGGTTATACCATCTAAATGTCTGAATAATTCTTCTCGGAATTTTTGCTTTTCCTCTTTTGTGAGCATAGATACTTAATTAAATTGGTTGTCAACTGATTTAGTTCAATGGTTCACCAAATTAAGCATTTATTTCCGAAGTTTTTTTAAGATTTTTTGTTAGCTGTTTGCTTTTTGTCTTTTTTTTCAGGCATTGGTCCTCTTAAATGAATTACAAGTCCATTAAGAAAATTACGAAGAATTTGATCTCCGCATTCCATATATTTAGGATGATTTTCATTTCTGAAAATTGCACCGAGTTCGCTCTTTGTTACTTTAAAATCTACTAAAGAACAAATTTTTACAATTTCATCATCTCGCAGTTTATGAGCTACTCGTAATTTTTTGAAAATATCATTATTTGTTAATCCCATAGGACAAAGGTACTTTTTTAATTGACTTCAAGAAAAAAATATCCTTTATGTTCCAAAACAAATATGTTTATAAGATATTTGCATTTTTAAATTATGTAGTAAAATATGTATAGTAAGGAAGAGAAATTAAGTTTGTTATCAGAAATGATTGATTTTGCTAAGGCTGATAAAAAAATAAAAGATGAAGAATATAATTTTATTTTAGCTGTAGCTTCTCAATTAGAGATATCAGAAGAAGAGATAGGTTATTTAGTAAGAAATAGTGCTGAGAAACGAAACCTACAACCAGAATCTCAAAGAATACTTCAGTTTCATAGATTAGTGTTGTTGATGAATGTGGATCAAGAAGCAGCTCTTTCGGAAGTAGATAAAATCAAAGAAATGGGCTTGCATATGGGGTTAAGACAAGAGGCAGTTGATACTGTTTTAAAAGAAATGCATAAATATCCCAATAAAGTAATACCTCCAAAGGATTTAATAGAGATTTTTACTAGGTTTTATAACTAAAGAAGAAAATTAATCATAATAAATATAACCTTCAGATATCCTCTGAAGGTTTTTTTTTGTGATTTTGTCACAGTATATTGTCATTTTGTCATTATTTTTAAATGTAAAAATGACAAAATGGCGCTAAAATACTAATGGAACTCTAATTGCTATATACTCATTGAATTTAAATCAAGAATAACTTTAAAAAATAAATACAATGAGTTTAATTAAAAGAACAGACAGATTACCACTTATTTTCGACGATATATTTAATACGGATTGGTTTGGTGGTATCACCAATGAACACAAAATAGGTTTTAATACTCCAGCAGTAAATGTAAAAGAAAGCGATAATGATTTTATTATTGAATTGGCTGCACCAGGTTTAGTAAAAGAAGATTTTAATATTGAATTAGATAATGATGTATTGACGATCTCTTCTGAAACTAAAAATGAGACTAAAGACGAAAAAGATAATTATACAAGAAAAGAGTTTAGTTATCAAACATTTAAGCGATCATTTAATTTACCAGATACGGTAAATATAGCAGATATTTTAGCTTCTTATGATAATGGAGTATTGTTAGTAAAACTTCCTAAAAAAGAAGAGGCAAAGGTACAGCCTAAACGTTTAATAGAAATTTCATAAGTTGTTTTTGAGATTTGAGTTAGTTAGTTAATGTTACGAAAACGCCCTTATATCAAGGGCGTTTTTTATGATTGAAAAAGAAATGTTAGTAATCAATCTTCGCTTAATTTTTGTGAGATTTTATAATTACGAAAATTTTTCGTATCATTGTGATATCAAAATGATATTATTATGAAACAAGAAAAAAACATAAAGACGAGTAATGGTTACATGATGTTGATGGTATTACTATTGTTAATAGTAGGAGTTGTTACAGGTATGGTCGTGACAAAAAATCCTCTATTTCTGACTTTAATAGTAGTTATTGTCTTGGTAATCAAAGGTTTTTTTATTGTAAACCCCAATAGTTCTAAAGTAATGGTGCTTTTTGGAGCGTATAAGGGAACGGTAAAGGAAAATGGTTTTCTATGGGCTAACCCTTTTTATTCGAAACAAAGAATTTCTTTAAGAGCTAGAAATTTTTATAGCGAACGAGTAAAAGTTAATGATAAAATAGGAAATCCTATTTTGATAAATGTGATTTTGGTTTGGAAAGTTAATGATACTTATAAAGCTGCTTTTGATGTAGATCATTATGAGGACTTTGTAAGAGTACAAACAGATGCTGCAGTAAGGAAATTAGCAGGTTCATATCCATATGATAATTTTGCAGAGGGACAAGTAGAAGTAACTCTCTTATCCGGTATGGATGAGGTAAATGAAGCTTTAGAAAGTGAAATTACAGAACGCTTGGCTATTGCAGGGATAGAGGTTATGGAAGCTAGAATAGGATATTTAGCATATGCTCCAGAAATTGCAAGTTCCATGTTAAAAAGGCAACAAGCTGTAGCCATAGTAGCGGCACGTAAAAAAATAGTTGAAGGAGCTGTAGGGATGGTAGAAGATGCATTGTTAAAATTATCTCAGGACGAAATAATTGATTTCGATGAGGATAAAAAAGCTTCTATGGTTAGTAATTTAATGGTAGTTTTGTGCGGTGATAAGGAGGCGACTCCTGTTATTAATACAGGAACACTACATTCGTAATTTATGAGTAAGAAAAAATCATTTGTCCTTAGGATATCCCCAGAAACTTTTAAGTTAATAGAAAAATGGGCAGATGATGAATTCCGTAGTGTTAACGGTCAGTTAGAATGGATGATTTCTAAAAGTCTTAAAGATGCCAAGCGACTTAAACCAATAAAAAAAGATGATAATTCCGAAAAGGAATAGAAAATAACATAATTTACAAATGATTGTTTTCAAAATGAGTTAATTCGAAAACAATCATTTAATATGTTATAGTGTATTACCATAATAACAATCTTTAGAAAGAGCTTTAGAATAACTCGTTTTATTTTCTAAATCCATAATAAGATATGTTTCTTTTTTTAGTTTGATTTCTATCCTATTGTACTTCCAATATACTTTTATGTCATTAGACTTAAGATTTTTAATGTAGCTATATTTATTTGCGTAATCTATGGTTAGAGGAGGTGCATTTCCATTTTTTGTAGCTTCTTTAGGGCTCAGAGTGATAGATTCTGGGTCTACTACAGAACATAGAAATCCATCAAAGTCAATACCTTGTTTATCAGGGTTTAAAACATATACCCAAATTGAGTATTCGTCTTCTTCTATCATTAATGTTCTACCTGATATTGGGTCCGTAGAAGTTATGAAAATACCGTCAGTATTATTTTCTGTTCTAGTTTTTAAGGTTCCTATAGCAAAAACACTAGTAAATATTGATAATAAAATTAAATTCATTTTGGGGCGTATTTTACAATATTAAATGAATACTACAAATCATGTTATGTACTATTCTTAAGCCCTAAAAAAATTATTCGAATCGTTATCCGATGGAGATTCGGATGATTTGTGTAGTTTACGAATTTAAGAAATTAATTATTAAGTTAGATCTGTTTTACGCCTTAATTTTGTGAGATTTTCCCCTGGAATCGTGAAGGAAAAATCTTATAAATCGCTTGCTTTAATTATAGTTATTTTAAAACGACCTTACTTGTCTAATGATTTTTATTCATAAGTTAAGTGTTTTTAAAACAGGTTATTAATGTTCAGTTCCGTTTTGTTGTAATATCCTGAGTAATTATAAAATTCATTATAGAAATCGAAACAATGAATGATTAAATTTTTAAAACTACTCAGGCAAAAAAAAGTATTACACTAAACTTAATTCTATAGCGCTTTCTGCACAGGCAAGAATAGCATCTTTGACAGGAATTGGTTTCCAGTCTAAAAGCTTGACAGCTTTATTATTATTTACTTTTCTTTCTGTACCTAAGTCAATCAAGATTGGCTTAATCGTTTTATCGATATTGGAAAATAATCGTACTGCAAAATCCGGTAAAGTAAATTTAGGAACCTTTTTATTTGGATAATTTTCTCTCAATATATTAGCAACTTCCTGAAAGGTCATATAACCTGCAGAGCCAACAAACCGTTCTCCTGCTGCTTCAGGAGTTTCTAGAGCTCTTATGTGTAAATCTGCAACTGATCTTACATCAACCATATCAAAACCGATTTTTGGAATGGCAGGAGAGCTACCATCCATAGCTTTGATAACAATATTAGCAGAAGTTCCAAAGTCTTTTTCAAGAATAGGACCTAAAATTGCTCCGGGGCATACAGTAGTTAACTCTAATCCACTAGTATCATTTCTAATAAAATCCCAAGCTGCTTGTTCTGCAATAGTTTTACTTCTAAAATATGGAGTAGAATCATTTGTGTTGGAAACATCGGTCCAATTGTTTTCGTCAAAAATACCTTTTCGATTTGATTTGTCTTTTCCATAAATAATTGCACCAGACGAGGAAGTGAGAACGACTCTTCTTAATCCATGCATAGAAGCAGCTTTTAGAATATGTAAAGTTCCTGATTTAGCTGGTATGATAAGATCATCTTCGTTTTTGGGTAATTCTCTCGGAAATGGAGATGCAATATGTAAAACATCCTGAACTTCGCTAACTAAATCATACCATACATCTTTATCTAATAAATCCGCTTCTGCAAAACTCAGGTGATCAATATTTGGAGTCTTCTTTTCTATAACTTCTCTGATTTCCTTGGCTCTATCCATACTTCTTAAAGTACCGATCACCTCATATCCTTTATTTAGTAATTGTATAGCTGTATGCGAACCTAAGAAACCAGTGATACCTGTTAATAATACCTTTTTGTTATTCATGTTTAATATGATTTTTTTGAATTTATAGATCTAACCATTTTTTGAAATTTGAAGTTCTTTCTCTAGAAACTATAATTTGTTCTTCTTCTTGTGGTTTTAGTTTTAGTAATAACCGACTGTTAAAATAACTGTGAATCTCTATAACTGATTTTACCGATATCATAAACTTTCTATTAATCCTAAAAAAATGAACAGGATCCAGAATTTCTTCCAATTGATCAATAGAGTATTCGATAGGATATTGTTGACCATTATGAGAATAAAGGAATATTAATCCTTCGTTAGATTTGAAATAGGCAATATCTTCTACACTAAAAGTATTGAACTGATTTCCAACCTTAATCATAAATCGTTTTTTGTACTCTTTATTAAATAGCTTTTTGATGTTTGCTAATTTTTGTTCGTCAAAAATGGGTTCACTATTGGATTGTGATTTTCTATATTTATTTAGCGCATTATTAAGATCATTCCGATCTATCGGTTTTAATAAATAATCCAATCCATTATATTTAAAACCTCTAATAGCATATTCGTTATATGCTGTAGTAAAAATAACGGGAGGATGATCTTCTAGCATATCCAAAATATCAAATCCATATCCATCGTTTAATTGTATATCTAAGAATATTAAATCTGGTTTTTGATTA
The DNA here is from genome assembly GCF_943733665.1 of Aquimarina sp. Aq107. Classification (NCBI taxonomy): domain Bacteria; kingdom Pseudomonadati; phylum Bacteroidota; class Flavobacteriia; order Flavobacteriales; family Flavobacteriaceae; genus Aquimarina; species Aquimarina sp. Aq107. Next base: position 3,322,969 of record NZ_OX030782.1, on the reverse strand, counting down.
TTATCAAACCATTTACGGCCATTTTCTACAGATGTAATTTGCCCTATAATATTTATTTCAGGAGCCAACTCTTCTATTAAAGAAGCAAGTCGTTTAGAGGCAAAATTTTCATCTTCAACAATTACTGCTGTCATTTTAGGATACTTTTATAATGGAAACTTCTTTAATGTTTTTAGGAAGTAAAGGAATGGTTACTTTAAAGTATCCATGTTGGGTTTCGATATTTACTTTTTGATTGGTATAAAATGAATACCGTTTTTTTATATTCTTTAGACCAAGTTTTGTTGATTCTTCTTTCTGCGTTCTTACGTGTAGATTGTTCTGAACGATCAAACCATCTTTTTCTGTCGAAATTATGGTGACTTCTAAAGGTTTTTCTTTAGAATAGTAATTGTGTTTTAAAGCATTTTCTACTAACATTTGTAAGGAAAGGGTAGGGATAACAAAATCTTTTGGGTTAACTGTAATATGTGTTGTAATGCTTAAAGCTCCTTGATGTCTAACATTCATCATAAAAATAAAAGAATCTAAAAAACTTAATTCTTTTTCTAAACTCACTAAATCCTCTTCACGATTATCGAGAATGTATCGATAACAAGTTGCCAATCTAGATACGAAATCAGATGCTAAATCTCTATCCTCGTACATTAAAGAGGTTAAAGTATTTAGGCTATTAAAAAGAAAATGTGGACTGATTTGATTTTTTAGGGATTTATATTTAGACGTCATAATCTCCTTCTGTAAATCATTCATTCTATTTTCCATTTCTTTTTTCTGTTGTAAAGAATGATAGAATAAATTGAAGATTATTAAAGCAAACCCTAGAATAGCCGCTCTAAAAAAATCAATTCTAAATCGCAACCAGGGGTCATCTGCATCAATTTGACAAATTTGATCAAATTGAAAAATAGCGAGATAATATACTAATGCAGAAATGGGAAGACAAATAGCTAAATTAATAACTAATATTTGTAATCCTTTTGTTAAATCAAGACCTTCACCATTATTTGATTGCTGTCTTTTTACCAGCCAATCATTACTTTCCCAGGCAAGCATAAATAAAAAAAATGCACTACAATAATAAAAAATGGCAGGAGCGTCAAAAATTGATTCCTTTTCTTCATGAACTATTGTTAGTTTGATTAAGAAATAAACCACATTAATTATAATGATCCTTATTCCTATTTTTTTTAATGTAGTTTTTTTTACCATAGAAATTATAATAGTACTGTTAAAGATACATAACTACGAATCAAATTGTCTAACACTTTACACCGAACTGTCAAAATAAGAGTTGAACTGTATGAAAAGTTATTTCGTTTGTAAATGTCAATTGATAAGTCAATAAAAAAGATTCAATAAGAGTTTTAGACAACTCAATTGATAATTTAACAACTCTACTATTTTAATTAGAAGGATTAGAATCAAGTTAGCAGATTTGAGTAAAATCAAAAAGGTTATGAAAAAATATATTTTCTTGTTTACTCTTTTATGTACAACGATAAGCTATTCACAAACTGGTGTTATAAAAGGAATTGTTTTGGATAAACAATCAGAAACTCCTCTAATCGGCGCCACTGTAGAGTTATTAAATACTGAAGGAACTAATGGTGTTATTACAGATCTTGATGGTTTTTTTACTTTAGAAGGAGTTCCATTAGGAAGACAAGTAATTCGTGTAAGTTATATTGGTTTTGAATCTATAACACTACCTAATATAGTGGTTACATCTGGTAAAGATGCCGTAGTAAATGTAGCCTTGATTGAAGCTTTTGATAGATTAGACGAGGTAATAATTACATCTGATACTAATAAAGCCAGATCTATTAATAAATTAACATCAGTATCAGCAAGGCAATTTAGTTTAGAAGAAGTGACTCGTTTTTCTGGTGGAAGAAGTGATGTGGGTAGGCTAGCAGCGAATTTTGCTGGAGTATCAGCTCCTGATGATAGTAGAAATGATGTGGTAATTCGAGGAAATTCTCCTACAGGATTATTATGGAGATTAGAAGGAGTTCCGATTCCTAGTCCTAATCATTATAGTACATTGGGAACAACTGGAGGTCCTGTGTCTGCTTTGAATCCTAATCTGTTAAAGAATTCAGATTTTATTACTTCCGCGTTTCCGGCAGAGTATGGAAATGCAATAGGAGGAGTTTTTGATCTTGGCTTTAGAAAAGGAAATAAAGACGATTACGAATATACTGCTCTGGTAGGAGTTTTTACAGGTATAGAAGCAATGGCAGAAGGTCCGTTAGGAAAGAATAATGGTTCTTTTTTAGTCGCAGGAAGATATTCGCTTGTTGGTTTATTAGGAGTTGGAGCAGGAGGAACTTCTGCTGCTCCTAACTATAGTGATGTGTCTTTTAATCTTGATTTTGGGAAAAGTAAATTAGGTAATTTTTCATTATTTGGTATCATCGGTTTTTCTGATATTGATTTTCTTGGAGATGATATTGATGAGGATGATCTGTTTGCTGCAGAAGATGAGAATTCTTTTGTAAAATCTAGATTTGGTGTGATAGGTTTAAAGCATCAAATTAATATTACCAACAAATCATATCTTAAGACAATTTTGTCTGGATCATTTACGGCAAATGATTTCGTTGCGGATCGATTTATAGATAAAGAGACTCCACAGGAAAGAGTTATTCGATATACAGAAGCTGATAATAAAGAAAACCGATTTACTTTCTCAACCCTTTATAACGTAAAATTAAGTAATAAAAGCACCTTAAGAACTGGAGTATTATTAGAGAATATTGGTGTAGAATCTTTGTTTCGTGATAGAACAGAACAACCTGATGTTAATAATGATGGAGATCCAGATATATTCACATTTAGAGATATAGATGAAAACCTTACAATTATACAGCCTTTTATCCAGGGACAATTTAGGTTAACAAAAAAGCTAACTATAAATGGTGGTATTCATAGCCAATATAGTACACTAAATGAACAATTTGTAATAGAGCCAAGAGCAGGATTAAATTATAAGATATCCCAAAATCATCGTTTGAGTTTTGGGTATGGTTTGCATCATCAGCCTGTTCCGTTACCTCTTTTGTTTCTAAACGAAGAAGTGGATGGAGAAATTCTGCAAACAAATAAAGAGTTGGATTTTGTGAGAAGTAATCATTTTGTACTTGGGTACGATGTAAAACTAGGCAATAGTTGGAGAGGTAAAGCAGAAATATATTATCAAGATATTGATAATGCAGCTGTAGAATCAGTTCCATCTAGTTATTCTTCTTTAACAGAAGGAGCGGATTTTGGTTTTGATAATGATAGAACTTCTCTCCTAAATGATGGAACTGGTTTTAATCAGGGAATAGAACTTACGTTAGAAAAGTTTTTTAATAAAGGATATTATGGATTATTAACGACATCGATATTCGAAAGTAAGTATGAAGGAAGTGATGGCATAGAAAGAAATACCCCTTTTAATAATGGGTATGTTATTAATATGCTTGCAGGTAAAGAGTTTGTTATGGGTAAAAGCAAAAAAGATATTTTGTTTTTTGATACTAGAGTAACATTTTCTGGTGGAAGATATTATACACCTGTTGATCTGTCTGCATCACAAGCAGCTGGTTTTGAGGTTTTACAGGAAGACATTGCTTTTAGTGAACAAAATGAAGGATATTTTAGGTGGGACGTTAAGTTTGGTTATAAAATTAATAGCAGTAAAAAGAAAACTTCTCATCAATTTTATGTGGATCTACAGAATGTAACTGCTAATGAAAATCTATTTGCAAGACGATATAATAGATTGACTAATAATATAGATGAAGTAAATCAAATAGGGTTTTTTCCCGATTTTGGATATCGTTTCGAATTTTAACATAAAAAAGTCATTATGAACACAATGAGAACACTATTATTCACGTTGTTTGTTATTTGCAACTTGGCTTTCTGGGGGTATGGACAAGGAGATAATAATGATGTTAAGAAAGGATCTATGGATAGCCAATTATATGATATCGCATATTTGATTCAATTTAGAGACAGCGTAAATACCAATGTCTCTAAAGTGCCAGTTGCATGGCATCTGGATCATACGCTTAAGGTAGTAAACAGAATTCATAATATACTACAGAATTCTGATCCAACTGTCTACGAAAAACGTTTTAGTTTAACACGAGTTTTTTCATTTACACTTGGATATATCCCTAGGGGAAGAGCAAAATCCCCTGCAGCTGTTTTACCGCCTAATACTATAAAAACAGAAGATATATTATCTCAATTAGAAGAAGCCCGAGAAAACCTATCAGAACTAGAAAAATTAGATCAAAACGTGAATTTTATCCATCCAGTTTTTGGTCAATTAAATAAGAAACAAGCAAAACGTTTTTTGAAGATTCATACTAAACATCATTTAAAAATTGTACGAGATATTTTAGGTAAAGAATAAAACCTAGACCTGAGAACTTTTAATAATCGAAAAACGTAATCAATAATTGTTTTAGTTACGTTTTTCGATTTCTAGAGCTCTTTTGTAAAAAGCTCTAAAATCTTCTTTTTTATAGGTAGCTCGCATAGCAGAAAGGACGTCTAATAGAGATAAGCTATTCCATTCCCATAATAATGTATCAAAATTATAAATGTACATTGATTTTTCTACTTCATTTCGTATTTTAATAATTTCGGTTTCATTAAAATTATTCTCCTGAAGCCTAGTTATAAGTAGTTCTCCATTTTCTTTAGTTAACTCAGTATCTAGGTAAGGTTCTAAAATCCAATCCCAATTCCAGCTATAAGGGGACAAAGGAATGGCGTTTCTTTCTGCAAATGCTTTTAATGTTTCCTTTTTTTCTGCAGATATAAAAATGATATCATCTTTTAGAAAGATTTTCATAGCTCCAAATTCCATACCTATAGATTCAATTTCACTAGCGAGAACTAACCTTTCTGGATAGATGATTGAAGGCTCAAATGGATATTTATAAAACCAGATAGCATTTTCCTGTATTTCAGAATTTCCTATTCCACAAAATAGATTTTTTACGAATAGCTTTCTATTGAAAATTGCGGATATGTTTTTGAAAAATTTCAATAGTAATAATTAGTTAAGCTTTATTTAAATTTAAGTTTTAATTCGCCATTCTCTGCTATTAAATCCCATTCTTTACAGAGTTGATCAAAATCTTCTTTTATTTTTTCAATATCTGCTAGATTTATTTTTGGGACTTTAATTCCATTAATGTTTTGAGCTTCCCAGTTTATTAATTCAATGAACTCTTCAGTTTTTGCAGCTCCAGAACCTATAGATTGCAAGTTTCTAGCCATAATTTCAGATAACCAGGTTTCTGCACCAAGACTCTTAATAACCTCTTTGTCAGATAACTCTTGAATAGTCATTCCTGATTGAATTTTTCCGTAAAATCCATCTCTTAAATTGAACTTTGTTTCAACGACATAATGAGCAATATCATGATTTGGGATTTCTGGTCCTAAATTTACAGATGTAGAAGTCCCATTTTCTCTTTTACAAGTCAGCATATTTCTATTTTTACCTTTTGCAATTATGATCTCCATTTTTCAAATTGTATAAACAGGTTTTTCTTGAGTAATTAAATCATTTATAGCATCCCAAAGTGAGATTCTTTTTTCTAGGGATTGTTTTGCCACTAGTAATGTTTCATTCCATTTTTGCTCATCCGTTCCACATAGTTCTTCTACCATTTTAAGTGACAGAGGGCCGTGTTCATCGCCATCAAGTTCGATATGTCTTTCTAGATAGTATTTAAGCTTGTTGTATGTATTGTTTTCGGAATCAGCCTGTTTCAATATTTCTATAAACATATCTGGGATAAGATCTTCTCGTCCGAATGTAAAAGAAGAAGCGACTAAGTGAGGTTTGTTAGTTTCAATAATAGAAAATGAAAACTTTACAAAATCTGCTACTCTTTTGTCAATGTTAATTTCGTTTAATGAATATACAACCGAGTGTCCAGATTCAATTTTTGTTATAAATTCATTAATCTCATTTGTATTTGCTTTTACTTGTTTCATAGCGTCCAAATACATTTCAAAATGACTTTTGGGCTCTCCCATTTCATTGATGTCACTTTCTTCTCCATGGACAATTTCATTTATAAACCTTGAAAGTGTTGGATTATTTGAAGGCGTCCAAGGAATTTGAACATTCGTTAAGTTTATTTGAAGGCTTTTTAAAAGTGACATAAAATCCCAAACGGCAAATACATGATTTTCCATAAAGGTTTTAATGTCATCTATAGTTCTCAAGTTTTTGTACAGTTGATGATTCTGCAACTGATTTCTCAATTCAGAAATTTCATTTTCTATATGTTGAATTTTATCCATTTTTTTGATAGCTATTAGTAATTCCAAAAATATCCTGTCTATACTTTTTATGTATGATTTTATTATAGACTTATATTATTGTTAGATATTATATGTTTATTAATAATTATGGTTGCAATATTGTTGTTGTCCATTCCTTATTGTTCAATTGAAAAAGAGTTCTATGATGAAATCTATTCGTCTTGAATTCCATAAACTCGATTCTAATAGGCTGTATAGCGTATCCTCCCCAGTTTTCAGGTTTTACAACATCGTTATTTTTATAAATTGATTCAGCTTCATAAAACTTTTGTTTAAAAGTGTCTATACTTTCAACAATATTCCCTTGTTCACTAATTGTTGATATAATTTTAGAGTCTTTAGCTCTTGCTGTAAAATAAGATATAGCTTCACTATTACTTATTTTAGAAGCATTCCCTTGGATTCGTATTTGTCTTTGGGTAGTTTCCCACCAAAAGGTTATAGCTATTTTTGGAGATTTTTCGATTTCCATCCCTTTTCTGGATTGAAGTGGTCCAGTAATTATAAAGGCGTCATTTTTTAGCTCTTTTAGAGATACGAATCGAGCATTAGGATACCCATCTAATCCAATGGTAGATATGCAACAAGCAGCAGGAAGACTGTTAATGCTTTTTTCAAGCTCTTCGGCATACCACTTAGTAAATAATTGGAAAGGATCTATATTCATGAGTTTTTTATCAAATATTGTTCAATTTCTGATATTCTTTTTTCTTTTTCCTGATCGGATAACCAACTCGCTTTAAAACTATTTTTGACTAAATCAGCTATTTGCTTTTTTGAAAGATCTAAAGCATTTGCAAGGCCAAGATAATTTTCATTCATGTATCCTCCAAAATAGGCAGGATCATCAGAATTTACGGTAACAAGTAGATTTTGATCCATCATTTTGACTATCGGATGTTGTTTTAAATCGGAGACTACTTTTAGTTCTAAATTAGAAAGAGGGCATAAGGTTAATGGAATTTGTGAAGTAGCTAATTGTTTTATTAATTTATCATCTTCTAAACAACGATTACCATGATCAATTCTAGTTACTTTTAGCAGTTCTAGAGCTTCCCAAATGTATGCTGCAGGACCTTCTTCTCCAGCATGTGCTACTGTAAGAAAACCTTCTTTTCGAGATTTCTCAAATACTCTTTCGAATTTTGAAGGAGGATTGCCTACTTCAGATGAATCTAATCCAACACCACTTATCCAATCTTTGTAAGGTAAGGCTTGGTCCAAAGTTTTAAAGGCCGAAGTTTCGTCCAGATGTCTTAGGAAAGATAAAATCAACTGATAGGTAATACCCAGTTTTTCTTTTCCATCTTCAAGAGCTGAGCGAATTCCTTTGATAACAGTATCAAAAGAAATTCCACGATCTGTATGAGTTTGAGGATCAAAAAATATTTCTACATGAACGACATTTTGTTCGTTCACTTTGGTAAGGTAAGCCCAAGTAAGATCATAAAAATCTTGCTCTTCAATCAATACATTAGCTCCAGCATAATAGATATCCAGAAACTCTTGTAGATTATTAAACTTGTAAGCATTTTTTAAAGCTGCAACAGAATCATAAGGAATCTTCTTTTGATTTCTTTTTGCTATTTCGAACATTAATTCTGGTTCAAAAGTTCCTTCTATATGTAAATGCAATTCTGTTTTCGGAATGCCTTCTATGAATCTTTCTATGGAAACCATATTCGTTCTATTTTTTTAGTTTATTGTTTGAGTAAATAACAGTTATCTAATTCTAATAATATTACCAACTGCATTATACTTTTTGATCCTGAATTTTAGCTTGTAACATTTTTATTTCGTCTCGTAATCTTGCAGCAGTCATAAAATCCAGTTCCTTCGCAGATTTTTCCATTTCTTTACGCACATTACGAATTCGAGCTTCTAACTGTTCTTTTGTAAAATAAGCCGTTTCTTCTTCTGCTGCTTGCAATGACGGAGCAGTTTCGAATTGATACGGTTCTACTTTTTTACCAGCAAGCGCATTATCCAGCGATTTTTTTATAGCTTTAGGAGTAATACCATGTTTGGTATTATAGGCAATTTGCTTTTCTCGGCGATAATTAGTTTGATCAATGGTGTCTTGCATACTTTTTGTGATTTTATCAGCATACATGATAGCTAATCCATTGACATTTCTCGCGGCTCTTCCTATGGTTTGAGTTAGCGATCTATTATTACGTAGAAATCCTTCTTTGTCAGCATCTAAAATCGCAACTAAGGATACTTCGGGAAGATCTAATCCTTCTCTTAGTAAGTTAACCCCAATCAATACATCAAACAGCCCTTTTCGTAAATCCTGCATAATTTCTACTCGTTCTAATGTATCTACATCACTATGGATATATCTACAACGAATATCAATTCTGGTTAGATATTTTGTTAACTCTTCAGCCATTCTTTTGGTAAGTGTAGTAACCAATATACGTTCGTCTTTTTCAATACGCTTATGCATTTCTTCGATTAAATCATCAATTTGATTAAGGCTAGGACGTACTTCTATAATTGGATCTAATAATCCGGTCGGACGAATAATTTGCTCTACATAAGTACCTTCACTTTTTTGTAATTCATAATCCGCTGGCGTTGCACTGATATAAATTATTTGATTCTGAAGAGCTTCAAACTCCTCAAATTTTAAAGGACGATTATCCATCGCAGCTGGTAATCTAAAACCATACTCTACAAGGTTTTCTTTTCTTGATCGATCTCCTCCATACATCGCATGTGTTTGTGGTATCGTTACATGACTTTCGTCTACGATCATTAAATAATCATCTGGAAAATAATCTAATAAACAGAAAGGTCTGGTTCCGGGATCTCTGCCATCCAGGTAACGAGAATAGTTTTCGATTCCTGAACAATATCCTAATTCTTTGATCATTTCTAAATCAAAATTAGTACGTTCCTCTAGTCGTTTAGCTTCGAGAAACTTTCCTATCTCTTTAAAATATTCTACTTGTTTACCTAGATCCAATGCTATTTGATCGATTGCTCCATGCAGTATATCTGGAGAGGTAACAAACATATTAGCAGGATATATATTTAGGCGATCATATTTTTCTATAATTTCATTAGTTTGTACATCAAAAGCTTCTATTTCTTCTATTTCATCACCAAAAAAATGAACTCTAAATGCATCATCAGCATAACTTGGATAAATATCTACTGTATCTCCTTTAATTCTAAAATTACCATGATTAAATTCTCCTTCAGTTCTAGAGTATAAACTTTGAACTAGTTTATGTAACAAGGCAGTTCTCGATACAAATTGCCCTTGTTGTATAGAGATTACATTCTTTTGAAATTCAACAGGATTTCCAATACCATATAAGCAAGAAACTGAAGCAACTACTAGTACATCCCTTCGCCCAGAAAGCAGGGAAGAAGTAGCACTTAATCTTAACTTTTCAATTTCATCATTAATTGATAAATCTTTTTCGATATAGGTACCTGTTGTTGGGATATATGCTTCTGGTTGATAATAATCATAATAAGAAACAAAATACTCTATAGCATTTTCTGGGAAAAACTGTTTAAACTCAGAATATAATTGAGCTGCTAATGTTTTGTTATGTGCTAATACCAATGTTGGGCGTTGTACTTCAGAAATAACGTTAGCCGCTGTAAATGTTTTACCAGAACCTGTTACTCCTAGTAATGTTTGGTATCTTTCTCCTGCTTCTAAGGCATTAACAAGCTGCTTTATAGCTCCAGGTTGATCTCCTGTTGGTTTAAAATCTGACTTGAGTTCGAACTTCATTATATATAGACTGTCTTTTCTGAATAAAGATAAAGAATACTACTATGATTTTTTATGATGAATCGAAGTTTTAGGGAAAGTTTATCGTATTAATGAAAAACTGCCTTTTCGTACTCTTCCATCACTAAGTTCTACCCTATACCAATATTCACTTGATGGCATAAGTGTTCCTCCATAAGTTCCGTCCCAGCCATTTCCAGATGGGACTAGCTGTTTTAACAACTTGCCACTTCGATCAAAAATATAAATAATCGAATTACCTAAAACCTGCGATGAAATTCCGCCCACGTTCCAAGTTTCATGGAAACCATCTCCATTTGGAGTAAAATATTTAGGAAAACCAACTACGGAAATAGCTTGAGAGGCTTCTGGTCCGCAACCATTTTTGTCTCTTACGTATACTGTATGGAATCCTGGAGGGACATCTGTAAAGATTGGACTATCTTGATACGTTCGGATATTAGCATCATTAAAAGCAATCGCATATTCGTAGTCTCCCGATCCTAAAACATTAATAGCTACCGTGTTGTTATCCAAAGCATCATTAATTTCAATAGGTTGTATAATAGTCGCTGGAGAAGAACTTGTAACTGAAACTATTCTATCCTTAGAACATCCGGTGATTTGATTGGTAATCGATACTGTATATGTTCCCGCTTGAGATACCCTAATACTTTCTGTAGTCTCACCATTTGGAGACCATAAATAATCGAAGTTATTAGAGGTTCCAGATTGTAATCCTGAATCTATAGTGACATTAGTACCTTCACATAAAAAAGCTTCTGATGATTCCTCAATATCAGGCAAGGGATTTACAAAAAGTGCTACTTGATTAATACCATAACATTGATTTAAATTGTCTTCTATACGAGCATAAACAATATCCGTTCCTTGGGTTCCTGTGGTAGTGTTAGTATATGAGGTTATAAGATTAGTTTCGCTTAAAGCGTCATCAATATTTTGGTAGTAGACAACTGATAAATTAGGATTATTGATTCCAAAAAGTACTTGAGGATTGGCAAGTGTCAAATCGAATTCTGTAAAACCATCTTCAATACCATCATCGTCACACGCCGTTAAATAAGCATTATTGGCAGTAGTGACACTTACTTGAAGGTCTAAAGTAACAATTCTAAAACAGTTGTTGATATCATCAGTAACTCGAACAAAGAGTTGTTGACTTGGTGTTAAATTCTGATAAGTATCTGTATTCATAATTGAAGGTACTCCTATGTTAGCCGCTGTTAGGTCTTCAAAAAATGTAACTGTTCGATTTGGGTTGCCATTAGTGATTTGATCAATTGATTGATTGAGATTAAATAGAGTAATACCATCGGTTGGATTATTATATTCATCACATTGTGTAAGTGTAGAAGCATTTGCAACAGGAAGTGGATCAACTTGTAACTCAAAACTAGTGGTAATTAAACAAAGTAAGGAAGTATTTTCTTGAACTCTAACAAAAAGTGTTTGTGGATTAGAAATGTTAATATAAGGCGTTGTTTTATCAATAATATTTGTTCCTGCATCAGCGTCAGATTGAGATAGATGATAGGTTAATGTATAATCCGTTGGATTTAATCCATTAAGAATTTCTGAATCCTTATTACTTAATAAGAAAGAAACAAATCCATTTGTGTCATTACCATCATCATTAGTATCGCATACTATAAATGGAGTAGGAATAGCTATAGGAGGACCAGGATCTGTTATTAAAAGAAAGGTGTCTACTACAAAGCATTCTGTGATTGTGTTTTCTATTCTTACATAAATGGTTTGATTGTTTTGTGTACTGAGATAAGGACTTGTTAATGCCCCATTTCCTAGGCTTGCATCTTCTTCAGAAGCGTGATACGTAATAATGGTATTTATTTGAGTTCCAAGAATTGCTGCAGTATTACTTTCTAAATCAAAATTTGTCATTCCGTCATTAGGATCTGTAACGATATCACATTCTGTAAGGTCTAAACTAGTAGAAGTACTAGAATCATTTTGAGGGCTATCAGGCAGAAGTGCTGTTCCTGTAAATTCTAAATCAAAACCACCATTTTGCGAATAGTTATCGATTAATATGTAATATTCTTCTCCTGCAAGAGCATCTATAGATCTTACAAATCCATTTCCTTCACTACCAGGTCCCTCACTAGTTTCTGTTTCAGTGTCATTAAGTCCTGTTAAAGTAGATACTCCAGCCGATGGAGGATTAGTAGATGAGCATCTAATAGAAGTGCCGAGTGCATTACAGGTGACATTGGGGCCGTAAACAGCAAAATCATAATCTTCAGCTGCACTACTAGATTCTGGTGTTATGGTAAAGGCTAAAGTTCCGGACTGGACTATATTCACTTTAATCCACAAGCTTTGACTTTCGACAAATGCGCAATCTGGGGGAAAATTGCCGGGTAAAGCAAAATCATTAGTACCAACTCCGTTAGAATTAAGCTCTAAATTTGTATTTCCACAAACAATAATGCTATTTATACAATCCGTAGGCTCGTTTTGAGCATATCCCTTAAAGCATAATATAAAAAGTAATAAAGTGAAGTGTAATTTTTTTACCATCTACAATCTCTGTTAGGCCACGAATATACTAATAATATACCATAGCTTTATAGAAGAAGAAAAGGCTTGTAGATGTATTATCTTATCAAAGAGAAACTTCCTTTCCGAATTCTTCCATCACTTAATTCTACACGAAACCAATACTCGCTAGAAGGCATTAACGAGCCGCTATACGTTCCGTCCCAGCCATTTCCTGATGGAACTAACTGTTTTAATAATTTCCCACTTCTATCAAAAATATAAATGATAGAGTTGCCAAGTACTTGAGCAGATATTCCCTTAACGTTCCATGTTTCGTGGAAACCATCTCCATTTGGGGTAAAATATTTAGGAAAACCAACTACGGAAATAGCTTGAGAAGCTTCTGGTCCGCAACCATTTTTATCTCTAACATATACAGTATGAAATCCTGGAGGAACATCTGTAAAGATTGGGCTATCTTGATACGTTCGGATGTTAGCATCATTAAAAGCGATTGCATATTCGTAGTCTCCGGATCCTGAAACATTAATAGTTACTGTGTTATTGTCCGAAGCATCATTAATTTCAATAGGTTGTATAATAGTCGCAGGAGAAGAATTTGTAACAGTAACGATTCTATCTTTAGAACATCCCGTGATTTGATTCGTAACTGAAACAGTATATGTTCCTTCTTGAGACACACTGATACTTTCTGTAGTTTCGCCATTTGGAGACCATAAATAATCAAAATTATTTGAGTTTCCGGATTGTAATCCCGAGTTAATAACAACATTAATGCCTTCGCATAAAAAAGCTTCAGCTAATTCTTCAATATCTGGTAAAGGATTTACAAATAATTCCACTTCATTAATACCATAACATTGATTTTGATTGTCTTCTACTCTGGCGTAGACGATGTCTTGTCCCTGAGTTCCTGGAGTTGTATTGGTGTAGAATACAATCTCATTCGTTTCGCTTAGTGCATTTTCGGTGGTTTCATAATATGTAACAGAAAGGTTAGGACTAGCAATCCCAAGAAGAACTTGAGCGTTTGCTTGTGTAAGATCAAATTCTCTGAAACCATCTTCTATTCCATCGTCATCGCAAACTAATAAAATAGCGTCACTAGCAGATGTAGTGCTTACTAGTAAATCTAAGGTAGTTATTCTAAAACATCCCGTAATATCATCTATCACTCTCACGAATAGTTGTTGATTAGCAGTTGTATTTATGTATGCATTAGTATTTGAAATAACAGGAGACTCAGTTTCAGCAGATACAATATCCTCAAAAAATAATACCGTACGATCTGTTGATCCACCAGTAATTTGATTTATTGCTTGATTTAAATTGAATGATGTTATTCCGTCATTTGTGTTCAGATATTCATCACATTGTGATAGAGAAGAATTATTGGCAACGGGTAATATATTAACGGTTACAGGAATTTCTGTAGTATCAAAACAAGCTGTGTTCAAGATGTTTTCAAGTCTGGCAAATATAGAAGTCATTGTGCTTGATAATACTGCATTTGTTGGATCCGGAAATGGATTCGTATTATTCTCGGCATCAATTAATGTAGCATGATAACTAAGGTTGTAATCAGAAATATTTTGACTCCCATAGATGTCAGAATTGATTGTGGTTAGATCATATGTAATCATTCCATTCGTATCATCTCCATCATCCGCATTATCACAAGCAACTATTGGACTAGTATTAAAAGCTGTAGGCCCATCAAAAATCTGTACCTGAAAACTAGATGTATTATAACAAACTATATTTTCTATGTTCTCAATTCTAATGGCAACAGTTTGTGGGTTGTTTTCTGTTACGAAATTTCCAGATATTTCATTTATATCAGCATCAGCATCGGCAATCGATCTAAAATAACGAATTTGAAACTGACTAGGATCCTGCATTCCGAGAATCGAAGAGTTATAAATAGAGAGATCTAAACTTGTTACCCCATCATTATTATCATCACAGATGATTTCATTCATTGGTGTGTTTTGAATGGTAGGAACTTCAAAAAATGTCACATTAGCAACACCAATTAAAGGGCAACTTCCATCATTTAGATCAACTTCTAATCTATAATTTCCTGTGGTTGTAATGTCTAGAAAATAAGGAGTGTTTGTGACTGCTACATCATTGATATACCAAGTATATGTGGCTGTAGAGATATCTTGATATTCAAGTCTAAATGTGTCTCCTTCACAAAGTAAAAGATTTACATTATTTACGTCACCATTATTTATGATATCAATTGACTGGGCAAAAATAGATTGGATAAAAGGAGGAAGTCCTATTCTGGATCCTCTTCTTCCATCTGTGTTAACTAATAACCCTCTATCACTATAGTTGATATTTGTTGCTAATTCTTCGGGGTTTTCTATAACTCCAAGATAATTTCCAGTTCCAGAATCAAAATCATATAAAGCTCTGTAGATTCTACCGTCCGGTCCTAATTGCAATGCTCCCGCACTAAAATTAGAATTGTCTTGTCCGTTCTCATTTAAAATTCGAGTGCCACTAGCGGCGATTTGGTTGTCGGGTAATGTAAGATCGAATTGCATAAGAAAACCATTGCCAAATCCTCCGTCTCCAATACCAACTGTAGTATATAAACGTTGACCACTTTGTGAAAATTCAATACCGTAAGGTGCATCACCATCATATAATTCTATCTCATTACTTACAATTCCTGTACTATTATCAAAATCATAAAACAATACTTTGCCAGGCCCATCACCTCCAGTTACAGTAGTCAATCCAAAATGAACTACAGCTAATTTATCACCTTCTGGAGAGGCTTTTAGGTAACCTAATGCATTACGACGGTATCCAGAAATAGGAATAGTAACTCCAACCTGTGATGTAACGGGAGTAGTGTTAACACCTGTTTGATCAACACTAAATGCATAATAGGTATCAATAAAATGAGTAATTACCCAAAAAGAATCACAATCGTCACTTTTTACCGCTGTTATTTTTTCTGAACATCTGTATAAGCTTTCTAAAGAATCAGAAGTATCATACGTTATTAGTGGAAGATTTTTTTGACCAGAAATTACAGCCCCATTTCCTCCATCTAACGATATATCTACTACCGAGTATAATAGTCCATCATTTACTCCATCTCCATCATTGGTATTGGGGTCCCCATCTGCATTAAAATGATGAGGCTCATCTACAGTAAAAACAATATAAATATTAGGAGTGTTTGGTTGAGGGACAATCAATGCAGATGAGGTACTCGATGTATCTCCTCTTAGATCTTCTCCATTTAGCATGATACCATGATTCTGCGTATAAATTGTCGAACCATCTGTATAAAAAAGAAGATTTCCAGTAGCATCAGATATTGTTGTACATCCTTCTAAAGTACTTATCCTACCATCTGTAAGTGGAGTAGGAGGTGTAGTACTAAAGTTGACTCCCGCATTTTGTCCAAAATACCAGTTATTAGCTTCTCCTTGTGAAAATACTGAAGCTCCTAATAAAAGGAAAAGGATGAACGATATGTGTTTCATGAGTTGAGTTCCAAAAACCCAAAGATATTATAAATCTCTCTTTTTAAGAAGATAATATGAAAGTCTAACAAATATTACAGTCCAGATTAACACTATTAGGATCTCATACCAGTGCACAGCATAGTCTCTTTGAAAGTTTTCTCCTAGTTGATTAGCTGCAGATTGTATGAAATTTAATCTAGTTATTGGTTCGTTAATAAGATTAGACATACTATCTAAAGGTAAAAATGGTATAATTTTGTCTATGATGTCAGAATCAAATTTCCATTTAATTAAACCAGAAAACAATCTAAAAGCGCCTTCAATTAGCTGCCAAAAAATAAGAAAACCAAGAGCAAAAGCTGAACGTTTTATAAGTATTCCTAAAAACATACAAAAAGAAAAGAAACCAACTAATTTTATGAAATAAGCAAAAATAAATTCTAAATCCGAAAATATAATTGAAATCTCATTGTAATCAGAAAATATTAATCCTAGAATTAGAGATACTAAGAATAAGAAAATCGTAGATATTAAAGAAAAAACAACAACGGTAAGAAACTTAGAAGCAAGAAATTCTTTTTTGCTTAAGCCGTCTATTAGATTTTGTTTTAATGTTCTATTAGAGTATTCATTTGCCATAATAGATACAATAACTATGGCTAGGAAAAGTTTTAACCACGCAGCAATCCAAGCATTAAAGTGCCATATATATGGAAAATTAAAGATCCCTTGATCAGCTAAGCGAAAATTTACTCCTCCAAAACTAAATTCATAAGATGCTATGAGAGAAATAAGGAGTATTAATACAAAATAAGTTATAGTCAGTACTTTCGCAGACTTATTATATCGTAATTTCTGAAATTCTATATTGAGTAATCGTAACATGGCTTTAGTTTAAGTTGTTGGTTAATTGTAAGAACTGTTCTTCAAGACTTTCTTTACGCTTTACAAGATGTGTCAGCGTAATACCAGCGTCATATAGCTGTTTGTTAAGACTTTCGGCATCTAATTCACTATTTAAAAAAGCGATCAGTTTGCCGTCCTCTTCTTTAATATTACCAAAAGTACTTTGTTCAGATAACCACTTCTTTAAGATGCTATTTTGATTACTGTTTAATTCAAAGAAACCATGACTTGCATTCATTTCATCAACCGGTCCAGAATATAATTTCACTCCTTTTCTAATAATAACCACGTGACTACATACTTTTTCTACTTCATCTAAAAGGTGAGATGCTAAAAGAATTGTAGTACCTTGAGATGCAATTACTTTAATAATTTCTCTGATTTGATGAATCCCTTGTGGATCTAATCCGTTTGTAGGCTCATCCAGAATAAGGATCTCTGGATCATTTAGCAATGCAGAAGCAATTGCTAATCGTTGTTTCATACCTAAAGAAAAAGTTCTGAACTTACTGTCTTTTCTATCTAAAAGACCAACAAGTTCTAGTTTTTCGTCAATTTTATCAGCCGCTACTTCTTTTATTTGACATACTAACTTTAAGTTTTGAGCAGCAGTCATATAGGGGTAAAAATTAGGACGCTCAATAATTGCTCCTACTTTTTTTAGTGCCTCATGGGTGGACGAGGATCCGTCGAACCAGGTAAAATCTCCAGAAGTTCTATTGACAACATTAAGAACAATTCCTAAAGTAGTTGATTTACCGCTTCCGTTAGGTCCTAAAATACCATATACGTTTCCTTTTTTAATTGTAAAGGAAAGATCATTGACGGCTGTTATTGGTCCGAATCTTTTGGTAAGATTCTTTAAAGTTAGAATGGTTTCCAATTGTAATTATTTTTGGTGGTTATATTAAACTAGACGACCAGTATTAAGTTTTGTTACAATAAAGTTGTGGTTTGTTAGTAATTGAATATTGTATTTCGAAACCTTTTCTTTCGTAAATTGCTAACCGAAAGCAGCTGAATATGGAAGAAAAGTTAATGTCTAAAAAGAAACCTACCTATCCAATTAATGATAGTTTGGATAGGTATTTAAAAGAATGTAATCGTAAAATAAAGATTCCAGTATTTTATGATGATTTGTTGAGGTTTTCAGGCTCCATAGTTGTTTATGATAGTAATGATGAAGATACGTTATGGGTTCGTGTATATTATGAAGAGCATGAGCGGCCAGAGATTGAATCTAGCTTAAAAAAAGTATATACCATATTACATTCTGATGGAAATGAAGATGCTATAGAATTTCTTAATATCGATGCAATCGACTATTGCACCTTTGGAAATTCAAAGCCTTTTAGAGTTCGAGTTCGGAATATACTGAATGATAATTATACGTATATTTATGTTAAGAAAGCAGATGCTTCTCGTATCTATGGATTGGAACTAGAGCATATGTTTTCGCCCAATAGAATTAACTTTTTAGTATATAAAAATACACTTATAGAAGAGCATATTGCAGGTATTCCTGGAGATGTATTTATTAAAGATTTTTTACCGGATTTAAGTGATCAGGCTAAATCCCAAATAGCAAAAGAGTTTGTGAAATTTAATGAACGTTGCCAGATGCGTTTATTAGGAGATATGAGATCATATAATTATGTTATTATCCCTATCCACGATTTTGATCATGTAGAATATAAAATAAGGGCTATAGATTTTGATCAACAATGTTTCGAAGGGAAATTAAAAGTATATCAACCTCAGTTTTTTAAAGAGAATTTTGATATGGTAGATATTGTAATGAATAAACTTCAGCCTAGTTCTATAGAGCAGTATAAGAAAGAAGAACGTTCTATTCTTGCAAAGCGAATATTAAATTCTAGATCACGTTATGAAACACTTGTGAAATGTATGTGTGAAGACACTATTTCTACAGAAAAAAATTTAAAAGAGTTACGAGAACATTTATATAATTTTACTTTAGACTTAAAATTTAGACGAAGTAAGTCGATGGGAGAAGTTTTAAAAACAGCGCTAGATTTCGTGAAGCGTAATTATGAAAATGTCAATATGAAAAGATTGTTGGAAGGATAATTGGGAGTCGGAAGTCGGAGGACCAATTTCAGGAGTCAGAAGTCAGAAGTCAGGAGTCAAGAGTCAGAAGTCGGGAGTCGGAAGTCAGGAGTCAGAAGTCAGGAGTCAGGAGTCAAGAGTCAGGAGTCAAGAGTCAGAAGTCGGGAGTCGGAAGTCAGGAGTCGGAAGTCAGGAGTCAAGAGTCAGGAGTCAAGAGTCAGAGGACCGATGTCAGGAGTCAGAAGTCAGGAGTCAGAAGTCAGAAGTCAGGAGTCAGGAGTCAAGAGTCAGGAGTCAGGAGTCAGAAGTCAAGAGTCAGAATTAAAATAGTAGACTACCTCTGACACCCGACTTCTGGCCTCGAACAATTATTTCATTCTTTGCTCCAACTCAGCATTTTTTTGTTTTAAAGCTTTTACTTCTTTGATGAGGTTATCGGTCTTTTTATTCTGCTCAATCATATAAAGAGTTAATTCCTCTATTTTTTGAAGTAGTTTTGCATTCATTTCTCCTAATTGGATACCATTCTCTGCTACTGCTGCAGCCGATGGGATATTCTCTAAATGCCCTTTTTCTGTGATATGATTTTCTACTTGCTGCAGTGTAGGTAGGTTGTAATTATCTTCGAACACATAATCAGGCCAATTTGCGTGCAAAGCTACCTTTACTTCTTCTGCTGCTATTTTTCCTTTAACACCTAGTTTATAACCTTTAGTGTCTGCGGTTCCAATACCAACATTTCCATTTTTCATTATAGACATTTTACTACTTCCGTCAACCTGAAAACCAAATCTAGAAGTAGTAGATCCACCTGCAATATTTATGTAACTATTTCCGTCTCCAGAGGTAAAAAGGTTTACATATCTACCATCCGTGTGTGATGTTTTAATTACTCCTCTTACGTCTAGTTTTGCTAAAGGATTTGTCGTTCCGATACCAACGTTTCCAGTTTTATTAATTGATAATCTAGCTGTAGGACCTGATGTTACGGTGTTAGAAGTTCCGAAATGAAAATTACCATTTGTTGGATCAAAGCGTATTTCGCTAGAGTATAAAGATGGATCTAAATCAACTCCACCAGATGGTTTGTATAAAAAACCTATAACTTTGTGCCCACCATCATGGAAAGCATAAGTGTTTCCTATTTGAAATCTTTCTTGAGGATTTGATGTTCCGATACCTACGTTACCGTCACCTTTTACAACCATTCTAGGGTTTCTACTATTCGAACCTGTGTTGAAATAAATTCCATCATATGCGTTAATATCTAATGCATCTGGGCTATTATCTCCATCATCATAAGTCATAATAGATAGATTGTATTTATTAGCATTAGAGAAATTCTCTCTAAAAAATAATCCTTTTTCA
Source organism: Aquimarina sp. Aq107 (assembly GCF_943733665.1). Classification (NCBI taxonomy): domain Bacteria; kingdom Pseudomonadati; phylum Bacteroidota; class Flavobacteriia; order Flavobacteriales; family Flavobacteriaceae; genus Aquimarina; species Aquimarina sp. Aq107. Next base: position 3,302,476 of record NZ_OX030782.1, on the reverse strand, counting down.
CCTCCAGTCTGATATGCATCTAATAAGAAAGATCCTTCTACATGAAGTTTTTCAATAGGATTTGTGGTTCCAATACCTAGATTACCATTAGCTGACATTGTCATCATTTTTTGATCATAATTGGTCCACACAAATAAAGGTCTATTCTGAACCGCACTATTTAATCTCCTTGCATTAAAATTTATCAATGCATTGGACCCATTATCCATGGCATCAGATGTGGATCCCATAATTGCAAGAGAAGACCTATTATCTGTCTGATGATATCCTTTGATTAATGGAATAAATTGATTTGCAGATCCGGTAGTATTTGCTATTTGCAAATAATCATAGGGAGCATCTGATATCTTAAAGCGCATTAAACTTTCTGTTTGCCCAGTATTAGATAATATATCTAGTCTGGCTCCAGGATTTACTGTTCCAATACCTATATTACCTCCAGGAAGAATCGTTAACCTTTCTTTTGTACTAGTTGCATCTTCAAAAATACCAAAGCGATCTGCCGTGATAGTCCCTGTTGCCCAAACTCCATTAGAAGAATTGCTTTGGAATAAACTTACAGAACTAGGTGATTGTAGGTTTATTTTTTCATTGTTAGAGGTCTCTGTTTGTGATATACTGTGTAATGATATCAACAAGAATGAAAGTGTTGGAAATATAATATTTTTCATAATTTTCTTTAATTGAATACTGTTTTAGAGTATTGTAACTATATAAAATTTTAGTGTTTTATTTTTTTAATTCTTCAATTGCATTTTTTAGTTCTTTAATCTGTTTTTGTTGCTGTTGATTAACTTTATTCTGCTCAATCATATATAGGGTTAATTCTTCTATTTTTTGAAGAAGTTTTTTATTCATTTCCCCTAATTGGATACCATTTTCTATTACTTCTGCTGCAGAAGGGATATTTTCTAAATGCCCTTTTTCTGATATATGATTTTCTACTTCTTGTAATGATGGTAGGTTGTAACTATCTTCGAATACATAATCAGGCCATCCCACTAAATCTACTTTTACTTCTTTAGTATGGATATTGCCATTTACAGCCAGTTTGGCGTCTGGTGTGTTTGTCCCGATACCAACGTTTCCATTTCCATTAATTTTTAATAGTCTATCACCATTAGAGTTTAAAAAATGGAATCCTCTGTTGTTCGATAATTGTTCTTGAAAATAAACACCTCTATTCTGTTCTCCAGTACTTTGAGCGTTGTAATAAATTTGTCCATAATTATTTCCAAATTCAAAAGCACTACTCCCGTCTGCCGAAGAATCTACCGAAACTGATCCGTTTGCTATTTGAAGTTTTTCTTGGGGAGTAGTTGTTCCAATACCAATTCCACTACCATTCCCTTTAATAATCATTAATTTAGAATTTCCGTTATTACTATTAAAAGAAATATCTTGAGTATCTCTCGTTTCAATCTCTAATGCTAATCCGTAACTTCTAATCTCGTTTGCTCCTCCAATATTATTTCTAAATAATAAATTTTCAGTTGCATTTCCAAGTTTTATTCCTTTGGATGTTCCAGATACGTCTAATGCAAAATTGGGATCTGTAGTTCCGATACCTACGTTACCGGATACTGCTAAGTGAGTGTTAATAGGTAGTTGAGTAGATGCTTCATATCCAATGCTGACACCTCTATATTGTGATTTATCGCCTACATCTGGTTGTAGGTGTAGAGTAGAGTAGTATTTTCCATAATTAGAGACATCGGTATGCCTAGCTATGATCCACGCTTTTCTATCATTAAACCCAGCTGAATTACCAAACTCCATACCACTATTAGAACTTCTTGATTTAAGGAACAGATTACCGCTATCAGAAATAGTAGGATAAGAAGCTGTTCCGTTCGGCAGATAAATGCTGAGCTTTGCATCTGGATTTGTAGTTCCAATACCTACATTGCCATTCTCATCAAAGACTATTTTATCACTTATACCATTTGGTTGAAATCTTATTTTGCCTGAAGCAGACCTCATAATTAAACCGTTTGATAATTGACTATCAGTTCCTAAAATACCAGCATTGGCCCAAGTATTTACTTGGTTATAATTAGAGGAAGTAGATAATAGATAAACTGATTTCCCTGGTGTTCCTTCTCCTATTATGATTCCACGTCTTGCGGAATTACCACTATTACTGTTATTAATTTCTAGAAGAGTAGAACCATTTTGATTCTTTTCAATGCTCAAAATGTTTGCTGGATTTGTAGTTCCAATACCTACATTACCTCCGTTAAAGAGTATTTTATTAGTTCCGTTTTGTGTAGTAATATTAAATGATGATAAATCAGAACCTAGTCCCATCCAAGTTCTTCTTTTATTGGTGTTATCAATCCAGTTTGTGTATAACCATTTGTTGTCTAAGGTTTTAAGTGTTATAGCGTTATCAGAATTTGAATTAATTTGCAAAGGTGATGAAGGGCTTGTAGTTCCGATACCTACATTACCGGTATTTTCAATTTTATTAGTCTGTCCGTAAGAACTAAAAACGATCCCAAGAATTAGAGATGATATGATTCTAATTTTTTTCATAATTTCTTTTAATTAGTAAAAATTTTAGAGTACACTGACTCTAATAAAATTTATTATGCTTTTATATACGTGTCTCGAGATAACAAAATGTTACCTCAGAAAATGAAGTTTTTTTAGTTTTTGTAAAAAAATAAAGCGGCAAAAGTATTATAAATAGATGGTTTAACTAGCGTTTTTTATAAAAATATTAAGTCCTAATTGTTTGATTTAGTAGATGAATTTCATTTTCATTTTTGATCTATCAACGAATCTTCTTTCTAAAAGAATTGTAACATTAGCATTATTATTGATACCTATTAATAAAGCTTTAACTTTATGAAAATAAATCCTTGGGTTTTTGGTGGCTTATTTTTGTTAATATCCTGTATCTGGATGTGGAATAACTTTGAACTTCCGAAGTTTTATCCTTTTGAAAAAACGGAAAAAGTAGAGGCGTTAGTTTTTTATTCAAGACCAGTTCAACCAAGGCTTCCTGATTTTGGAGGTGGAGTAAATGATCTAATGGTGAAATTTGTTTATCAAGTGGATAACATAACCTATGTGTCAAAGTATAGAGCTCATAAAACTGGGCAATTTCAACGTTCAGGAGATTCATTATTAGTTGAATATAGTATTAATAATCCGCGAAGAACAAAACCTATTCTATACTACCATAACGTTTCTAGTAAACCTAGACATGAGGATTTTGTAAAAAGTTTTCTGCATACAAAACCTAATGGATATAAGGCATTGGATTTAAGAGAAAATATATTTACTTATGAGGACTATGGAGAATATGGTGAACGTTTTATCAAAACTACTGGAACATATATTAAAGAAAGTGGAGTAATTAAATTATCACCATTAATTTATTATCAAAATAGATTGGTAGGGGATTCTATAATAGAAGAACCAAAACCTATTAACAAGGATGACGAGAAGATCTTTTTAAGTGATTTTATTGAAAATTCTGACAAATCAATTACAGAAGTAAATACAGACCTTATTTTTAGTACAAAAAGTTCGAGATAATACTTAACCTAGCGCTATATTAATCCTTCTGTTCTTTATTAAAATAAACCAAGTAATAATACATTTGTTTTTCTTCGTCCCAACCTTTTTCTACAAATTTTTCTGCAGATTCTGGATTGATGAAATCCATTTTAATTTGAATATTAGTATCTAGATTAATAGTGTTTTTAATCTTTTTTCTTGCCGCGGAAACCGCTGTGTTAGCAATAGGAAATTCTGTAAGGTCTTCTATATGATATTTTGGAGCTTTCTCTGTCTTATAATGTTTAAATTCTGGAATTAGGTCTGGATTATCAATTACTTCGTTAAGAAAAGCAGATTCTTCGAAGGTGTCATTTTTTGCAAAGTGATTTACAGCTCGGTTCATAAACATCACTTCTTCTTTCTTGTCTTCTGCTGGTAATACTACGTCCTTTGCAAAATCCTGACAGAACTTCATATACTTTTTCGTATAAAAGTTTTCATCTTCAAATGCTTCTACTCCTAAGAAATGTTCTAACCAATATTTAGTATCATAACGATTAGAATCTACAGAAAGAATTTTATAGCCTTCTTCTTTTTTATGATTAAAGATTAAACAACCTTTATCAAGTTTATTAAGGTTAACTCCTTGTTGGTGTAATAGTGCGATGTTGGTTCCTTTTTCTTCGAATTGAAGGAAATCATATTTTAATTCTGATTTAAAAATTCCAACAGCAGAAGTTTTTTCATTATCTATGGTAAGATTATCTAGATAAACAACATATACTTCACCACTTTTGATATGCGGGTGCTGTGATTGCTCATATAATAAAGAAGCAATTCTTTTAGATTTTTCGTGTGCTGATGCAGGGTTGTTAAAAATTTCGGTAACTATCTTATATAGTGGATTAAATTCTACATCAACTTCATTGGCGAATTGGAAATAATTCTCTTCTTTTTCTCTAAAAGGCTTAAAGAAATACTCCTTTAATAGCGCAGTTAATTCATCATTAAGTGCATAAGGAGCGTCAGAAAGAAATATGTTCTCGTTTCTACTTTTGTTTCCTATTTTATGAATCGAAAGAGATTCAATCTGGGTACTATATAAGTTGATCATATTCTTTTAGTTTTAATTCCAATGTTCGTCAAATCCTAATTCGTCATAGTCATCAAGGTCTAAGAAACCTTCGTCATCACTATTTTGGTCTAAATCATCAGCTTTAAATTCTTTATCGGGAGCATTGTCAGGAATTTGTCCGTGAACGAACATAACATTCGGGTACTCTCGTCCATTTTCATATTCTGCAATTTCGGCAAGCTCTACTAAAAACGTCCACATGCTTAAAAAATCATATATGTATATTAATCTTGGAGAAGCTTCATGAACTACATCATTAAGTGTTGTTTCATTCATTAATCTTACTGGCTGATTGCCATCACTCATGTCAAAAAGAGATATCTCTTCTCCTTGATTCCATTGCTCATCACTGGTGTAAAAAGATGCCATTTCCATACCATCAAAACCAAAAGATTGGTTGATGACATTATGGAACTGCTCTAAAGTAGCATCTTGTTCGATTTCGATATCTCTAAATACATCTTCTTCTGTATCCAGGATAATTCTGAAACGGTAAATCATTCTTGATTAATTTGGATTGGCAAAGATACAAACTTGTTCGTGACTATTTTAAAATTTTAAGCTTCAATAACTTTATTTTTAAACACCTCTAATATGATATAAAACTGTACACCAAATAATAAGGATGATATAACCAAGTGCAAGGGTTGTGATAGAAAAGGGAAATCAAAATAATACATTAATATTCCGGTTAATGCTTCTAAACCGATTAATCCTATAACCCAATTTAATTTAGATATTCCTAATTGCATTTTTTTATTATACCAAAGAAGCCAAGTATTTATTAAAACAATTAATATGGAAAATGATCTGTGTATATAGAAGGTGAAAGTAGGAGGGCTTAACCATTCGGATTTTGTATGCTCTCCAACAATTTTAATTTGTTCATCAACATATTGTCTTACCTGAGTTCCTAACGCCACTTGTATTAGTGTAAGTATAGTAGAAAAAAGTAATATGTTTTTAAATGTAGTTCCGAACTTAATGGATGTGATTTTTTCTCTTGTTAAGAATAATACATATAACAATATTGCTAGAATAATGAAAGCAACCAACATATGGACAGTAATTCTAAGTGGTAGTAAATTAGAATCGACTACAATTTTCCCTAACCAAGCCTGAAAGGCCATTGCAATAATTGTAATACCCGCATATATGGGTATTTTACGATTTTCTTTCCAAAATCGCAACGACAGGATAAACATTAATAAAATTGGGATTCCAGAAAGTACTGTAACAAGTCTGTTGATATATTCAATCCAAGTATGCCATACATTAAATTTAGCATAATCATGTTTGGTATAGGGTTCCCAATTATCAGGGTTGTACGCAGAAGTAGATGAGAAGTCTCTAGTTGCTATTCTTAATTCTTCATCCAATATCACTATAAACCCTTTTTCATATTCATAATTAGCTTTCCATTGGATCTGAGCTTCATCCGTAGGGGGAATATAATACCCAAAGCATTTAGGCCAATCGGGACATCCCATTCCGGATCCTGTCATTCTAACAACTGCTCCAGCAATTATGATTAAATATATAAGTACAACCGATGTAATGACAAGTGGCCTGAAATATTTTTTCATATGTTTCTACTAAAGATTATAAGTGTCTTAGTTATTTTTTTAAGCCTAGTTCTTCTCCTTTATTAATCATAAATTGATAAGCAGCTTCATGTTCATTTGGTATTTCACCCTCCAAAATAGCTTCTTTAATGGCTTCCTTTATAATTCCAATTTCGCGCGATGGCTTAATATTAAACGTTTTCATGATTTCTTCTCCACTTACTGGAGGTTGAAAATTACGAACATGATCACGCTCTTCTACCTCAACCATTTTTTGTCTAACGATCTTAAAGTTATTGTGGTATTTTTTAAAGCGTTTAGGGTTTTTGGTGGTAATATCAGCTTCGCAAAGGGTCATTAATTCCTCTATATAATCACCAGCATCAAACACCAACCTTCTTACCGCAGAATCTGTTACATTTGATGCAATAACAATAGGGCGAGAACTCATTAACACCATTTTCTGAACAAACTTCATTTTGTCATTCAAAGGCATTTTTAAGCGTTTAAATAGTTTAAATACCATTTTAGAACCTACAAATTCGTGACCGTGAAATGTCCATCCTACTTTTTTACTAAATCTTTTTGTAGGAGCTTTTCCTATATCATGTAATAACGCAGCCCAACGCAGCCAAAGATCATCTGTGTTTTCGGATATATTATCTACAACTTCTAAGGTATGATAGAAATTATCTTTATGTTTTTGTCCTTCTACTTCATCAATGCCTTTTAGAGCCATTAATTCAGGCAAAATATAAGGTAATAATCCTGTCTGTTCTAGTAAAAGAAAACCTACCGATGGTTTTTCGCTAAGTAATATTTTATTTAGTTCATCAACAATTCGTTCTTTGGTGATGATTTTAATTCTATCTTTATTTTTTGTTATCGCTTTTAACGATGTTGGTTCAATCTTGAAATTGAGTTGTGTAGCAAAACGAATTGCCCTCATCATTCTAAGAGGATCATCAGAATAGGTTATATCTGGATCTAAAGGTGTACGAATAATTTTGGACTTTAGATCTTCTAGTCCATTAAAAGGATCTAAAATATCACCAAATGTATCTTCAGAAAGGTTTAGTGCTAAGGCATTGATAGTAAAATCTCTTCGGTTCTGGTCATCTTGTAATGTGCCATTTTCGACAACTGGGTTTCTACTATTTTCTTGATAAGATTCTTTTCTGGCACCTACAAACTCGACTTCTATGTCATTAGCTTTTAACATAGCCGTTCCATAGGTCTTAAAGATTTGAATTTTTGGATTCCCAGGAAGTAATTTAGAAACTTCTTTTGCCAATTCAATTCCGCTACCTACGGCTACAATATCGATATCTTTTGCGGTTCCCCTTTGCAAAATATGATCTCTAACAAAACCTCCGATAACATAGCTTTCTAATTGAAGATTAGATGCTGCTTTGGTAATAGTATTAAAAACAGAATGTTGTAATGCTTTTTTATAATTTTTCGCTTCCGACATGAATCAATTTACTTCCTGATAATTTTCACTGTGCTATCACCACCTATTTTTATAATTGAAGAAGGTTTAGCATCTTTATTTTTCAACGGCAAATTTACAACATAGTCAACGCCTTCCAAAATCTCTTTGCTTATTTCTTTTAGGTTGCGAGGAGTGGATTTTCCACTAATATTAGCAGAAGTAGAAACGATTGGTCTTTTGAATTTTCGGATTAACTTTCCGCAAAAAGGGTCACGAGCAACTCTAATTCCGAGTGTATTATCCGCTGCAATTAGGTTTTCTGCGACTCTTAGTGGTCTGTCGTAAATTATTGTTGTCGCTTTAGAAGCATATTTTAATATGTCATAAGCAACCTCAGGAACCTCTTCCACATATTGCTGAAGCATCTTGAAATCACTAACTAGACATAACATTGCCTTACTATCTGCTCTTTGCTTTAAAGCGTATATCTTGTCAACTGCCTCTGCATTGGTTGCGTCACATCCAATTCCCCAAACAGTATCTGTTGGATATAGAATAAGTCCTCCTTTTTTAAGAGTATCTATTGTTTTTTGTATTTCTTCTCTTTGATCTTCCATTCTAGTTGAATTTTAGAATTATATTTTCTACATCAATACATTAAGTTAATTCTTGTTTATAGATATTTTAATCTTACTGTATAGACAATTATAGTTAGATGATACTTATTATTAATCCAGCATTATATTTTTATAAACTTCTAAAGTTTGCTTAGCCATATTAGCTGTTGTGAATTTTGTAATAAGTTTTTCATACCCTTTATCAACAAAACTCTTTTGTTTTAATGGGTTTTCTGAAAGTTCTATAATATGTTTAGAAAGACTTTCAGGAGTATGCATAGGACTTAATAAGCCATTAATATCTTGGTCAACAATTTCTGGAATTCCACCCACATCAGTACTTATTACTGGAGTTTTATGATAAAAAGATTCATATATCACCTGAGGAACACCTTCGCTTTGAGAAGTAATAAGGCTTATATCAAATTGTGGTAAAAAGTTAGAGGCATTTGGAGTATATCCTAAAAACTCTATATGGTTTTCTAAATTTAATGTTTTAATTCGTTCTTTTAAAGCCTCAGTTCTGTCAGTAAACGTACCTATTTGTATAAAGAAGAATTCTTTTCTTTTCTGTTTATTAATAATACTGTCTACAACATCAACTAAGGTGTCTAAATGTTTAGCTCTAATGTGATTAGCTATGTTTCCTATGATGACTTTGTCACTTGCTAGATTGTATTTCTCCCTAAGTAAAAAAGGTGTTTCTGTACTTTTGGTTTTTAGATTTGTTCCATGGTAAATAGTAATTAGTTTTTCCTGGTCTTCAATTCCTACAGAGGCAATTTTCTGAGTTTCTTCGGATACACAAAGTACTTTTTTAATTTTAGTATAGTTGTACTTGTACAATGTCTTTTTACGTTGTTTAATAGGAAAAGAAGTTTTTTTACTAAAAACAAATGGAGGTAGTTTATAAAATTTATCTGCTAAAATGGCTAGTAATATAGCACTAGGATCATGAATGTGGATGATGTCTACTTTTTGTTTTTTGCATACTTGACCTAATTTTATAAAAAATCTAGGATCAAATTTTGGCCATAGAGTAGCAGGAATAAAATTTAATTTGGTTTTTTTTAATCTTTTATGAAATGCACCATTTTTTACACAAAAAATTGTATTCCTTACTTCAGGATTTGATAACGCTAGCTCAGAGCATAAGTTTTCTATATGGTTTTCGCCACCACCCCAGTTTTTAACAGCAGATAAATGTAAAATATGCATACTACTTTCTTGCAATTGTTTGTTTTAATTTTAATGACTCTGATAAAGAAGCGCCTTTTAGAAAAAGTATAAAAAGAGAAAAGTTTTTGGGTTTAATAATAGATTTAAAAAAGAACTTAAAGGTTAACCAAGATCTTAATACCTGATAGGCTATGTATCCAGAGTTTTTTCTAAGAACATATAATAGCGAAATTTTTAATTCCTTTTTAATGGCTATACTTTTCTGAGTACTTTGTCCCTTAAAATGAGTGTAACGACCCTGCGGAACAAGATAACAAAGACCATTTGATATGTTCTTCGAAATTCTATAGCAAAGATCTGTTTCTTCGTAATATAAAAATATATTAGTATCAAAACCTCCAACTTTTTCGAAAGCATCTGCCGAAACAACTAAAAATGATCCAGGTACACTTTGTACTTTAACGGGAGTATCATAGATTTTCTTTCTCTTAGGATATTTTGTTGGGTTAAGTTTCTCTAATAACTTTCTTCCAAATAATTCTCTACGCAAAGAAAGAAAATGATCAAATGACTTTTGTACCTCTCCTTGTTCATTATACTGTTGAGGAGCACATATTGATGCATCTTCCGTTTTTTCTAGAAAATTAAAAACAATATTTAGGCAATCATTTTGTAGGATGGTATCGTTATTAACGAAAGCGTAATATTTTCCATTAGAAAATTGTATTCCGTGCATATTTCCTCCTCCAAAACCAGTATTATACTTACTTTGGATTAGTTTTAGATTTGAGACTTGTAATTCTTTAATCTTTTTGTCCAATAGAAGATAATCATCTAATTCTGAGGCGTTATCAACTACAATAAATTCATAAGATATGTCGTTTGATGTTTTCTCTATAATTGACTTAATGCAATCTATAGTAAAAGAAGAAGAATTGTAATTGATTAGTATAATCGAAATATCTTTCATAATAATTTATGCGCTTAAGGATCAAAAGTAAAGGTTGCATTTCGATAAAACAAGCAATTGGAATTTGTTTAGTTTTTGTTTTAATAATGTTCTTAACGAATAATATATTACTTGATTGCGAGAATACCAATATCAATAATATTTAAATAGGTTTTTTTGATGGAAATTATATCGTTTAATTTTAAATATATTTGCAGAATAACTTAACAAATGGATTACGAAAATAAACCTAGTGGTTACTACGACAATATTAGAGACGAAATGATTCAGTATTTGCCGGAAAACCCCAAAACTATTATTGATGTTGGCTGTGGAAATGGAGCTTTTGCTGAAGTCTTAAAAAATACAACAGGCGCAGAGGTTTGGGGTATAGAATATATGGACAAAGAAGCTCAAGTAGCCAAGAGTAAATTGCATAAAGTTTATTCTGGCAGATGTGAAGATTATATAGATGAATTGCCAGATAAGTATTTTGATGCAATTTATTTTAATGATGTATTAGAGCATTTGGTAGATCCTTATTTAGTTTTGGATAAGATAAAGCATAAATTGACTGCAAACGGTGTGCTGATTAGTTCTATTCCTAATGTCAGATATCATAATACCTTTATGAAAGTTCTTGTTCAGAAAGATTGGAAATACGAGGATTTTGGTGTTATGGATAGAACGCATCTACGTTTTTTTACAAAAAAAAGTATTCAAAGGATGTATGAAGATCTAGGTTATGAGGTTTTAGTACATACAGGTATTAACCGAAGTAGATCTATAAAACCGTACTTGTATAACATTCCGGTATTATTTACTCAACTAGATATTAGGTATCCTCAATACGCAACTGTAGCAAAATTCGAAAACACCTAACGACCATGAAAAAAAACTTGGTTGTACATCCAGGTCATACTGATTTGACTCCAGCTATTGAAAAGGCAATTGTTGATTTTGATAATCATAAAGAAATTTTAGGAGATGCTGAACGAAATGTCATAAAGATAGTTACTGTAGGGGATAAGAAATTTGCTATCAAATCTTTTAAAATCCCCAATATTGTCAACCAAATTGTTTACAGGTTTTTTAGAAAATCAAAGGCGGAGCGATCATATAGATATGCTAATAAACTATTAGAATTAGAGATTAAGACTCCTTTTCCAATTGCCTATGAAATAAGGAGTACTTCTTTTCTATTTAAAAAGAGTTTTTATATAAGTGAATTAGTAGAAGCTGATCTTACCTATAGAGAATTAACTACTGATTTTAGCATTTCTGATCATGAAGAAATACTAAGAGCTTTTACTAGGTTTACATATACTTTACATAAGAATGGAGTGAACTTTTTGGATCATTCTCCTGGAAATACTTTAATAAAAAGAAAGGAAAACGGTTATGATTTTTATTTAGTAGATCTTAATCGCATGGAATTTGGTAACATGAATCTTGAAACTCGTATTAAAAATTTTGCACGTTTAACTATTCATAAATCTATGATAGAAGTTATGAGTGATGAATATGCAAAATGTAGTGGAGAAGATAAGGCAAAGGTATTTGATCTTATGTGGGGATATACCAAAGATTTTCAACATCGTTTTTATCGTAAAATACGTATTAAAAAGAGAATATTTTTTTGGAAGAAAAAATACAAAGAAAGAGTGTCTAAAAGTCCTATTTAGTTAGTTTTTAGTGAAAAGTTAGTTGTTTTTTCATGTAAAGAGAAGATTAAAAAGAGAAGTAGTTATGTCAGGAAAAAGTAACTTAAAAGAACAATTATATTTTTCACTAATTCATAAATGGAAATATATTGTTGTTATATTATTTTCTGTCTTAAGAAAAAATAAATCTAGAAGGATAATAAACAAAGCAGTTTATATCGCTAGAGAAAAGGATAAAGATTGGATTTTTGGAGCTAAAGTAAGACGGTTATCTAAATATTCATCTTTAAATGCAACTACATTTTATCATAATAAGTTAAAGAATTTGCCAAAAGCAGATGCGTATTATTTTATTTACCAAAACTATTTTTGTCGATGCTTAAGGAGTACTCCAAGTATTTTGTTTAAAAAAAATGTAGTGATGTTCACACATCCCACTTGGTCCAAAAAATATTCTAAAACTCACGTAGTTTGGTGTCTTAATAAAGCGGATTATGTTATTTGTCTAAATTCTGATATCAAGAAGTATTTAATAGATTTAGGTGTAAAACCTGGTATTCTTAAAGTCATGCATATTGCTACCTCTTCTTCTTTCTTTTATTCGCACGAAAGAGGTTCTGGTGGTATAGGATTTTGCTCAACATTTAGTGATCGGAAAAACCCAGACTTAGTTCTTGATTTAGTTAAAAACATGCCTGATCGACAGTTTTATTTAATTGGCCGTCATTGGCAACAATATGATAGGTTTAATGAGATCTCAGATTTACCTAATTTTAAGTACTTTGAAGAAAAACCTTATGATTCTTATCCAGATTTGTACAGTAAAATAGATGTTTTTGTATCTCCGTCTTTGATCGAAGGAGGTCCTGTGCCTGTCTTAGAAGCAATGATGTCTAATTGCGTTCCCGTAGCATCAAGAACTGGTTTTTGTCCAGATCTTATTACAGAAGGGGAGAATGGTTTCTTGTTTGATATAGATGCCAATTATAAAGAAGTAATTCCCTTAATAGAAAAGGCATTTTTAATTAAAACAGATGTTAGAGAAACCGTGTTGCCTTATACTTGGGAGAATTGTTCTAAAAAAATAGATGATTTGTTTATTAATTAATCTAATCCCGTTCTTTTTAATCTAAGAGTTTTTTTTTGTAATAACAATAGTGTAGTTGCCTTTATGTAATCGTAAACATCGGTTAAAATGTATTCCTTCTTAATAAAAAAAAGAAACGTAGATAATAATAAAGTACTTTATTTACAGCGACAGCCATTTTTTAAATTTCCCCAATTTTTCTATAGCTACAAAAATGTTATTTTCAGTAGCAACTGGAGTTAACGATACTTTTATTCTAGATTTAGATGTATAGTACATTTCTTCAATACATTTTAGATGAATTATATATTTTCTGTTTATTCTAAAAAAATTGGAAGGATCTAATTCTTGCTCTAATTTTTTTAAAGAAAAATCAATTGGGATTTTTTTTCCACTCCACAGTTGAATAAAAGTTAATTTTTCTTCCGTGTAGAAGTAAGCAATTTCATCAATTTCAATAGTCTTAAGACTGTTGTTTATTTTTGCTAAAAACCTTTTTTTATATTCTTTTTCATTGTGAAGAAATAATTTTTTGTATTCAGGTAATTGATTTTTATTAAGCTCAAAGAATTTGTCGATACTTCTTGATAATGAGTTTTTAGCAACAGGTTTTAAAAGATAATCAATACTGTTTTGCTCGAATGCTTTAATTGCATATTCCGAATATGCAGTAGTAAAAATTATAGGGGTGTTGATTTCAAGGATTTTAAATATTTCGAAAGAATATCCATCGGATAAATTGATGTCCAAAAAAATTAAGTCAGGACTCTCTGTCGATAAATACTGTATTGATTCATTTATGGAGGTCAGAACCTTAACAATCATTATTTGGTTATTGACTTCTTGAATTAGGTTTTGTAATCTAATAGCAGCAATACTTTCGTCTTCTATAATAATAGCTTTGGTCATATTTCTGGTTGAATAAGTGGTATGGATGCAATGTAATTGTTGTTAAGTATGTTAAATTCAGGAATTTTTGTATGTAACATTTTGTACTGATTAACTAGGTTTTTTTGTCCAATACCAAGTGATTTTTCATAATCATTATTTTTGGGTTGGAAATTGTTAATAACCTTAAGGTTCAGATTTTCAATAGATATCGTTATTTTCAATGGCTTATTGATGTCTACGCTGTTATGTTTAATAGCATTTTCGAAAAGTAACTCTAAAGTCATTGGTGGTAGTAAAAGATGTAATTTAGATTCTTCAATATTATTTTGAAAAATAATACTTTCTCCAAATCGAATCTTTTGTAAAGACATGTAAGAATTGATGAGTTCTAACTCTTTTTTTAGAGGTACAACTACCTCTTCACTTTGAGTTAAATTATATCGATATATGTTGGAAAGTTCTTGTAAAAAGTATTCAGCTTTTTTAGCGTCAATACTTATTAAACCGGATAAACTATTAAAACTATTAAATAGAAAATGAGGATTTAATTGCTTTTTTAAAGCTAGATATTGAGCTACTGATTTTTCGTTTTGATATTGCGTGAGCTTAATTTTGATGTCCTGTTTTTCTTGCTGAGATTCTAAGAAAATTTCAATAAAATATACGAAAGCAATGACTGCGAAATTGATTAATAAAACTAGCCAGAACACCAAATCAAAAAAAGATCTTTCAAGTTCTTTATCATTTTCAAATGTATAAGCAACTGTTTGCCATAAGAAGGTGAGTGAAATTGCTTTTGTTATAATGACTGTAGTCCAAACACCTAAAAATTGAGATCTATTTTCGATATCAATTATTTTTGGAACTAGTTTTGTTTTTAAATAAACTCTAGACCAAAAAATAAATAAAGTATAAATGAAACTTACAGGTAATAATATAAGGGTTTCAGAAAGACCTTCTTTTAGATCTGCTGTATAAATCTCACTAATGAGATGAAAGGCATTAAAGAGAAGAATAATAAATAGATAAAAATATATTCGATTCGTTTTCAATATGTTGTTTTTAATTTTCTGTAATTGTAATTGTGTCCTCTTCGATATCTACTGTATAAAAGAATCCTAATGCTCGATTATTGGGATTGTTTAAATTTATTAAATTTCCACGTATAGAGGCAGGAGGTGGGTTACCAATTATTGGATTACCTAAATTTCCTGTTTGTATAAACAATTCATTTAAGAAGTCGAAATAGGTTTCAGATATTGATAATTGTTGTGCTTTAGCAACATCTCCGATTTCAAAAGGCACTTCGTCATTTGGGTTTACGCCAATGCGTTGTCTACCGTCAAAAAATTCATCTGAAACAATTAAAACCTCGCTATTTCCTGGATCCGGAACTATAATAAATTCATTATTTTTAAAAAGACGATAATAATAAAAATTAGCAATATCTATAGGGTCTGTAGTATCAAATTTAACAAAATATCCTGCATCTGTTGCGATTGTTTCTTCTTCAAATTCAAAATAGAAATTATCAAATGAAGGTACTTCACTTATAGAATCTGACCCCTCATAGGTTTCTCCATTCCAATTTATTGTGATTGTGTATGTGTTTCCAATTTCTGGAATGATTTCTGTATTTTCATAAAACCCATTTGTAGAATGATTAAATATCCAAGAATTAGTGCCATCTGTTACTGTAACGATTGCATCATCTACAAAAGGTTGGTCTTCTGTAGATAAAAAAGAGGCAGTAGTAGTTAGTTGAATCTGCTGTATAGGTAATGGACTGATAGTGTTTCTCTCTAGTCCACCATTGATAACTAGTCTTGGAGTACTTTCATTTAATGTGATGTCATTGGTTACGTCTGTTTCGCATGACAGGAAAATTGACGAGATGATTATTACAGATATTATAAATAAATTTTTCATTTGATTTTTTTTAGAATTTGAACTCATAAGATATACTAGGTACAATACCAAAGAATGATAGTTTGGTTGCTTGGGTCATTCCCGTAGCTATTTCCTGATCTCCAACTTCTCCAACTTCATTAAAGTAGATAGAAGCTGCGTTTTGTCTGTTATACACGTTTACAAGACTGAACACCCATTTGCCGTTTTTACCTTTTTTAGGGTTTAATGTTGCCGATATGTCTAATCTGTGGTAAGCAGGCAAACGATTTCCATTTCTATTATTGTAATCGGCAACTACTAATCCATTTTGTTCATATCGCCCTGTAGGATAGGTTACTGGTCTTCCTGAACCAAAAACAAAATTAGCTCCAAAATCCCATCTTTTATTTAGTTTATAGAATCCAACTAGATTTAATTCGTGTAATTGATCACTGTTGGATGGGTAGTATTCGTTATTGTTGATTCCGAGAACTTTAGTTTCTGATTTAGCAAGAGTATAACTTAACCATCCAGTTAATCTACCTTCATTTTTATTTAGTTGTACTTCTAATCCATATGCTCTTCCTTCTCCTTGTGCAATTTGCGTTTCTATCTCTTCAGTAAATATTAGATCCGCTCCATCAATAAAATCAGTAACATCATTGAGTTTCTTGTAATATGTTTCGAGACTTAAGTCATATTTTCCTTCATTGAATGATGTAAAGTATCCTAACGCTAATTGATCAGCATATTGTGGTTTGATGTAAGGCCCACTTGGAGACCATACGTCCAGAGGAGTAGGATAGGTAGTGTTGGAGATTAAATGTAAATACTGATACATTCTATTATAACTTAGTTTAAAAGAATTAGAATCATTTAATAAATATCTTGCGGATACTCTAGGTTCTATTCCATTAAAAGACTTTATGTTTTCTCCAGAACTATATTGTGTGGTCCCTATGACCTCATTTTCTTCATAAATATCTTGTTCAGCATTGTAGGTTAAAGGGCTTCCTGTATCATATTGACTTATTTCTTGAGATCCTAGTCGAAAAAAGCTGGACCATCTTAGTCCATATTGAACACTAAGTTTATCTGATAATTTTTGTTTTAGATCCACATAAACCCCGTTTTCTAAACCAAACTTATCACTAAATTCTTCTCCATTGATACTGGATCCATTTAGAGATGATATTTTTCCAGGTTTAAATTGATAATATGTCATATCTACTCCTGTTTTAAGTGTGTTGTTATTATTAATG